>JANMNE010000389.1:0-3375 GCA_031373785.1 Ilumatobacteraceae bacterium
GGCGAAGAAGTACGTCGTGTCGAGCACGCTGAGCGGGGTCGATTGGAATGCCGAGCTGGTGCGAGGCGACTTGGGGCAAGCGGTTCAGCGGCTCAAGCAGGAGCCAGGCGAGGGCCTGTTCGTGGGTGGCGTGACGCTCCCACTGGCGTTGGCAGATCTGGGATTGATCGACGAGTACGAGTTCCTTGTGCAGCCGGTCCTCGCCGGACGCGGGCCGACGTTGCTCGCCGGTCTGCGCGAGCGCATCCAGCTCGAGCTGGTGGATCGCCATGAGTTCCGGTCGGGTGCGGTCGCCCTGCGATACCGGCCCACTGGAGCTACGGCTTGACGTGATCTGTCCTGGCACGTTGGCCGCTGCCTCGCGACGGAACGACGGTTCCGGTGGGCGGCGCAAGCCGACGCCGCGACATCTGTCCCGGCACGGGCGTCGTCCATAGCTGCCGATCTCGCGCACACTCCACAGGGAGTGTGCGATTGTGAATCGGGAGTGCCAGCCGATTCCTCCAAGAGTGCAACGCGTTGTGCCGAACTGTCGCTCGGCTCTCGTTTGTTCTGTGCGCGTGATCGCTCTTGCGCCGGCGTGCCGGAGCGGGCATTCTGCGCTAGTGCCGTTCCTTCCGAAGGATGATGCGTGATGGCAGACCGAAAGGTGTGGTTCATCACCGGTGCGAGCCGCGGCATGGGTGTGGCCTTCACAACAGCTGCACTGGCGGCTGGCGATGCCGTGGTCGCGACCGGTCGTCGTCCTGACGAAGTATTGAAGGCTGTCGGTGAATCCGACGATTTGTTGGTGGTGAGGCTCGACGTGACGAGTGTCGATGACGCCAACGCGGCCGTCGAGTCAGCGGTCGCGCGGTTCGGCCGGATCGATGTTCTCGTCAACAGCGCAGGGGCTTCGTTCAAGGGCTACTTCGAGGAAATGTCGCCGGTGCAGGTCGAGCAGCAACTAGCCACCAATCTGATCGGTCCGATGAACGTCACTCGGGCCGTCCTGCCGGTCATGCGCACGCAACGCTCGGGTCATCTGATCGCGATTTCTTCGGGTGCCGGACTGGTTGCCTTCGAGTTCTCGTCGGTCTATGCGGCGTCGAAGGCAGGTTTGGAGGGGTGGATGGGCGCGCTCGAACAAGAGGTTGCTCCGTTCGGCATTCGGACCACGATCGTCAATCCCGGCTTCTTCCGCACCGGGCTCGCCAGTCCGGAGTCGCTGATTTGGCCAGCTTTGTCGATACCCGACTATGCCGAGCGCAGCGCGGCGCAGCGCACGTGGTGGCAATCTCAAGACGGTCAGCAGGCCGGTGATCCCGACAAGCTCGCACAGGCATTGATCACCATCGTCGGCGAGGACCCGCCACCGCGCCGCTTCCTCGCAGGAGCGGACACGATCGCACTGGCGCAACGAAAGATCGACGAACTGCAGGCACAGATCGAATCGCACCGCGAGCTTTCAACCTCGCTCACATTCGATCCCCGCGACCAGTAGACCGGCGCTCTCACCCGAGCAGAACTGCCAATGATCTCGCGCACGTTGTTATGCGCCGGCAATCGTGCTTGCGCTGGCGCGCCGGAGCGGGCATTCTGCGCTCGCCGTGTCACCTCCAAGGGGACGGTCTCGGCGCGTTGCCGCTGTCCGGCGAACGAGCCCGGCTGGTGCCCCGGCGGTGAGGTTCAGCCGATCTGGATGGAGGCCAGGATCTCGTCGAGAGCGGCTTGGTCCTGGCTCCCGTAGGAGAACGCGTGGATCACGACGCGGGTACCGACGACGTCGAGGATCCACAGCTTGTTGTGAATATTGAGGATGTTCGCGTCGAAACCGAGCGCTTCCTCGAAGCCGGAAGCAGCATCGCCGGGCCCATACCAGAGGTCGTACGGGTTCGGGTTCACCCTGCATTCGTCCTTCTTGTAGTAGAGGACCGTGAAGTCGATCTGCTTTCCGGCGTACCCGTCGACGGTGACGTCGACCGGCGCGGTCGCGTTGAGGCCGGGCACGTTCGCCAACGCCGAGACGAGGTCATCAACGGTCGGACCGACCGGCGGGCCGACCAGGCACCCGTCGGGGTAGATGTTGGTCACTTCCATGAACGCCACCCCCGGACCGGGGCCGTGACGTGGGCAGCAGACATCCTCCCTATTACCGACAAACATGCCTTGGAACACCCTCCAGCCGTCCGGCACGGTGAACGTGACGGGAACGCCGTCGGTGCCGGAGAAGGAGCCGGTCTCCGTCCTCGGTGCGACTGTGGTCGGCGCGACGGTGGTTGGTGCTACCGCAGGCGACGGAGCCACGTCGTCATCGGAGTTCATGCTGTTGATGACGATTGCGGCGACGCCGATGACGGCAACGACGGCTGCAGCAGCCATCACCAGGCGCCGTCGGTTTCTGGTTTCGCTGGTGGGTGGTGAGTCGACGGACATGTAGTTCTCCTTCACTGGAACGAGTTGCTCGTCGGGTTCGAGACGAGTGTCGTCGAGGTGAAGAAGAGATCGACCTTCGAGGTCATCCAATGGGGCGTCCGGGTGAACGAGGCGGGCGCGTTGTGCGCCCTGGTGGAACGCATCGATGAGGCGGCGTTCGAGTTCGGTGGTCATCGGGGGAATTCCTTGCTCAGCTGGGCAAGCGCCCGTGCATTGATGGATCGAACGGTTGCCGGCCTGGCGCCGACGATCTCGGCGATCTCACCCTCCGGAAGGTCGGCCCAATAGCGCAGCACAAGGACGGCGCGCTGTTTGTAGGAGAGTCGGGCGACGGCGTCGAGCAATTCGGACGGCTGGTCCGTCGACGACACCTCGGCATCAACCCCGATGCGCCGTAATCTGGCGTCGGCGCGACCCGCCGACCGGGCTTGGTCTCGGCAGCCGTTCACGATCGCGGTCCGAAGGTACGCATTGCGATGCTCGATCGTTGCCAGGCGAGGACGCAGTCGGATGAACGCGTCCTGCACGACGTCCTCTGCGGCGTCGTGGTCATGCGTGAGCAACCACGCGAGCCGCACCGCGCCCGGATAAGCGTCCCGGTAGAACAGCGCGAAGTCGTCGTCCATCCCACCTGGGATCGTGCCAGAGATTTCGACGCCGCGTGCTACCACACCCTCTGAGACGTCCGGGGCGACCGTTCCGTTGCACTCCATTCGGAAAAATCTGTCGCTGACGCTGCTCAACCAACATCGACCGGCGCAACGTCGCCGACTTCGCCGACGACGCCAATCTGATACGCCGTCGCCCCTGAGTGCCCGCCGCGAGACGCGCCAAAACTGCCGCGATCTGGCCGCCGTAGGAAGTACGCGATCAGCTCAGATCGCGCGCACAGAACAGACGGCGCAGATCCACGCTTGCTACGAGTCGTAGAGCCGAGCAGAACGGCGCGTCGCGCAATTG
>JANMNE010000053.1:0-7232 GCA_031373785.1 Ilumatobacteraceae bacterium
CATGTTCGACACGGCAGAGGAGGCTCGGACTCTGATGGCGCCGTTGGAGACCTGTCCGGTGCTCGATCGCGCCTTGCTGCGGATCTTTGCCGAGCCGACGTCGTTCGACGACGAGAACCCGATCATGGATGCGCAGAACCCGCCGGGCATGCGCTACTCGGCGGACTGTGCGTGGACCGATGCGCCGGCGGCCGACCTGGCGCCGATCCTCGGAGAGATCTACCGCTCGCTGCCCACGCCGGAGTCGTTCATCATCTGGTACGGCTGGGCACCGTCGCGGCCGCTGCCCGACATGGCCTTCTCGATGGAGGGCAACGTGTACATCGCCGCCTACACGATCTGGCCCGATGCCGCCGACGACGCTGTCATGCAGGATTGGGTCACCACCCGGTTCCGTGCCCTCGAGCAGGTGAGCAAGGGCTCATACCTCGGCGACGCCGACCTGACCCAGCGCTCGTCGAAGTTCATGGCCGACGCCAACTTCGCCAGGTTGCAGCAGCTGCGCGACGTCCACGACCCGGAGGGCCGCTTCTTCGACTTCTACCAGCGTTCGGGGTGCGCGGCGAACGAGTTCGAGCCGCGCTGACCGGTCCGCGATCGCGAGCCGGGAGCTCCCCGGATACACGGATTCCTCACGAAATCACGCCGATGAACGTCGCTGCCCCGGGGGTGAAGTTGAGGCTCGAGGCGAAGGGTCGGGCGGTGTCGCACGGATAGACCGTGACGAAGCCGGGCACCGCGGCATCCACGGCGGTGATGCCACGAGATTGCGTGTATCCACGATGATGTCTGTGGGTCGTAGCCCGCGTGAACACAGCCACGCCCCACTTGCTTCTTGGAACTGCCGCAGCCAAGCCTCGTTGTCGATCACGATCGCCACAGCGACCGCGACTGCTCGTACCGAGCTTGCCGCGTTCGATCGTGCCCTCGTCGCCGTCGGCGCCGAGGCGTGGGCAGGCGTGGGCCGGGTGCAAGACGAGTGCACTGGCGGCGGACTGTTCGTCGAGCATGAAGGCGGATCGGAGGACGAGGTTCGCTCGTTGATCTGTGACGGCCTCGCCGACCTACAGGTCAGCCGAGGCATCGACCTCGGCGCGCCGCGAATGCCCGTCACGGGCATCCGGTGCGAGGGTGACCCGGGATTCATCGCCGTGCGACGAGCGCTGGACGACGCCTGGAGTGGCACGACCTCGGGGATCGCCACCTGGCCAGATCGAGCAACCGTTCGCCGCGGCGCAGACGGGGAACGGCCCGGCTGAGCAGCGCCACCGCCTCCTCGCGTCGACCCACATCGCGGCACAACACGGCCCGCTGCAGTTCGGCGCGATCACGCAATGACTCCGATCCGAGCTGCTCGACCAGATCGAGGTGACCGAACGCCTCGCCCTGGCGACCAGCGGCCGACAACGCGCTTGGGCCCTGCTCACGGTGTGCCAGTCCTCGGCAATCCGCGCCGCGTCGGCCAGGGCGCGCACGTCGCGGGCCACGTCGCCCGGGTCGCGCTCGATGGAGGTGGCCAGTTCGGCGAGACGGTCCACGGCGCGATGTTAAACCTCGGACGGTGGTCTTAAGTCACAACTGGTGGCGGTGCGGTGTACGGCGGCGATGGCCGGACTACTCGATGACCGACTGGCCTCCGTCGACCGGGATTGCGGCGGCGTTGATGTACCAGGCGTCGTCCGAGGCCAGGAATGCGGCGAGCTTGACGACGTCGTCGGCTTCGCCGACCCGCCCCAACGGGTTGGCCGCTGCCAGCGTGCTGCCGGGGGCGTCGGGTGACGAGAACAGGAACTCGGTCGACGGGGTGCGGATCAGGCCGGGCAGGATCGCGTTGGCTCGAATGCGGTGTTTCCCACCGGCCGCGGCGAGGTGGTAGGTGAACGACAACACCCCGCCCTTGGCAGCGCCGTGGGCGGCCTGTTGGAAGAACGCCGCGCCCCGGATCGAGGCGATCGAGGCGACGTTGATGATGCTTCCCCCGCCGCGGGCAACGAGATACGGCCAGGCAAGCTTGCATGAGTAGAAAACCAGGTCCAGCTCGTTCCTGATGCCGGCGTGCCATTGGTCGACGGTGAGGTCGTCCCATGGGCCGACGACGGGCAGGGAGGCGTTGTTGTACAACACGTCGATGCCGCCGTGGGTCGCAGCCGCTTCGTCGATCCAGCGTTGCGTGGCTTCGAACGACGACAGATCGACCGGGGCAGCCGATGTCATTAGCCCGCCGGCCTCGTGCACGAGACGAACGGTCTCTTCCGACGTTTGCGGGTTGAGATCGCAGCCGACGACGGTGGCGCCGTCGGCGGCGAATCGCAGCGCGGCGGCCCGACCCATGCCGACACCCGTGCCGGTGATGAGGGCGACCTTGCCGGTGAGCCGCGCCATCAGGTCACAGCCGCTTCGCGCAGCAACGGGGCGACCTCGTTGCTGAACAGCTCGTGGCTGTGTTCCAACCGATCGTGCTCGCGCTCGCTGAACGCAACCAGGAGGTGACCTGCGCCGATCACCTGGCATTGTTCGATCAACTGCTCGGCCACCTGCTGCGGGGTGCCGCTGACGAACTCCTCGTCGCTGAGGGCCGCGATCGACTCGTCGGGCCGGTCGAGCAGTGCGGCCCATGGGGGCAGTGGCCCGGCGCTGGCGGTCAGCACGTCGAGCAGTGCGCGCTTGGCGCGATGCACCGCCTCGCGTTGCTGCGACGGCGCATCGACGAACGTGACCATGCGGCGCACGGCGATCTGCTCGGGGCCGTGTGGGTTTCCGGCAGCTTCGGCGCCCTGGCGGTAGGCGTCGAACACCACGGCGACCTCCTTCGCCGACAGGAATCCGCCGCACGCCTTCCATCCGCGCTGGCCGGCTCGCTCGGCTGACGCTGCACTGCGCACCGCTGTCCACACGGGGGGCGATGGTTGCTGCAGGCACCGCGGCAGGATCTCCAGATCGTCGAAGTTCCATTGCGTGCCGTGGTGCGAGATGACGGGATCTGTCAGCGCTGCGTCGAGCACGTCGATCACCTCGGCGTGGCGAGCAGCCGCGACGTCGGGCGTGATGCCGACCACCGCGAGCTCGGGCGGGATGCCGCTGACGATGCCGATCTCCAGGCGCCCGTCCGTCAGGTGGTCGAGCATGGCAATCTCCTCGACGATGCGCCACGGCGTCGCGTATGGGGTGACGGATCCGAGCACACCGAGACGCAGCCGGGTCGTGCGCGCCGCGACGTGCGACAGCAGCAGGTTCGGCGAGGGACTGTAGGCCGCGCCGAAGTGATGCTCGCTGAAGAAGATTCCCTCGAAGTCGCGGGTGTCGGCGCGAGTCCACAGGTCGATGTACCAGCGGAAGTGCTCGTGCACCGCCTGCGGGTCGGATCGCAACTGCGCGTCGAGCGGTTGATGGAAAAATTCGAACAACCACGGCTTGATCACGCTGGTTTCCCCCGGTCGGTCAGGCGCGGACGCGCTCGATCGCGTCGAAGAGGTCTGCGCCGGTGAGTGACTCGATGATATGTCCCGAGCCGGCGATGACGTGCAACTCGACCGTGTACCCGAGCCCCTTCAGGGTCTGCTCGGTCTGCTCGCTCGCTTCACGCCAGCCCGTGTCGTCGCCGCCGACGAACATGCTGACACCGATGTCGTCCAACTTCGACAGGTTGGGATCGTCACCACCATCTTGGGAGTACCCCGGGAAGACCACGAGCGATCGAAAGCGGGCGGGGAACGTCAACGCCGCTTTGAACGCCGAGAGGCCACCGTTGCTGACGCCCGCGAGATCGAAGCGACCACCTTCCGGCGGGTAGTCGGCGGCGATCTTGTCGAGCAGCTCGGGCACCAGTTGGGCCGACGGGTCGTCGTAGAACAGGCCGGTCGATGGCGCAGCAGGGGAGACCACCACCCAGTCTCTGGCCAGGGCCTCGTCGTGCCAGCGGTCCTCCACGATCCTGGTCGTCACGTCGAGGTCCTGGCCGCCGGGAGGAAACGTGAAGAGGACCTTCCCCGGTTGTCCCGTGGTACGGCCCGGGGGCACCAGCAGCACGTAGTCGATGACCGTGCCATCGGCCGTGTCGAACGTGAGATGCTGCACGTCGGTCGACGCGGTGCCGGTGCCGGGAGTCGTGATTGCGGGGGCCGTGGTCGGTGACGGAGCCACGCTCTGCGACGACGACGTGCTGTCCCCACACCCCGCGGCGAGCAGCACGACAACCAGGGCGGGAGCGGCAGCACGCATCGGTGCCATTCTGCCGCACTGCTGGGCCCGCAGTTCAGGCAGGGTCGGGTCGACGTTGACCAACGCCCAACGCGGCGAGCGAGAACGCCGCAGCGAGCACCGCGGCGACCAGGATGCCGAGCGTGGCGTTGGACCGTTGCGTCTGATCGGTGAACGCCAGCTCCGCGATGAACAGCGCGACGGTGAAGCCCATGCCCGCGGTCGTCGCAACGCCGAGGGATTGCCGCGCGCTTGCGTCACCGGGCAGGTCGGCTTGGTTGGCGGCGATCACGATCTTCGTCGCGACCAGGATCCCCAGCGGTTTGCCGATGACGCGGCCGACGATGATCGCCCAGGTGATCGGTGATCGCACCGCGTCGTGCAACAGGCCGCGGCTCAGGGTGATACCGGTGTTGGCCAGGGCGAAGAGTGGGATGATCACGTAGCTGGCCCACGGGTGCAGCAGGTGCTCGAGCCACTCGACGACGGAGACCGATCCGCGGGCGATGTCGGTGCTCAGCATGGCGTTCTCGACCGTGCTGACGTCGGCCAACTCCTCGACGTCGACGAACTCCGGCGCAATGCGTGCCGTCGTCGGTGCCAGCAGTCCCATCGCCACGCCGGCGAGTGTGGCGTTGACCCCCGCTTCGTGCAGCATCAACCACAGCAGGCAACCGAGGGCGATGAAAATCCATTGCCGTTGCATTCCGAACCGTCGGCCGACGGCTGCCGCAGCGAACACGGCAAGGGCTGCTGCCAGCCAACCCCATCCGATGCCCGTCGAGTAGAACGCGGCGATGATCAACAGCGAGCCGATGTCGTCGACGATCGCGAGGGCCAGCAGGAACACGCGCAACGCCGGTGGCACGCGACTCCCCGCGATGGCGAGCACGCCGAGTGCCAGTGGGATGTCGGTGGCGATCACGATCGCCCAGCCTCGCGGCGCGCTCCCGCCGGCGATGGCGAGATAGAGCAGCGCAGGCGCCACCATGCCGCCCACTGCGGCGACGATCGGCAGCAGGGCGGCCCGCTTCGTCGCCAACTGTCCGCTGATCAGTTCGCGCTTGATCTCGAGGCCGACGACGAAGAAGAAGACGGTGATCAGCCCTTCGTTGATCCATTGACGCAGGAGGAGGTGGAGGGAATGGCTGCCGATGGTCAGCGATACCGGCGTGGTCCACAGGTGCTCATACGACGATGACCACGGTGAGTTGGCCCAGGCCATGGCCACGACCGCGCCCACGGCCAGAAGGATTCCACCGGCGGCCTCGGTGTGCATGAAGTCGCGCAGTGGCGAGAGCGCACGCGGAATCGGTTGGGGGGCGCGCGGTGAACGGCGAGTCACATGGTCTCCTGACCTTCGCCGACCAGACTTCCCGGCACGCCGTCTGCCACGGTAGTCGAAGCTGCCCGGTCGGCGTTCGACGGCCGGCAACGAATATGGTGGTGTGCGTGGCGATCCGCGAAGCGACAACAGCGGATGTCGACCATCATTCGCAGCCGGCATCGCTCGCCGTGCGGGCCACGCTGCTGACCATCGTCGTGTTCTTCGGGGGCAGCCTGCCCGCCTACAAACTGGCCAGCGAGAGCTTCGGTCCGGCGACCACCAACCTGGTGCGCTTCATGCTGGCGGCCGTCGTGTTGGTCACGGTCGCCCGGCGGCGGTTGCCGACGGCGAAGTATCACGTCCGCCGGTTGATCGTGATCGGAATGTTCGGTATCGGACTGATGGCCGTGTTCATGGGCATCGGTGTCGATCGCGGCTCGGCGACGATCGGCTCGATCGTCGTCGGGCTGGAGCCGATCGGCGTCGCCCTCGCGGGCGTGCTGCTGGTTGGCGACGCCCCGTCGCGCCGATCCATCGTCGCCCTGGTCGTCGGTTTCACGGGCGCACTCGTGGCCTCGGGCGTGTTCACCGAGCACTCCGGCCCATCGCCGGTCCTCCCGATCATCCTCCTGCTCGGCACCGTCATCGCCTTTTCGATCTACACCGCCTTCGTGCGTCGCGTTGGTCGCGGTGTCGACCCGCTCGCTGTCGCGGCAGTCACGCAGGTCGGCGCACTGATCTTCGTGATCCCCGCGTGTCTGTTCGATGTGGTCGACGGGGGCATGTTCCGCGGCGATTCGGTGACACCGAAGGCACTGGGTGCCGTCATCTTCCTCGGGATCGGTTCGGCCATCGCCTATCTCATGCTGTGCCTGGTGCTGTCGAACCAGCCCTCGAATCGTGTCGCCGTCACGCTGTTCCTCACGCCGATGTTCGGTGTGATCTTCTCGTGGCTCGTCGTCGGCGAGCACCTGCACGTGCGCGACGCCGTCGGTGGCGGCTTGGTCCTGCTTGCCGTGTGGATCAGCGAGTCGGCCGCAGTGCGGAGGCGAGAACAGCGGGCCGCGTCGGCGTGATCCTGCATCAGGTCGCCCAACATGCCGACGATCTCGACCGTGCCATCGCCTTCTACACAGGCCTGATCGGCGAGCCACCGATCGCCACGTTCGACCCGCCCGGCTTGGCATTCTTCCGACTCGGCAACACGCGCCTGCTGATCGAGCGCGGCGCCCCGAGCGCCCTGATCTATCTGCGTGTCGACGACGTCAGGGAGACGATCGAGCGGCTGCGCACCGACGGCGTGGCGATTGCCAACGAGCCACACGTCATCTTCACCGACGACCAGGGCATGTTCGGTCCGATCGGCGCGGAGGAATGGATGGCCTTCATCACCGACAGCGAGGGCAACCTGGTCGGCCTCGCCAGCCAGAACGCCCCGACACGAGATTCGAGCTAGTACCGTGACCAGCAACATTGGTGCTGTCGACGGATGCCCCGACCTGGCCTTGTTGGGATGTAGAAGTTCGATCTGTGCACGTGCTCGGAAAGTTTCATCGGGCGCGAAAGTATGCCCGAGGTTGCCGAAATCGCGCCCGATGAAACTGGTCGGGCGCGAAAATACGCCCGAGGTTGCCGAAATCGCGCCCGACCAACCCGCTGGCGGGAGCCGCACAGAGCCGCGTTCGGAGCCCGGCCGGCACATCACCGA
>JANMNE010000016.1:0-8943 GCA_031373785.1 Ilumatobacteraceae bacterium
GGCGGATCAGCTGAGTCGTTCGCGTAAAAAGGCGACGAAGTCCTCGCCGATCGTCGGGTCGTCGAGGGCGATGTCGACCACGGCGCTCAGCCAGCCCAGCGGCGTGCCCGTGTCGTAGCGACGGATCGAAGACAGCACTCCGTGGAACGGGCCGCGGGCGGCCTGCACCTTCAGCGCGTCGGTGAGCTGGATCTCGCCGCCAGTGCCCGGCTCCAACTGCTCGATCGCGGCGAACACGTCGGGGGTCAGCACATAGCGACCGATGATGATGAGATCACTCGGCGCATCGTCGACGGCGGGCTTTTCGACCATGGTGCGGATGCCGATCACGCCCGAGTCGTCGAGCTCGGTCGACGGGTCGATCACGCCGTACGCACTGACCTGGTCGCGCGGCACCCGCTTCAGGCCGACCACGCTGCCTCCCGACGACTCACACAGCCGGGCCATCTGGTCGAGCAGCGAAGAATCGCCCATCAACTCGTCGGGCAACATCACCGCGAACGGTTCGTCACCGACCGCATCGGCCGCGCACCCCACAGCATGACCGAGACCCAGCGGCGCATCCTGATAGGCGAAGCTCACACGCACGTCGCGACCGATCGACTCGAGCCGGTCGGCCATGGCATGGCGGGCGGTCGACCGCAACTTGGCGAGCACCTCGTCGGACGATTCGAAGTACGCCTCGATCGCCGGCTTGTTGTGGTTGGTCACGATCACGATGTGGTCGATGCCGGCGCCGACGGCTTCGTCGATGACGAGCTGCAACGCTGGCGTGTCGATGATCGGCAACAGCTCCTTCGGAACCGCCTTGGTCGCCGGCAAGAAGCGAGTGCCCAGTCCGGCAGCAGGAATGACGGCGGTGCGAACGAGCATCTGGGGGATGTTACGGCGCTACCACGGCCCGCTAGCATTAGCAGTCGAACAGTCCGACTGCTAATGAACACGGCGGAGCCGACATGCCTACCTACGTCTACAAGTTCATCGACACCGGTGAGACCATCGAGGTCCAACAAGCGTTCACCGACGACGCTTTGACCCACGCCCAGCACCCCGCAACGGGCGAGCAACTGCAGGTCAAGAAGGTGTTCACCCCCGTCGGCGTCACGTTCAAGGGTGGCGGTTTCTACAAGACCGACAGTCGTGGCGGGAAGTCGAAGTCGTCGAGCTCGTCGACATCATCAGAATCGTCATCGACGACATCGACATCGACATCGACATCGACATCGGGCGATTCGTCGTCGTCATCATCGACGCCGTCGACATCGACGTCGTCGACCGCGACGTCGTCTTCCGAGAAGTCCACTCCGGCCAAGTCGAGCGCCAGCAGCGACTGAACCGCACCGCCTGAAATTAGCCGCCGACCGATACAGTCGGCCGTGGCTTCCCCCAATCGTCGACTCGATCTGTCGAGGGAGTCTCATGCACCAGCTGGCCTGGGTACGCCTGACGGTGGCGCGCCACCCGTCGATCTACTGGCTCACCCTCGGTGTGATCGCCGCCGCCGTCGCGCTGAGCACTGCCAGGGCGGTGGAACGCGTCGACGCCGCCCGCCGATCGTGGGGTCGGCAGCAGACGGTGTGGGTGGCGTCCGCTGCGATCGGACCAGGCGAACCGATCCGCTCGGCGACTCGCCTGATGCCGATGGCGGTCGTGCCGGTCGATGCCGTGCGCGCGGACCCCGCTGGGACCGCCGCCCGGCAGCGTGTCGGGCCGGGGGAGATCATCACCAACACCGACGTCACCACTCGGGGCACCGCCGGGCTTGTCCCCAACGGCTGGGTGGCGTTTGCCCTACCGACAGGCGTCGGGCAGTTCCGTGTGGGTGATCACCTCAGCGTCTACGCCGGCGGGCAACTCGCCTCCCCCGGTCTCGTCGTCGGCGACACCGATGCCGCGCTGATGGTGGCCGTGCCCTCCGACGCCGCGCCCGCCATGGCCACCGCGCTCCTCACCGACACCGTCACCCTCGCCCTCACCCCCGGCCCGTGACCGCGTCGACACGTCACGGAATCTCCGGTTGCACCGGATATTCGGTGACTTGACTGGCGCGGGTCAACGCCAGCCGGCGGCAAGGATGACCAGCACCACGACACCGAGGGCGCAGCGGTAGATCACGAAGGGCATGAAGCTGCGCGTCCGGATCAATCGCAGCGTGCCCCACACTGCCGCCCAGCCCGAGACGCCGGCGGTGACGATGCCGACGATCATCGGGACACCGAGACCGGCGGGCACGCCATCCTTCATCAGCTTGAGTCCTTTGTAGGCGACCGCGCCGGCAGTGACGGGGATCGCCATGAGGAAGCTGGCCCTCGCCGCAGCGTCGCGGGTGAAGCCGAGGAACCGCGCCGCGGTCATGGTGATGCCCGACCGTGACGTGCCCGGGTTCAGCGCCAACACCTGAGCGGCGCCGACCTTCAGGGCGTCGTCGCGCTGGTAGTCGACGAGTGAACGCTGACCAGCGCGACGGTCTGCGACCGCCAGCAGCACGCCGAACACGATCAACGACACCGCGATCAGACCAGGCTTGCCCAGCCGGTTGTCGATCGTCTTCTCGAACAGTGCACCGGCGATCGCCGCGGGAATCGACGACAGCACGAGCAGCCACGCCAGCCGGCCGTCCGGATCGGCGGGCCGCTCGCGCCGAACCAGCAATCGGATTCCCTCGCGCACGTAGGTGACCAGCTCGTGACGGAAGTAGCCCACGACGGCGGCCAGCGTGCCGAGGTGCAGGGCCACGTCGAACGCTTTCTCGATCGCCGAGTTGTCGAAGTCGTGCCAGTCGAACAACCACGGTACGAGCAGGAGATGACCGCTCGAGGAGATGGGCAGGAACTCCGAGAGGCCCTGCACGAGCCCGAGGATGATGGCGTGGATGATCGGCACGAGCGGAAGTTCTAGTCGACCGTGGTGCTCGGGAGCACTCGTGGCGACCACGGGCGGGGCTCGTCCCAGTGATGCCCGACCGGTCGACCGAGCCGCAGCTTGGCCAAGAAGTCGTCGGACCCGTCGAAATCGGGCATCTCGACGTAGGCCGCGCCGATCGCATCGGGAACGTGGGCGTCGCTGCCGGCGCCGGCCGCCAGCTGATGGATCGTCGCGGTCGATGCGGCCCGCGCGTTCAGGCTGCGCAACGACGTCTTGGCGTTGAGCACCTCGATGGCGTCGACCAGCCCACGGGCGATCAGATCGTCGAGCGCGGTCTCGCTGAGGTTGCGGCGCATCGGGTCGTATGGATGCGGGATGTACACGATCCCACCCTGATCGCGAATGGCGCGGGCCGCGGCCTCAGGCGTTACCCCGACGGGAATGCGTTCGTTCAGGAAGAGCCCGATGACCTCGCCGGCGTGTGTGCGCAGTTCCTCGCCGACGATCACACGGCACGTCAGGCGCCCTGCCAGTTCGACCGCACCCTTGATCGCGTTGTGGTCGGTGATGCACAGCACGTCGATGCCGGAATCGGCAACTGCCGCGGCAACTTCGTCCGGGGTCGTCGACGAGTCACCACTCCACATCGTGTGGCTGTGCATGTCGACCCGCACCCACCCGGCGGGCAGCGACGCAGCGAGATGTGGGTGGCGGGCCACGGCTGCGGGAAGGGGAGCTGGCACGAGCGGCAACGGTACCCCGTAGGCTCGCCGGTGTGCGTTGGACACCACGCCGCAGGCGGTTCATGCTGATCACCGGCGGGTCCGGGTTCCTCGGGCAGCACCTCAGCATCGCGTCGGAGGCGGAGGACTGGGAACTGTTCGCGCCGCCCTCGTCGATGATCGACGTGCGTCTTCGTGAGCGCGTGATCGACGAGATCAGCTCGTGGAAGCCCACCGCCATCGTGCACCTCGCCTATCGGAAGGGTGATCGCCGCAGCATCGTCGAGGGGAGCCGCAACATCGCCGAGGTCGCCCAGATCTGCGGCGCCCGAATGGTGCACGTCAGCAGCGATGCCATCTTCGCCGGGCGCCCCGCGCCATACCGTGAGTACGACGCACCGTTTCCCATCACCGAGTACGGGGTGATGAAGTTGGAGGCCGAGCGGGCTGTAGTTGCTGAATGCCCCGGCGCGGTGCTGGTGCGCACATCGCTGCTCTACGGCACACGTCGGCCGGCGCCGATCCAGCTCGAAGTCGAGCAGGCGATCACGGGCAAGAAGGCGATGCGGTTCTTCACCGACGAGTTTCGCTGCCCGGCGCACGCCGCCGATGTCGGCAGGGCGCTGAGCAATCTGGCGGCATGGCCGGAGATTCGCGGACCGCTGAACGTCGCCGGGCCAGAGGCCATCAGTCGGGCCGACCTGGCGGCGACATTCGCTCGCTGGATGGGCTACGACCCTCGCGCCATCACCACCGGATCGCTGGCGTTGGCCGGGACGATCAGACCGGGGCGGGTCGTGCTCGACACCACCGTGGCGGCGTCGTACGGGCTCGGCTGCCGGCCGCTGTCAGAGACGTTGCGCCAGCACTCGGTCGGTTGAGTTCGGTTACGAACCGCTCATCGTCACATCGCGGATCACCAAGGTGACACCGGCGGCCCGCATCGGCAACCAGTCGACGTCGTTGCCGATCTCGACCACGTCGAGCAGCATGCGCTGCAACGTGGATGCAATCGTGAACTCGCGGATCGGCCCACCGACCTGGCCGTTGGAGATCGACAGGCCGGAAGCGCCGGCCGAGAAGTCTCCACTGATCGCGTTGACGCCGGAGTGCAGGCCGCTGACGGATTGGATCAGCACGCCATCCTCCACGTCGGCGATCAACGCATCCTGATCGCGCCCACCCGGCAGCAACTGCAACGCCAGGCAACCGACGCCTGGAGTGCCCTTGAAGCCGCCGCGGATCGCGTTGCCCGTGCTCTTCGTGCCGACGCGCCGCGCCGAATACGACGAGTGGACGAACTGCTTCAGCACGCCCCCGTCGATCAACACGTTGCGGCGGGCGGCGAGGCCCTCGCCATCGAGGTCGGTCGCCGTGTACGCCTTGGGGTTGGTCGGGTCGTCGACCAGCGTGACGATCGAGTTGGCCACGCTTTCGCCCATGCGATCCTTGAACAGGCTGCGGCCCTTGGCGACGCTCTCGCCGTTCAATGTGCTGGAGATGATGCCGAGGAAGCTCGCCGTCACGTACGGGTCGAGCACGACCGTGGTGCGCTTGGTCGACGGCTTCGTCGCACCGAGCAGACGCGTGGCCCGGTCACTGGCCTCTTGGGCGGCCTTGGCGAGATCGAACTCGACCGGCGAGCGCCCGACGCTGAAACCGAAGCCGGTCTGCGTTTCGTCACCGTCGTCGGCCAGCGTGCTGACGACCACATAGCAGCCGTTCTCGCGACCGGTGCGACGAATGCCGGTGGTCGTCGCCACGGCGGATTCGGACGCAGCGTCGGCGTAGTTGGCGTCATCGACGCGGATTCGGGGGTCGGCGGCCAGCGTCAGCCGCTCGAGCTCCTTGGCCAAAGCGATCTTGCCATCGGTCGAGTACTCGGCCAGCGCGTCGCTCCACAACTCCTGTTCGATCACCTCGACACCGTCGAGCTCGGCAAGGCCGGCCCACTCGTCGGGCGTGCCGAACTGCACGTTGTCGCGAGCCTCGGCCAACACCTCGGCGACAGCGGTCTCGTCGAGCACACCTGCGTAGGCGAACCCGGTACGACCGTCGCGGATCACGCGGATGCCGACGCCCTCGGTCTGCGCAGCGACGAAGTGCTCGACCGCACCCTCGTAGATTCGGATGTCGGTCTCGGCATCGCGTGAGACGAAAGCCTCGATGTGCTCGCCCGGCTGAGCCATTGCCACGACCCGGTCGGCGATTGCCTGCAACTGCTCGACACCACTCATGCTGCGGTGCCGCCGATCGTGAGGGCCTTGACCCGCAAGGTCGGCTGACCGTCGCCGACCGGCACACCTTGCCCGTCCTTGCCGCACGTGCCGGGATTTCCCATCGCGAAGTCGTTGCCGAGCAGATCGATGTCGCGCAGGACCTGCGGACCGTTGCCCAACAGGTTGCCCTCACGCAACGGCTCGGTGATCTCGCCGTCTTCGATCAGGTACGCCTCGGTCATGCCGAAGACGAAGTCGCCCGTGGCCGTGTTGACCTGGCCGCCGCCGAGCTTGGCGATGTAGACGCCGTGATCGGTGCCGCGCACGATGTCGGCGGGCTCCTCCGTGCCGTTGAGCACGTAGGTGTTGGTCATCCGGACCATGGGCAGGTGCATGTAGCTCTGACGCCGGCCATTGCCGGATTGCGGGCGCCCTTCGTTGCGGGCGCGCAGGTAGTCCCACATGTAATCCGTCAGCACGCCGTTCTCGATCAGCACGTTGTACTGGCTGGGGTGGCCCTCGTCGTCGATGCCGATTGCACCCCACTCGCCACTCATCGTGCCGTCGTCGACGAGGGTGACCAGTGGCGAGGCAACGAGCTCGCCCTGCTTGCCGCGGAACACGCTGCCACCCTTGGCGATCAGGTCAGCCTCGAGACCGTGGCCACATGCCTCGTGGAACAGCACCCCGCCGCTGCCGCACTTGATCACGACCGGCATGGTGCCGCTGGGCGCGGGACGGGCAGTCAGCTTGACCAGTGCCTGGCGTGCAGCGTCGCGTGCGAGATCCTCCACGTCGATGCTGTCGAACATCTCGAAGCCGAACGTGTGCCCCGTGCTCTGGAATCCCGTCTGCATGCCTGCGTCGCCGTTGGCGACCACGCTGATTCGCACGGTCTGGCGGGCCTGCTCGTCGGCGGCCAACAAGCCGTGCGTGTTGGCGATCATGATCCGCTTGCGACTGTCGGCATACCCGGCGCTGACCTGCACGATGGCGGCACCACTGGCTCGCGCTGCCTCGTCGACGCGTTGCAACAAGGCGACCTTGTCGGTCTTCGACACCCCGTCGGCGAAGCGTTCGACCGGGCTGACCCGGTGGTCGCCCTGGCGGGTGAGGGCGACAACGTTGGCGCCGCCGGTGCCCTGGCTGGCGGCGGCCGCCGCAGCCTCGGCTGCGGCGCGCAACCCCGCCTCGCTGAGGTCGGCGGTGTGGGCGAAGCCGGTGGTGTCGCCCTTGATCACCCGGATGCCGGCACCGCGATCGCGGCCGCTGGTGACCTGTTCGATTCGGCCGTCGTCGAGGCCTGCCATCGTGGATCGCTTGTCCTCGATGAACACTTCGGCGAACTCGCCGCCCGTGCGCATTGCGGCACCGAGCACCCGCTCGAGCACGTCGGATTCGACTACGTCATGTGCCATCAGTGCACTCCAGTCCTTGGTCCAATCCAGAGTTGGTCATCCCGGCGATCATGCAGGCGAGCCTACCGAGTACCTCGTCCAGGTCCAGCGCATGCGGATCACGCGAAAACCCATTCACCGAAGGCCCCGACCTGCCGATACAGACGGCATGAGAACCACCCGCTGGTCAGCGTTGTGCCTCGTGGTGATCACCATGGGCGCGGTGACCGCCTGCAACCCAGCCCACCAGGCGCGCCAAGCGAAGAACGACATGGACTCCGGCAACGCCGCGGCGTGCGTGACCGAGCGTTCGACCATCGAGAAGGCGGTCGAGGCCTACACCTTGTTGAACCCCGACACGGCTGTCACCGAAGATGCGATGGTCGCCGACGGGTTCATCCACGAAGCGTCGGTGCTGATGGACGTCACGGCAACCGCTGCAGTCGTGCCCGCACCCGGCAGCGTCTGCGCCTGAGCCGACCCGCCCGAGACGCGTCGACCTAGCCGCTCTGCCGGCTCTGCTCCACGTACGAGCCGGTGCGTTCCGGCCCGAAGGCAACACACACGATTCGCCCGGTGCGGTTCGTACTGACGAGGTAGCCCAGGCTCACGTCGCTGGCGGCTGTGGCTCGATCGGCGGGAACAGTTCGTCGAGCGTCGGCGACGAACGGGACCCCGGCTGCGGCGGGCTGGGCGCGGGGGGTTGCGGTGGGATGGGTGGTGCCGGGAGATGCCATCCGGATGCAGGTGGCGGGGGCGGAGGCAGCGTCGGTGGCGGTGGTTCGGCAGTCGCTCATTGCCGGTCACCCGAGGTTCGACGTACGCGGGTAGATGTCGGACGGCTCGGTCAGCACGTTGACGAGGTACGGCACGCCGGAATCAAAGGCGCGATCGAGCGCCGGGCCGATCTGCTCGGGATCGGTCACCAGCTCGCCCGCGCCGCCGAGGGCACGCACGACCTCGTCGTAGCGGCACCCGGGTTGCAGGTCGCAGGCCACGTCCCACCCGTAGATGGCTTGCATCGGATGCTTCTCGAGCCCCCACATGCCGTTGTTGCCGACGATGATCACGACCGGGAGTCGGTGACGGACCATGGAATCGACGTCCATCAGGCTGAACCCTGCAGCGCCATCGCCCAGCAGGAGGGCGATCTGGCTCGATGGGCGCGCCACGCGTGCTGCGATCGCATAGCCGGGCCCGTTGCCGAGGCACCCGTACGGCCCGGTGTCGAGCCAGCAGCCCGGCTCGAAGACCTCGACGAACTTGCCCGCATACGAGGCGAAGTCGCCACCGTCGCAGATCACCACGGCATCGCGGGCCAATCGCTTGGCAAGCTCTCCGTAGATCCGCGACGGCCGGATGGGCGCGTCCGCCGACGCGAGCAGCACCTGGTCGGCCGCTCGTCCTGCCGATTCGGATGCGCGCAGCTCGGCGATCCAACCCTCGTGATCGACGCGCGCGCCGCGATGGTCGGCGAGCGCCTGCAGGATCTGCGTCGTGTCACCGACGACGGTGGTCACCTCGACGTGATGGGCCACTTGCGACGCGGCGTCGACCACGTGCGCCACGCGGGCCACCCCGAAGCGACCGAACCCGAGACGAAAGTCGAGCGGCGTGCCGAGCACGACCACGAGATCGGCTCGCTGCTTCAACAGCCCACGGGTACGCAGGAACGCCAGCTCGTGATCGGCGGGCAACGTGCCACGCCCGAGGCCGTTGAAGAAGCACGGCACGCGCAGG
>JANMNE010000162.1:0-25714 GCA_031373785.1 Ilumatobacteraceae bacterium
GCAAGCGATGCGACCCTGGCCAGGCTCAGGGACTCTGCGGCCGGAAATCCGCTGTACCTGATCGAGCTCGCCCGCTCGGTCGCAACGTCGTCAGCACAGTCGAACGCTGCCTTCCCCGAGACGGTCGAGCGGGTGCTGGCGGCGCGCATCGATCAGCTCCCAGTCGCCGGCCGTGAGCTGATCCGCGATGCGTCGGTGCTGGGCTCGACGATGAGTTGCGCGCTCGCGAGCCGTGTGCTCGACCGCGCCGATCTGACCGATGCCGAGACCTGGGCGCGCGAGCTCGGCGACCTGGTCGTGATCGACAAGGAGACGGTTCGCTTCCGGCACGACATGGTGCGCGTGGCTGCGTACGAGGGGTTGTCGGTGCGGCGGCGTCGAGCCGTGCACCAACGCGCCGGCGACGTGATCGAGGAATGGGGCGAGTTGGTGCCCATCGCTGACCCGGTCTCGGCGCTGGCGTTTCATGCCACGGGGTCTGGCATTCCCGAGCGGATCGTGAAGTGGAACCACGAAGCGGCCGAAGCCGCGATCGCCAAAGGTGCCATGGAGATCGCTGAATCACTGCTTCGCGATGTCGTGGGCGCGCAGCGCCAAGTTGGAGCTGAGGCGGTCGAATGCTGTGCCACCCATCGCCGCCTGGCGTTTGCAGCCGAGCGAGCCGGGCATCCGGATGCGGCGTTGGGTGCGTTGGCTCAAGCCGCGCGTCTGGCCGCTGAACCCGAGCGTGCGCTGATCGCCGTCGATCGCACACGAATGCTGGAGAAGCTGGGTCGCTATCGCTCCGCGCTTGTGACCACCGCTCGGGCGCTGAAGGCGTGTCCCGATTTCAATACTTCTGGTCATCTCCGACTCTCTAGGGCCACGGTACGAAACTTTCTCGGCGATTGGCTGGAGTGCCTCGAGTTGACCCGCGCGCTCTTGCGGGACTTTGAGAACAGCGATGACAGGCGCTTGCTTGCGCAGGCTCATCTGCTCGCGGAGTGGTGTTGCTCGTGTCTCGGTCTTCCCGAGCGCGTCGACCATGAGCGTGCCGCACTCGCCCTACTCACGGAACTCGATGACTCGATCGGGCTCGCCAACCTGCTGCTCAACCGTGGCGTCAGCGCCTGGCGGGAATGTCGCCCTGCCGATGCAATCGCCGATGTTCGAGCGAGTTCCGAGCTCTACGAACGCGCCGGGGACGTTCCGGGCATGGCGATTGCCGACAACAATTTGGCGGAGACCCTTACGTCGCAATTTCGTCTTGACGAAGCCGAGCTTCTGCTCCTCCGTGTCCGCCGTCTCCTTCGGGCCGCGAGCTACCCACTCGGCGCGATTGCGGCGACCAGCGGACTCTCGCGCATCGCCGCATGGCGTGGACAGGTCACCGAGGCCCTCGAGCTACAGATCGAGGCGCTGACCGGCTTCCGCGAGCTCGGCGCTGACGACTACGTGGTCGACTCGCTCGTGAGGCTTGTCGAGATCCACGTGATCGTTGGCGATGCACGTGCTGCGCTCGAGGCAGCGAAGGATGCTGAGCGGGCGCTGGCCCGTCTCGGCGATGTACCGGTGACGCCAGCTGCTCTCGCTCGGCTCACGGCCCGAGCACTCCGCCTTGCGGGTCGCAACGATGACGCACGCGAATCGTTCCAGAAGGCATTCGAGCTGGCTATGGCAGATGGCTTCACCTATGAGATCGCCCTCGCATCCATGGGTCTCGCCCGAATGGACGGCGACGACGAGCGCTATGCCGCTGGTCTCGCTCAACTCGCGGAACTCGGCGTCATCGCCGCCCCGCCCGGAACCTAGTTGGCTACTCGGAAATCAGCGGTGTAGACGATCCGACCACCACCGACGAGCTGCACGATCGCGACCAGGCGATGGTTGCCGTTGCGTAGCCGGCGGGTGTCGAACGGCACCACCAGGCCTCGCCGAGTGCCGAAGGCGTCGTAGGGCGCCGCCGTGTCAGAACCGATCGTCCTGCCGTCGAGCGCGAACACCACCCTGCTGAGACCGGCGATCGGATCGTTGGCGCCAGCCAGGAACATGAACTGTTGGCCGCTGAGCGTGGCACCGTTGAGCGGTGCGGGTGCCACCCGGTTGGACGACGACGACACGGCGAGGCTGTGGGGCGTGGTGTTGGCGACGGTGAACGTGGCGTCGAGCACGACGGGTAGTCCGCTGCTCAACAGCACGGTCGCGGTGATGTGATGCGTGCCGAGGCTCAGCAGATTCGATTCGAACGGGTTGGCGCTGAGTGCGCACGTCCGACATGCTCGGCGGGTCGACGTGCCGGCGAAGTCGAACGGCGCCGCGCGATCAACGCTAAACGCGGTGCCGTCGAGCGAGAAGCTCACCTGACGTGCCCCGACCAGCCCTGCGGAGCCGACGTAGATGTACGCGCTGAGACCTGATCGAAAGGTGACACCGTCGAGCGGGCGTGAGTTCGTCGTTCGCGTCGCGCCGTCGGCCACGAGCAACGTGAGCCCGAACGACGGGGCGGTGACCGTGATCGGTACGGTGACCGCCGGCGACTGAACCTGACCGTCGCTGACAGCGAAGGCGAACGAGTCGCTCCCGACGAAGTTGGCGACGCTGGTGTATGTGAACGCCGGCCCGGTGCCGGCCAGCACGCCGTTGGCGGGCGACGTGACGATGACGAAGGTCAGTGCGTCGCCGTCGACGTCACTAGCCGACAACGTGACCGGAGTTGGTTGAGCGGCGATAGCGGACACCGATGCCGGATTGGCGACGGGCGGGTCGTTCACCGCCGTGACCGTGATCGATGCCGTCGCCGTGTTGGAGTCGACTGTGCCGTCGTTGACCTTGAAGGTGAACGAGTCGGTTCCGTTGAAGTTCGGCGCGGGGCTGTAGGTACGGTTGGCCCCGGTACCCGACAACGTGCCATGGGCAGGCTGCCCGACGATCGCGAACGTCAGCGGGTCGCCGTCGACATCGGCGCCAGACAGGGTGACGGCAACAGCCGTGTCCTCGGCCGTAGTAACGGAAGCTGCATCCGCGATCGGTGAGTCGTTCACCGGCAAGACCGTGATCGAGACGGTCGCCGTGTTGGAGTCGACTGTGCCGTCGTTGATCTTGAACGTGAACGAATCCGTGCCGTTGAAGTCGGCGTCCGGTAGATAGGTGAGGTTCGGTGCAGTTCCCGACAGTCCGCCGTGCGTCGGTTGCGACACGACGATGAACGACAGCACATCGGATGCGTCCGGGTCTGTCCCCGTCGGCACGATCGGTGCAGCGGTGTCCTCCTCGGTGGTGACGGTCTGCGGGTCGGCGGTTGGAGCGTTGTTGCCCGGTGACGTGACGGTGAGGGCCGCCGTACCGGCCACGCTCCAATTGCCGGCGATGTCGATTGCACGAACCGACACGACGTGGACACCGGGAGGCACGGTTGCCGGGATGACCCCGGTCAACGATCCGCCCGTCAGCGACAACGGTGTCGCGTTCCCCGGGCCGGGGTCGGTGCCGATCCACCACTCGCCACCGGCGAGCCCAGACAACGGGTCGGATGTCGTCGCAGTGATTGCGCTCGTCTGATCGTTCGGTCGCGACGCAGGATCGACCGTGACGACGGGAGCGGTCGGCGCGGTGTGGTCGACCTTCACAGTCGACGAGACGGTGGTCGTGAGCCCGGCGCGGTCTTTCGCCGTTCCATTCAGTACCAGTGCAGCGCCCTCGCCGATGCCGCTCGATTGTGGAGGCGAGCATGTCGCCACGCCCGACACTGAGTCGGTGCAGGTGAACGTTGCGGCGACCGTCGAGTTGTTCCAACCGGCGGCGTTCGACGATGGCGAGAGGGCGACTGTGATCTGCGGAGGGGTGGTGTCGATCTTCAGGGAGATCGTGGCGCTGCTGCCGTCGGACCCGGTCACGTCGATCACGTGGGTGCCGTTGGTGAGACTCGCCGGCGTGAATGGAGCGAGGTACGGCAGCTTCGGGCCGCCGTCGATCGAGACGCCGTAGCCGGCCGATCCGGAGATCGTGATCTCCGGTGGCGCCGAGAACCACCCCGAGGCAGGTGCCACTGGCGACAGCGTGACGGTCGGGGCAGGCGGCGGTGGAGGCGTTGGCGCGAATCCTGGGCCCTTGTTGGCCGCCCACGACACGTTGCCGGCGCCGTCGACGACCTGCACGACGACTCGGATCTGCTCGTTGGCGATGTTTGTCGGGACTGCCAACGAACCGACGAACGAACCAGCGCTCGCCCCGAGATCGAGGCTTTGCCAATCGCCGCCGGCCTGGTACAAGGCCACAGCTCGATGGATGCCGGAGGCGTCGCTGGCGCTGACCGACACGTTGGCGAAGACGTCGCCGGCTGACCGCTGCAATACGACCTCGCCAACCTTCGGCGCGATCCAATCGGTGGATGCCGAGTAGTACACATCACCCGCCATCCGGTTGTACAACACCTGCGTGCCGAGGCCGTTGGGAGAGTCGGGAGCGGTTGCGAGGAACTGACCCGGGATCAGCACCAGCTTCTGGCGCTGGCTGACGCCGTCGGGCCCCACCAGGCCCTGGTCGTCGCTGACTGTTGTGACTCCGGCCAACCGTGTCGGGAACGCGGCGACGGAGTTGACAGCTTCGGGCTCGCCCGCGGCGTTGTCGAGGGTCGGCCGGCTGAAGGCTGCGTCGAAATTGGTGACTGTCTGACCGGTTCGCAACACGCTGACGACCGCGCCGTGGGCAGGCAGCAGTGAGTTGTCGGGTGCCGGGGCAGTCACATCCAATTCAACGCGAGGCTCGACCGGACGGCTCGCCGTGATCTGGGGCAACTGTGGGCCGGTGCCGGTGTCGGCCTCATACCACCGACCGATGTTGCCGGACCTGGCGGCAAAGGTGAAGTCCTGGCTGTAGGGCGTCGACGACAGGCCGACGGTCCCGGCGACCGGTGCGGTGGTCTCGTTCGGCGGTGTGGGCCGCACCGTGTGCTGTGTGCCCACGGCGAACATCGGCAGGCCGTACAGGATCGTGCTCGACAGCGCCTTCTCGTCGTAGGCGCCGTACAGGCCTTGACTGCCGAAGTACTGCTGCTTGGCATTGCGCAGGGCATCACCCAACGACACCGCGCCGTCGAGTTGCCCGGCGAACAGCGTCATCAAGCGCTCCTGCAACCCGATGCTGACCTGGTCGCCGTAGCCGTAGCCAGTAGTGGCGACATACGCGGCGCCTCGGGCAGTGAGTGCGGAGGCGAGGTCGAGCGACGACGTTCCGCCGCCCACGGTCGCATCCGAGACCGCCAGACCGCTGTGGCAGCCCATCGAGAACACCAATCGGGCGCCGTCGGGTAACGTCGCCGCCAAGGCGGCGGCTGTCACCGCGTCGCCGGCAGCAGTTTCGACTGCGGTGTGGTCAGCGTGCGCGAAGATCGCCGAAACCGACGGTGCTGGTGGCCCGGTGAGGTCAGCGACCAGTTCCGGGCCGGTCCAGATGGTCTCGTGACCGATCGGGGGCCCGGTGACTGTCGATGGTGACCCGTTGGCGCTCGTCAACGAGCTGGTCAAGGTGTCGCGCACCATCTGAGCGCCGTCTGCCATGAAGTCGTAGCCCGCCGCGTAGGCGCGGCTGGCGTCAAGGTGACCCGACGCAGCACCGAAAGCGTCGATCTGGGCGACGATCTGAGACGGCGACTCGACGAGTCGACCGAGGGCGAGCTCTGGCACGTACAGCCGGCGGGTGGCCCAGTCGATCGGGTCGAGATCGCCGTATGGATCATCACTGAGAAAATGGCTGGTGCTCAGCGCGCCGAAGTACGACCCATTGGCGTCGAACTCGTTGGCATACCCGGTTTCGTTTCCGACCCGCGTGGTGTCGTCGAGTCGGGCCATCGGCACCATGTCGTCGCCACCGACGATCACCACGTTGGCCAGTGTCGGATGGGCAACGACGCCGGGCAGCGCGCCGTTGCGGATCCCGACGACCAGCCGAGTGATCTCGTTGACGACTTTGTTGGCCTTGTCGGTCACGCACGGGTTGGCGTTCCAGGCCGTATACGCCGCTGCGACCGCGGCATCGCCGTCAACGGGGATCACGACGCCCTTGATGTCGGGACGTGCGGCGAAGGTCGCCAGGCTGGCCATCACGTTGGCGGCCGCCGTCGCGTTGAACGTGTCACCCAAACGTTGCTGGTTGACGACGATCACGGTTGCCAGATCGGCTGGCAGGGTCGTGAGGTCGGGCATCGTGCCGGTAACGCCCCCTGTGCGGGCGTAGGCTGCGCAGGTGGGCGTGTTCGGCGGGTCGACCTGCCGCACGCGCAACACGTAGGGCAGGTTCGACGTCGAGGTGTTGTACGAGCTCACCTGCAACAAGTCGGGTGCGATCGCGTCGACCGACTCGAGATCGGTGTTGCGTGCCGCCGACCGACCCACAACAGTGCGGCCATCGATCACCGGCACGCCGGCATCGGTGTCGGGTTCGGGTGAGTACCCGACCGCCGACACATCGAGCGGATCGGGCTGCAGGGGAGGCGCGGACGTTGTGGCGGTGCGGGTGGCAACGGGCGACGGCGAGTTTCCCGGTCGATCGGTTGCCGGCCCGTAGACGACCAGGTCGCCGTCACCGGCGAGGTGGCTGAGGCGCACACCGACCTGCGCGGACGGTGTGGAGTTGAAGCCGTACAGGTCGACGTCGTCGGCGTGATCCACGTAGCCGAGGTACAACACATCGCCGGTAACGGGAAGTGCCGTCGCCGGGTCGCCGGATGCGTCACCGGTATCGATCACACCGACGATCCCTGCCGTCGTTGCCGCGCCGTTCGAGATCTCGACCTTGGCGACGGCTCGAGCCTGGCCGAGTTCCAACCCGGGTGTCGTGCGGAACGACAGTGTGTAGTCGGTATCGGCCTGAAGGTCGGCAAAGGTCCACACCAACACCTGCCCCGTCGGTGCATCGCTGACGACCGGCCCGGTCACCGCGCCCGCACCGGGGCTCAACGTATTCAGCGCTGCGGGTGCAGGCCGTGCCGGGGTCGGAGTGAAGAAGCGGAAGCCGGGTGGCAATGTGACGGTGGCCGACGTGGCGAATGGCCCGGGGCCACCGCGGGCGCTGGAGATCGAGATGTGCAGGTTCCAATCGAGCGTGGAGCCGGCGCGGGCGAAGTCCTGGAGTCCGGCGGTGGTCAGGTCGACGTCTTCCCACGGGAAATCCGTCTGATCCAACGAGCCGACGATCACATCGTTCACGTCTAGCGCAGTTGGCAGCGCTGCCGAGATCTGCGCCAGCGATATTGCCGGATCACCGATGATGGTGTGATCGGCGAACGCTCGCCCGACGTCTTGCAGTCGAGCAAGTGGGCGCAGCGCACCGGCCGCTCTGGCCTGCCCCAGCGTTGCGCCCGGCGCCAGGCAGTCGAACGCGAGGGCGCAGTTGACCACCAGGTCGCGCCGCCCGTAGGCGCCGTCATTCGGATTGCTGTCGTTGACCGGGATGTCGGAGATGCGAACCGCGCCGACGGGCGGGAACGCATTGATGGCCGACGTCACGGTGATCTGCCCGATGTCGGTGGCGAACAAGTTGAGCTCGTTTAGTCGGGCGTCGAGCACGGGTGCTCCCGTGAGCGTGGCGATGTTGTTGGCCAGCGGGATGCGTCGCAGATCGGGGTGTGCACCGAGGACCTTCGCAGCGTCAACGTTGACGTCGAGCTCCAGCAGGGTCGTCGAACCATCGACTCCGAGCGACGCGCACGTTGCGTTATCCGAAGTATCCACCGCCAGACGCTCGCACCACGTCTGGGTTCCGAAGTTCAAACTCTCGATCGGCGTGGCACCCAAGAGGAAGGCTGCCGGGCTGGCGTTCGCAGCAGGCGTGCCGTCGAAGAAAGAAAGATCGGACAAGGTGAGGTCGCGTAGGACCTGTGTGGGTGGACCCGGCGCCACGTAGAGAGCGAGTAGTTGATCAAGCGTGACGCTTTGCGTCGGCTCTCCGGCGAGACTCGTTCCTGTGAGCAGCGCCGGCCATCCGCCTGGGAAGTCGACCGGAATCTCTGAGAGCGGTGTTGACGTAGACGAGGGCGCGCGCCGCAGGTATGGAGCGAACTCCGAGAACGGCGCCCGGCGGAGGTACGGCGCCCGGCGGAGGTACGGCGAGTTGGACACGTCGACATCCAGGGCCCGCATCCGCTCGTAGGGGATGTCGGTCAGGTTGATCGATGTCGCACCAGGCCCGGTCGTCGGGTTGGCGGGTGCGAGGCTGGCCGAGATCGGCGACGGATCGACGGTGACCGTCACGGCCCCGTGGTCGAATCCGCCGAAGCCGTCGAAGATCGTGTACTCGAAGAAGTCGGTGCCGAAGAACCCCGGGTCGGGGGTGTAGGTGCACAACAGGGACGTGCAGGAAACCTGTCCATGGGTGCTGACACCCGCGCCGGAGATGGCCAAGGTGTCGTGGTCAGCATCGGTGTCGTTGGCCAGGACGTCGATCGCGATGGGCGTCTCCTGCGTGGTCGTTGCAACGTCGGCGACCGCTACTGGAGCGACGTTGGCCCGGGTCACGTGGATCGTGATCGTTCCCTGCGCCCCGAGCACGCCGTCGCTGACGTTGTAGATGAACGAGTCGTTCATCGCTGTGGCGGGGGCTGTGTAGGTCAGGATCGGTGCCGCACCGGTCAGAGCACCGGTCAACGATCCCACTGGCGTGGTGACGAAGCTCCAAGTCAGCGGCTGACCGTCCGGATCGACGGCCGACAAGATGATCGACAGGGTGTCGCCCGCCGCGACGGCGTAGCTCGCCGAACCGGCGATAGGTGGCTGGTCGCCTGTGACGTTGACACTCACCACGAGGAGCCCGGTCGAGAGCAGGCCGTGGTCGTCGCGCAGGATGTAGGTGATGGTCTCGATGCCGGAGAATCCGGGGTTGGGGGTGTAGTTGATGCTGGAACCGAAGTTGGCCACGGTGCCGTGGGCTGGGGTGAGCACCTTGACGACGCTGAACCCGTCACCGTCGGGATCGAAGTCGTTGCCGACCACGAGCGAGTTCACCGTCGCGCCAGTCGACGTGGCGATGTCGGGCACTGCGACGGGTGGTTGGTTGGGGTCGCCGGCGGCGAGGATGCGGATCACGATGTCTTCTTGGGTGACGTGGCCGTCGGTGTCGGTGACGAGGTAGTGGAGCAGGTGGTCGGTGTTGATCTGTGCGGTGTCGTTGCTGGGGGTGTAGGAGAACCCGGCGACGAGATCACCGGTGAGGGTCCCGTCGAGGCCTGGTTCGGACACGGCCACAACCGTGAGGGCTTGACCTTGTGGATCGGAATCGTTGGACAACAACTCGGCAGTGGTCACCGCCACCGAAGCGCCTTGATAGACGTACGTGTAGTCCCGGCCGGTCACCGGTGAATCCGGACCCAACACCCCGGTGTCCACCCACACCGTCAACACGGCGTTCGCCGTCGACCCGGTTGAGTCCTGGATGGTGTACGTGATCGACTCGACCCCGGAGAACCCGGCGTCCGGTGTGTAGTTGATGCTGGAACCGAAGTTGGCCACGGTGCCGTGGGCCGGAGTGACGATGCTGACGACGCTGAACCCGTCACCGTCGGGATCGAAGTCGTTGCCGACCACGAGCGAGTTCACCGTCGTCGCCGCATCAGTCCGCGCCACGTCGTCACGCGCAACAGGCGGTGATGCGGCGGACACCGTCGAGACCCCTGGCACCGTCAGGGCGAGGATCGGAGGCACTGCGACCATCGTCAACAGCACAACACCCCACCCCATCGTCGGAGCCACTGAGCGTGATCCCGGCGCCCGCCGAGGGACAGCACGAATACACCATTTCCACCCGTCCCGGAAATTCATAGCGAACTTTCTCATGGAATCAGGCCATGTCAATGGGCAAATCGGGTTATGGGCGGGTTATAACCCCAGGTCACCACTGGTGGCCGCCGCCCGACCTCCGACCGTGGTGTACGACGTTGGACCCCCGCTCAACGACCTAAGCCTCGCGAACCATCAGCAGCTGTCGACGTGCATCGGCCAAGCTGTGTGGATGGCAAGCCTGGGGTCGATGTTCGGTGCCGGTGACTCGGGCACGTTCCTCGGGCTGCCGTCGGTCACGGCCGAGCACGTGGATGGCAACGACATCGTCGTGATCGGTGCGCCGTGCGCGACGCCGTACGCGTCGGTGGGGCCGTACTGCAAGGACGCACCCGCTGCGATCCGCGCCGCGTCGGCTACATACTCAGGCATTCGGCATCATCACAACTTCGATCTCGGCGGCCCGACGTTGGTCGACGGGACCACAGCAGCCGATCTCGGCGACGTGCCGTGGGACGACACGGCGTACGAGGCCAACCGCGCCGCGATCCGCCACACGTGCGAGACGGTGTTGGCAACGCGCGCCGTGCCCGTCGTGCTCGGTGGCGACGACTCCATCCCTATTCCTGTACTTCAGGCTTATGCCGGCCAGGGGTCGATCACGGTGGTGCAGATCGACGCCCACATCGACTGGCGCGACGAGGTGCAGGGAGAGCGGTGGGGCCTGTCGTCGACCATGCGGCGCGCTTCGGAGATGTCGCACGTCGGCGAGATGATCCAAGTCGGTCGTCGCGGGGTCGGGTCGGCGCGCCCGGCCGACCTGGCGGCAGCCGAGGCGCGCGGTGTGCACTTCTTCGGTGCTCGCGACGTGCACCGCGACGGCGTTGCGGGTGTGATCGACCGGGTCCCCCGGGGCGGCAACGTGTTCATCACCGTCGACGTCGACGGGCTCGACCCGTCACTGGTGCCCGGCGTGATCGGCCCCGAACCGGGTGGGTTGACCTATTTCCAGGCGATCGACATCATCGACGGCGTCGCCGACCGGGCTCGCATCGTCGGTTTCGATGTCGTCGAGTTCGTTCCCGAACGCGACGTCAACGGGATCGGCGCCCTGACCACGTTCCGATTGGCCGCCCACGCGATGGGGCGCATCTCCCGTCAGCGAGCGAGCGCCGCGGCAACGGCGTGACCGACGTTCAACGAGTCGACGCCGTTGCTCATGGGGATGCGTACATTGGTGCAGCGAGCCAACGTCGTCGCCGACAGCCCCGGGCCCTCGGCGCCGACGACCAAGGCCCACCGGGTCGGCGGCGTCAAGGTGTAGATGTCGGTGGCATGTGGTGACGGGGTGAGTGCCCAGATGTCGAAGCCGGCTGCGGCGACTTCGTCGAGGGCGTTCGGCCACGATGCGCACCGCACGATCGGCAGGTGCAGCAATTCGCCCATCGAGACGCGCACGCTTCGCCGGTAGAACGGGTCCGCGCACGTGGGGTCGAGCAGCAACGCATCGGCGCCGAGGCCGCGAGCGGTCCGCGCGATCGCGCCGAGGTTCTCGTGGTCGTTGATCCCCTCCAACATCACGATCCGCCGCGAGCCGGGCAGCGCGGTGTCGAGTGCAGGCGATGGCAATCGCGTGGCGGAGGCCACCGCGCCGCGGTGCAGGTTCACGCCAGCGACCGCCGACATCATCTCGGCGGAGATGACGTAGATCGTGGCGTGGCCGCCATCCCCGTCGAGTCGGGCCAGCGTTGCCGGCGTTAGGAGCATGGACCGAACCGGGTACGGCGATGTCAGCAGTCGCTCAATGGCTGTCAATCCCTCGACGATGAAGTAGTCGTCACTTTCCTTGCCGCGCTCGCGCAACCCGCGATAGTCGGCGACCCTGGCATCGAGCAGGTCGTCGATCTCGATCACCACGATCGAACTGTACGACGACCCACGCGCCAGACAAGTTGCGAACGTGCGTTCGATTCGCGATGATGAGTCGATGCATGAACTTGCCGACGCCGACCTGATCTGGCAGCAGTGCCTCTTCGCCTTCGAGGAACCCACCATCGATCGCACATTTGCCACCGTCACTCGAACGTGGCTCGACGACGATTCGTGGATCGACTATGCCCCGCAGTGGCTGCACGGGGCCGACCGGATCTTCGGCGAGCTGATCGCCGTCCTGCCGTGGCAACAACGCGAGGTCACGATGTACGACCGTCGCCTCCCCGAGCCGCGCCTGACGGCGTGGTGGGATGTCGTCTCGCCGCACGTCGAGACGCAACCGGTGTTGACGGATGCTCGATCGGCGCTCAGCGACCACTACGCCAGGCCGTTCGACTCGATCGGCTTCAACCTCTATCGCGACGGCCACGACTCGGTCGCGTGGCATTCCGATCGCGAGCGCTACGAGCTGGAAGACCCGACCGTCGCCATCGTCAGCACCGGGCAACCTCGTGCGTTCCACGTGCGGCGGCGCGGCGGTGGTCAGTCGCGTTCGTGGCAGCTGGGGCACGGTGATCTGTTCGTCATGGGCGGTTCGTGCCAGCACGATTGGGAGCATTGCGTGCCCAAGGTTGCCGCCGCCGGACCGCGATTGTCGATCATGTTCCGCCACAACTTGGCCGAGGTCGAGGTGCGAGACTGAGCCCGTGAACGATGCTCGATATCACTTCGTCCCCAACGCAACCGCACAGCCGACCATCGTCGGTGGCGAGGGTTGCTGGCTGATCTGTGCAGACGGCCGTCGGATTCTCGACGGGGCCGGTGGAGCGGTCGTCGGCAACATCGGGTGGGGCCGGGCCGAGGTCGCCGATGCTACCCATGCGGCGATGGTGCACGGCGCGTACTCGGTGCCGATCTGGCCGACCGAGCAGCGTTTGGCGTTGCGCGACCGCCTGGTCGAGCGGTGGCTGCCGCAAGGATTCACACAGGTCTTCTTCACCAGCGGCGGCAGCGAGAGCACCGACTCCGCGTTGCGTCTGGCGCGCAGCTATCAGCTCTGCAAAGGTCGCCCCGAACGGTGGAAGGTGGTCGGTCGCCACCCCAGCTATCACGGGATGACGCTCGGCACGATCGCGGTCGCCAGCCACAACACCCGCCAGGCCGGTTTCGAGCCGCTGCTGCTGCCGTTCCCCAAGGTGCCGTGGAACGACCCCGCGGCCGTGGTCGAGATCATCGAGCGCGAGGGCCCCGACACCATCGCCGGGTTCATCGCCGAGCCGATCACCGGCGCGGCAGGTGCGTGTCTCACCGCAAGCGACGACTACTGGCGAGTCGTCACCGACATCTGCCATCGCTACGACATCTTGATGATCACCGACGAGGTGATGTGCGGGTACGGCCGAACGGGCCTCAACTTCGGGTTCCAGCACTTCCCGTTCGAGCCCGATGTCATCGTCGGTGGCAAGGGCCTCGGCGGGGGATACGTGCCGATGGGCGCGGTCGCGGCGAAGTCCGAGGTCGCCGAGGTGTTGGGTGACGCCGGGTTCATGTACTTCACGTTCACCGGCAACGACGCGGCGTGCGCCGCCAGTGTCGCTGTGCTCGACATCATGGAGCGCGAAGGCCTGGTCGAGCGGGCCGCCAAGATGGGCGCGGTGCTGGGCGATCGCCTGCACGCCGAGCTCGACGATCACCCCGCGGTCGTCGAGGTGCGAGGGCGCGGGATGTTCTACGGCATCGAGCTCAACATCCCGCAACAGCGCGTCGTTGCCGAGGCGCTGTCTCGCGACGTGTGGGTCTACCCCGCAGGGTCGGGCCCGGTGCCCAGCGCGGTGATGATCGCCCCGCCATTCGTCATCAACGACGACGAGCTCGACCAGGTCGTCACCACGCTCAAACAGTCACTTGACGCCGTGCTCGCCAAGTGAGGCGCCTCGTCGCAATCACGATTGCGTTGCTCGGCGTCGCTGCCGCGTGCTCCGACGAGTCGTCGAGCTCGTCATCGACACCACCCGCCACGGTCGAGTCCGTTGCCGCAGTGACGACTGCCGCTGACACCACGTCACCACCGCCGGTCACTGCGGCTGTCACCACGCCGGCCACGACCAGCCCGGCGCCGACCACCGATGCCGCGCCCGTCGCCGGATGGGAAGAGGTCACGGCGCCCGCCGAATGCGTGTGCGCCGACGGCAGCCCGTACAGCTACTGGATCCATCGAGCCGACCCCAACAAGGTTGTCTTCTTCCTCGAGGGCGGCGGAGCGTGCTTCGACCCGGGATCCTGCGCGTTCGACAGTGGCTCCTACAAGACCCACATCGCCTCGGAGGACGACCCCAACAACTTCTCCGCCGGGATCTTCGACTTCACCGATGCGCGCAATCCGCTCGCCGACTACTCGTTCGTGTTCGCTCCGTACTGCACGGGTGACGTGCACATCGGCAATTCCGCGCACCAGTACAGCCCCGAGCTCACCGTGCAGCACAAGGGCTCGGTCGATGCCTCGGCTGCGCTGAAGACCCTGGCGACAGAGTTCCCCGACGCCGCGCAGCTCGTGGTCACGGGTGAGAGCGCCGGCTCCGTCCCGACGCCGTTGTACGCGGGTCTGGCGCACGACCTGTTGCCGAACGCGGCGATCACGGTGCTCGCCGACGGCTCGGGTGCGTATCCCGACGTTCCCGCGATCAACGCCACGATCGGTCAAGTGTGGGGCACCGAGAGCGCCATCCCGCCGTGGCCGGAGAACGCTGGTTTGACGGCCGCGACGTGGAGTTTCCCGGGTCTGTTCGTGCAGGCGTACAAGCACGATCCCGACATCGTCTTCGGGCGCCACGACTACGCCTTCGACAGGGTGCAGTCCTTCTTCGCCGGCCTCGCCGGCATCGACGCCAACGACCTGGTGACCTTGATCGACAGGAACGAGACCCAGATCGAGGCTGCCGGCGTTGACCTGCGCAGCTACATCGCGCCGGGGCAAGGTCACACGGTGCTCGGCAGCCCTGCGTTCTACACCGAGACGGTGGAAGGCGTACCGCTGGTCGACTGGGTCAGCGATCTCATCCGGCGCCAACCCCACCCCGACGTGCACTGCACGCAGTGCGCCTAGCGTCCCGGTCGTTCGCAGATCGGGCGCTCGTCGCCTGTCTGCACACCGGCGCTCCAGTCGTTTGCGCAAGGACGACGGCATGGTCGCCGTCACGTTCCTCGTGCAGACCGCGGCGAGTGTCGGGGTCGCTCTCGCTGTGCTCGTTGCCGGATGGCTGCTGAACCGATCGGCTGAGCACAAGAAGTGGTGACGTGAGACTCGGCTCGAGACGTGCGGAGGACGCGCGCCAGATGCGCCCGGTGCGCGCCCGTTTCCGAGCCGCTGTGAGTCGAACCTGACCTCGCTCCGCGACATCCGACACACACCGGGCCGGTCGACCCGCCCGCTCCAGCGATCTGGGCGCCAAGCTCCTTCACCCGATCGGCTCAGCGAGATCATTGGCACCCAGAGCGGAAAGGCCGGCGAAACGAGCGCCCAGATCCGCAACGCACGGAGAATGGCGCACGGATCCGGCGATCTGCACGCAGTGCGCCTAGCGATCTACGGGTCGTAGACCTCGGGGTGGTCGAGGGGATAGTTGAGCCACGAGATCATCTGCCGCAGCTGTTCGTAGGCGGCGAGCCGAGCGTGATCGGTCGCCGCGGCTTCGGCGTCGGTACACACGGCGTGCAAGCGACGAGACATCGTCGGCCCCAACTCCAGCAGGCCCGACGCACCTTCACTCGCCCACCGAGCCAGCACGTAATGCACGATCGCGCCGACCGGCACGTCGATCGAATCCGAGAGTCCGCGCACAGTGCGCAGTGGGTCGACGTGCGCGTAGAGGGCGATATCCGCCTTCAGGTTGGCGTCCTTGTCGTCGTCGGGCCACGGGCCGCGCCAGCCCTCGAGGTTGATCGTTTCGTTCATCGTGGCGATCGTAGAGCGATGCGCGAAGCTGCATCCCCATGGATCGGATCGTGGTCGTCGGCGCCTCGCTGGCTGGGCTGTGGGCATGTGAGTCACTGCGCAACGGTGGGTACACCGGGACCATCACGATGGTTGGGGAAGAAGCACACCAGCCCTACGACCGGCCGCCGCTCAGCAAGTTGCTGTTGAGGGGCGAGATGGAACCCGATCGCATCCTGTTGCGCAAGCCCGACGCGTTGGCCGAGTCGGATCTCGACCTCCGCCTCGGCGTGCGGGCCACAGCGTTCGATGCCCTCGCTCGCGCGGTCACGTTGGACACCGGTGAGGTCGTGGTCGGCGACGGTGTGATCATCGCCACCGGCAGCGCGCCGAGGGCGCTGCCCGGCCAACCAGTGCTCGACGGCATCACGATGTTGCGCACACTCGACGACTCGCTCGACCTGCGACGGCGCCTGGCGGATCACCCGCGGGTGGCGGTGATCGGTGCCGGCTTCATCGGGCTCGAGGTCGCTGCGACCGCGACGCAGACCGGTTGCGCGGTCACAGTGCTGGAGGGTGCGCCTGCGCCGATGATGCGCGGGTTGGGTGCCGAGATGGGTGAGGTGGTCGCCCGGGTGCATGCGCGCAACGGTGTGGACGTGCGATGTGGTGTGCAGGTTGCCGGCATCGAGGGCGACGGTGGGCGGGTGACCGGCGTGCGCCTCGGCGATGGGCAGGTCGTGCCTGCCGAGGTGGTCGTGGTCGGGATCGGCGTGTCGCCGGCCACCGAGTGGCTGGCCGCCAGTGGACTGGACCTTCGTGACGGGATCGTGTGCGACGAGTCGCTGCGCGCCGCGCCACGGGTCTACGCCGCCGGCGATTGCGCCCGGTGGGTGAACCCCCTGTTCGGCGAGACCGGCGAGGAGATGCGAGTCGAGCACTGGACCAACGCTGCCGAGCAGGGCTCTGCCGCTGCTGCCAACCTGCTGGCCGAGCTGGCAGGGCAGGAGCGGACCCCGTATGCGCCGGTGCCGTTCTTCTGGAGCGACCAGTTCGACAGCCGCATCCAGTTCGTCGGGCGGGCTCACGGTGACGACGAGGTGCGAGTGGTCACGGGCGACCTCGACGGCAAGTTCATGGCCATCTACGGCCATGGTGGCCGATTGCGCGGCGTGCTGGGCGTTGGCATGCCCAAACCCGTGATGCGCATGCGCAGACTGATCGGCGAACGGGCCTCGTGGGCCGACGCTGTGGCCCATGCCACTGCCATGACGCAGTAAAGCTGAGCAGTAGCAACTCAAGTTTTGTGTTGTTACCCTCCACACGCATGACCGATCTCCACACACGCCAGCTCACCCTGCCGTTGCTCACCGTGCCCACGGTGGTGCTGCCAGGCACGGTCTTCACGTTTGCCCTGTCGTCGGATGCCGCTCGTGCAGCCGTCGACGCCGCTTCTGCCGGCGACGGTCGACTGGTGCTCCACCATGAAGCTGCCGGCGAGATCGGCGTCGTGGCCAGAGTCCCCAACACCGGGGCGATGCCCAACGGCGAGATGGCCGCAATCGTGCAGGCCGAGGTCCGTGCCCGCATCGTCGCCCGTCACCCGAGCGAGCGGGGCAGCGACCACGTCGAGGTCGAACTGCTCAGCGACGCCCGACCGAGCCCTCGGGTCGAGGCAGCGACGCGTGAGCTGCGAGTCGTGCTGGAGGAGATCGCCAAGCTGCGCAACAGTCGCCGGCTTCCCGAGATCCTGCGCAGCATTGCCGATCCTGGCCAGTTGGCCGATGCCGTCACGACGTGGAGCGAGGCCGATATCGAGCACCATGTCGCCGTGCTCGCCGCCATCGACATCGGCGAGCGGATCGACCTCGTCACCGAGTGGGCCAAGGGCCACATGGCCGAACTGCTGGTCACCGCCCAGATCCGCGCCGACGTGACCGAGGGTGTCGACAAGCAGCAACGCGAGTACCTGCTTCGCCAGCAACTGGCCGCCATCCGCAAGGAGTTGGGCGAGGGCGACGACGATGTCGTCGGGCAGTACCGCGCCAGGCTCGCCGAGTTGGCGCTGCCGGAGAAGGCCGCCAACGCGGTGAACAAGGAGATCGACCGGCTCGAGCACATGGGCCAGCAATCGCCGGAGCACTCGTGGATCCGCACCTGGCTCGACCGCATCTTCGAACTGCCGTGGAACACCCGCACCGACGAGCAACTCGATCTCGACCGGGCGCGCGAAGTGCTCGACGCCGATCACTACGGGCTCGACGAAGTGAAGGATCGCATCGTCGAGTTCCTCGCCGTCCGCAAGTTGCGCGTGGCGCGCGACGTGCAGCCGGCCGAGGGCTCGGCCCGCCAATCCGGGGCGGTGCTCACCCTTGTCGGGCCTCCCGGTGTCGGCAAGACCAGCCTCGGCGAATCGGTTGCCCGGGCGATGGGTCGCACGTTCGTACGCGTGTCGCTCGGCGGCGTGCGTGATGAAGCCGAGATCCGCGGACACCGCCGCACGTACGTCGGCAGCCAGCCGGGTCGGATCGCCCGGGCGATCATCGAGGCCGGTTCGATGAACCCGGTCGTGTTGCTCGACGAGGTCGACAAGTTGAGTGCCGGTGGGTGGAGTGGCGATCCCACGGCCGCACTGCTCGAGGTGCTCGACCCTGCGCAGAACCACACGTTCCGCGACCACTACCTCGAGGTCGACCTCGACCTCAGCAACGTTGTGTTCATCGCCACCGCCAACGTGGCCGACACGATCCCCGCACCGTTGCTCGACCGGATGGAGTTCATCCGTCTCGACGGGTACACCGAGGACGAGAAGGTGTTCATCGCCGAGCGCTACCTGTTGCCGCGCCAGATCGAGCTCGCCGGGTTGCGCGCCGACGAGGTGTCGCTGACCGAGGCCGCGCTTCGCGCTGCCATCACCGGCTACACCCGCGAAGCGGGTGTGCGATCGCTGGAGCGCGAGCTCGGCAAGCTGACCCGCAAGATCGCCGCCAAGGTTGCGACCTCCGACGGGTCGACACCTGTCGTGGTCGATGCCGGTGATGTGCGCACGTGGCTCGGTCGTGTGAAGGTCGACGACGAGATCCCCGAGCGCACCAGCGTGCCCGGGGTGGCGACCGGTCTGGCTGTCACCGGCATGGGTGGCGACGTGTTGTTCATCGAGACGACGGCGTTCCCGCTCGCGGTGGACGGCGAGCCATCGCTGACCCTCACCGGACAGCTCGGCGACGTGATGAAGGAGAGCGCGCAGATCGCGTTGAGCTACGTGCGTTCGCACGCCGAGGAGCTCGGAGTCGATCTGGCGACGATGAACAAGCGGGTGCACGTACACGTGCCGGCCGGTGCGGTTCCGAAGGATGGTCCCTCGGCAGGCATCACCATGACCACGGCCCTGGTCTCGTTGCTGACCGATCGACCGGTCAAGCCGACCGTCGGCATGACCGGTGAGATCACGTTGCAGGGCAAGGTCCTGCCGATCGGTGGGCTCAAGCAGAAGGTGCTTGCCGCGCATCGTGCCGGCCTCACCGAAGTCATCCTGCCGAAGCGCAACGGGCCCGATCTCGAAGACGTGCCCGAGAAGGTCCGCGAGGCGATGACATTCCACCTCGCCGACACCTACGCCGACGTCCTCGCGGCAGCCTTTGCCAACTGAGTTTCTCGGCTGTCGACCCGTTGTTGTGCGCGGCGTAGCATTGCCCGCATGACATCACATCTGTCCAACGTGTGGTTCTCCGTCACCCCGCTGCAGGTTGTCAGCGGCAAGGGATGCTGGGTCACGACCACCGACGGCGAGGAGTACCTCGACTTTGCCGCGGGCATCGCCGTCAACTCCACCGGTCACTCCCATCCTCACGTCGCCAAGGCGATCGGCGAGCAGGCCCAGCGGTTCATCCACGCCCAGGTCAACGTCTACAAGCACGACTTGCTCGAGCCGCTGGCCGCCAAGCTCAGTGAGTTGGCGCCGGGCTCGATCGACACCTTCTTCTACGCCAACTCGGGTGCCGAGATCACCGAGGCCGCGATCAAGTTGGCCAAGCAGGTCACCAAGCGTCCGCACACGGTGGTGTTCAGCGGCAGCTTCCACGGTCGCACGCACATGGCGATGGCCATGACGACGTCGAAGACCGGGTACCGCTCGGGTCACTTCGCCTTGCCGGCCGGCGTGTTCGTCGCCCCGTATCCCGACCCGTTGGCCGCGGACCAGGACGCTGCTGTTGCCGACGCGCTGAAGGGCTTCGATCACCTGTTGAAGTCGATGACCGCACCCGAGGAGACCGCGGCCGTGATCCTCGAGCCGGTGCTCGGTGAAGGCGGCTACATCCCCGCTCCCCATGCGTTCATCGTCGGTCTCGTCGAGCGCTGCCGTCAGCACGGGATCATGTTCATCGCCGACGAGGTGCAGAGCGGCTTCGGTCGCACCGGCAAGATGTTCGCGGTCGAGCACTACGACATCGAGCCTGACATCATTTGCATGGCCAAGGGAATCGCCAGTGGGTTCCCGTTCGCCGCACTCGGTACGCGTCGCGAGCTCGACGACAAGTGGCCGACCGGCAGCCACGGTGGCACCTATGGCGGCAACGCGATGGGGTGTGCCGCAGCGCTCGCCACGATCGAGGTGATGAGCGAGCCGGGCTTCTTGGAGAACGTTGTCGCTCGTGGCGATCAGCTGCAGGCAGGCATTCGCGAGCTGGCCCAGGAGCACGACGTCATCGCTCAGGTTCGCGGGCTCGGGCTGATGGTCGGTACCGAGTTCCACGACGCTGCGCGGGTTGCGGCGATCCAGAAGCACTGCCTCAAAGAGGGGCACATGATCGTGATGAACGCCGGAACCTACGGCACGTGCTTGCGGTGGATGCCGCCGCTCGTGGTCAACGAACGGGAGATCGATCTCGGGCTTGCAGCGTTCGCTGCCGCGCTCAAAGCCACCGCGTAGTACATGCCGCGGCTCGATGCCGGCCGTGTGGCCACCTGGCGTGCGCTCGGTGTGGTCGCGGCCGACCTGCAGCGCAAGGTCGAATCCGGACTGCTCGAGGACTACGACCTCCCACTGTCGTGGTTCGAGATCCTTGCCGCGCTCCAGGCGTCGGGTGGTGCGGCGCGCGTCGGTGATCTGTGCGACGTGTTGCACGAGCTGCCGTCAAGCCTGTCGCGCCGCCTCGACCGGCTCGAGGAGGAGGGTTTCGTCCATCGTGCCGCTACTCCGACGCCCGACGACAAACGGGCCGTAACCGTCTCGCTGACGCGCGAGGGCCGGGCCGAGTGGCGCGACGCCAACGTCACCTTTCGACGCATGGTGCAACAGCACTTCGCCAGTGCGTTGACCGACACCGACATCGCCGCGTTGCAGCGGATCTTCGGCAAGCTGGAGAACTGAGTCGGGCTAGTCGAGCCCTCGGTACATCGCTTCGATCTCGGTGGCGTATCGAGCATTCACCCCGCGTCGCTTGAGTTTCGAGGTCGGGGTCAGCATGTCGCTGTCGGGGAGCCACTCCTCACCGACCAGCGCGAACTTCTTGATCTGCTCGACCTGGGCGAACTGCTTGTTGACCTCGTCGACGTCGCGCTGCACCTCGGCGATCACGTCCGGATCGGCTGCCAGCTCGACCGGTGATGCACCCGCTCGCCCATGCTGGTTCGCCCAGACACGGGCCGCCTCGGGGTCGAGCACCAGGATCGCCGAGCAGAACTTGCGGTTGTCGCCGATCGCCGCCGCCTGCCCGATCAGCGGGATGGTCTTCAGCGCAGCTTCCAAGTTGGCCGGGCTGATGTTCTTGCCACCGGAGGTGATGATCAGTTCCTTCTTCCGATCGACGATGCGGAGGTAGCCGTCCTCGTCGAGCACGCCGATGTCGCCCGAGTAGAGCCAGCCGTCGGCGACCGTCTCGGCCGTCTTGTCGGGAAGTCGGAAGTAGCCGTTGAACACGTTGCCGCCACGACACAGCACTTCGCCGTCCTCGGCGATCACCACGTCGCAACCGGGAATGGCCTGGCCGACCGAGCCGGGGCGGTTGGCATTCGGGCTCCACGTCATCGGACCGCTCGACTCGCTCATCCCGTAGATCTCGCTCAGTGGCACGCCGATCGCGTTGTACCACTCCAGGATGATGCGGGGGATGGCTGCGGCGCCGGTGACCGCGGCCACGACGGCGTCGAGGCCGACCAGGGCGCGCACGTTGGCGAACGCCACCGCGTCGAGGAACGCCCAGGTGTCGAGTTGCTCCTTGGTGGCAGTTCCGTCGCGTTCGGCGGCCTTGATGACGATCGCCGCAGCAACCCCCTCGTCGAACTTCGCCTTGTTCTCCGGGTTCGCGGCCAGCGCCGCGTTGACGCCGTTGTAGATCTTCTCCCAGACGCGGGGTACGCCGAACACGATCTCGGGGTGCACTTCTTTCAGGTACGACGACAGCTGGTTCGCATCGGGGCAGCAGTAGACGCTGTAGCCGAGGATGAGCTGCTGGTAGTGGCTCATCATCCGCTCGGCGACGTGCGCCATCGGCAGGTAGCTGACGACGCGTCGGCCGGCGAAGCCGTCGAGGCCGAAGCAGTGGCGTAGCGATTCGACGGTGTACACCACGTTGTACTGGCTGATCATCACGCCCTTCGGCGGGCCCGTCGTTCCGCTGGTGTAGATCAATGTGGCGATGTCGGCGGGGCGGATCTCGGCGCTCAACGCGTCGAGATCGGCCGAGCCCTCGTCCATCAGCACAGCGGCGGGCTGCACACCGTCGGGACAACCGTCTGCCGGCGGGTCGATCACATAGATCTGCTTGAGCATCGGCAACTCGTCGCGGACCTTCAGTAACCGCTCGAGGAATGCCGTGTCTTCGACGATCGCGATCTCGGCACCGGCGTGGGCGGCAAGGTACTGGATCTCCTCGGGCGACGAGGAGTTGTAGATGCTCACCGGCGTGGCTCGCAGGAACTGGGCGGCCAGGTCGAACCAGTGGAACTCCGGACGGTTGCGCATCATCAGCAAGATCCGCTGTTCGGCGACCAGGCCGGCCTGACGAAGCCCGGCAACGGCCTTGGCGGTGGTGTCGGCGTAGTCGCGCATGGTCCACACTCGCCACGACCCGTGCGCGTCACCGTTCATCGCGTGAAGAGCAGGAAGGTCGGGCTGCTCGCTGGTCAACTTCAGGAACAACTGCGGGGCGTTGGTGTCGGCGACGGCGTTGTGGACCTCTTCGATCGAGACTCGTGGCATGTGGCAAGTCTCTCACGCCATCGCGCCGCGCGGTCCCGGCGCTCCGTTCGGTTTGAGTCTCGGGTCCGGCACGTTGCAGACTGCAACAAGCCCACCCATCAAAGGGGATCTGTCATGCCCACCGCCATCATCGTCGATGCCATCCGCACACCACTTGGTCGCCGCAACGGCAAACTCAAGGATTGGCACCCGGTCGACCTTGCCGCCGAGACGCTGAAGGCACTGATCGACCGCACCGGCATCGACCCGGGCATCGTCGACGATGTGGTGATGGGCTGCGTCATGCAGGTCGGTGAGCAGGCGGCCAACGTGGCCCGCAATGCAGTCCTGGCGGCCGGATGGCCCGAATCGGTTCCCGGTACCACGATCGATCGCCAGTGCGGCTCGAGCCAGCAGGCGGCTCACTTCGCGGCCCAAGGCGTGATCGCCGGCGCCTACGACGTCGTGGTTGCAGCAGGTGTCGAGGTGATGACCCGAGTCCCGATGGGGGCATCGATGGTCGACGGCAAGTTCGGCTTCCCGTTCGGGCCGAAGGTCGGCGCCCGGTATGCGCCGAGTGGTGGACTCGTGCCCCAAGGCATCTCCGCCGAGTTGATCGCCGACAAGTGGGGGTTGTCTCGTGATGATCTCGATGCGTTCGGGGTGCGTTCGCAGCAGTACGCGGCGCGAGCCACTGCCGAGGGCCGGTTCCAGGCCGAGATCCTGCCGGTGCTCGGTACCGATGGCGAGATGATGTCGATTGACGAAGGCTTGCGCGAGACGACCACGGAATCACTGGCCAAGTTGAAGCCCGTGTTCCGCACCGAGGACGAGGGCGGACGTGTCACCGCCGGCAACTCGTCGCAGATCACCGACGGCGCCTCGGCACTGCTGATCATGAGTGAGGAGAAGGCCGCTGAGCTCGGGCTCACACCACGGGCCCGGTTCGTGAACGTCTCGCTGGCGGGCGCGGACCCGAGGATGATGCTGACCGCGCCGATTCCGGCGACGGAGAAGTTGTTGGCTCGAGCCGGCATGTCGATCGACGACATCGATCTGATCGAGATCAACGAGGCGTTTGCGTCGGTCATCCTGGCGTGGGAGAAGGAACTGCATCCGGACATGAGCAAGGTCAACGTCAACGGCGGAGCAATCGCGCTCGGGCATCCACTCGGTGCCTCAGGTGCACGCTTGATGACCACGCTGCTCAACGAGCTCGAGCGCACCGGTGGCCGCTTCGGGCTGCAGACGATGTGCGAAGGCGGAGGCATGGCCAACGCAACCCTTATCGAGCGCCTCGGCTAGATCTCACCGGTCGTCCCGCCGAGATCGCCGAGGAGTACCGCGCAGATCGAACCGGGAACATGCGCCGTCCGGCGCGGCCGAAATCCCGCCCGCCCGCCCGCCCGCCCCGCGCCGCCCTGCCTGCCCGGATCATCCGTGCGCCAACCCTCGTGAATCGTCCGTGACGAAACTCGAGTGCCCATCTCGTCGGGTTCCTCGTGAATCGTCCGTGACGAAACGCTGCGGCGCAACAAGTCGGGTTTCGTCACCGACGATTCACGAGGAGTGACGGCGAGGTGGCCGAGTGGCGCGGTTTCGTCACCGACGATTCACGAGGGATCGGGCTGGGTGACGCCGGACTCGGGCGTAGGCGATCGGCCGTGGTCGATCGAGCTCCGGGTCGGGGGCCGGTGCCGGTGCCGGTGTCGGTCATGGGACAGATCCGGGGCCTCGGCCGCGAGGGTGATGCCCGCTGGGGCTGACGACGTCACGACGATCGATGGGCTCGGCCAACGAGTCGCTTCCGGGTGGCAAGTGGGCGCTCCATGTCACACCCTCGGCGTAGAACGTCCCCATGCCGATCATCTCTCATCCTCGCCCCACACATCGGGCCTGTTCGTGGTGCGCCGTCGAGTTCGCCGTCGTCCGCCGTCCGGGGCGCCCTCGCCTCTACTGCAACCACGTGTGTCGTCAACGCGCCTACGAGCATCGACACGGCTTCGAACACGAGCGCACTGTGCGCCCGCTCCCCGCGCAGGCGCGCGGCGAGACATGGACGGGCACGGGGTACGAGCGCACCCAGACCGGTCTCGTCGGCTCACGCGCCAAGGTGCATGCCCTGCGCACGTCTGTTCGGCCGGAGGGTCGTCGCCGCGAGACGTTATGTGGTTTGCTCGCCCCGCCACTCGCCGGGCAACACTTCAACGTGTTGCATCGGTCGGCGTGCAAGACATGCGTGAGCGTCGCCGAGCAGAACCCGCTGCGACTGGGCATCACTCCATCGAACGAGCTCGCTCGACTGCGGGCGATGCTCACCGAGATGAAGGAACACCGGATCGATCCCGCTGATGGTGTGCGATGGATCCACGCCAACGATCCGCTCGCGGCGGTGCAGACCTCATGGGTAGCCTGAGGGTGATGCCAGCATTGTCGACGGTCGTGTGGTTGCTCGCCGGCCTCGCAATCGGCTACGTCCTGTGGAAAAGCGGCATTGGCCTGCTGAGGAGCTTCACGACTCCGATGCCCCCACCTCCACCTCCGGGTGAGCTGCGCAAGATCAACGTGAGGTACCGATGCAGCGTCTGCGGCTTGGAAATCAAGCTCACGCTGGCTCCGGACGAGGATCCGCCGCCACCGCGGCACTGCCTGGAAGACATGGATATCGTCGCGCCGCTCTTCGATTGATCTCCACAGCCTGTGGATAAGTATGTGCGGAAACTACAAGAGTGTGAGTTGGCCTACCGCCACTTGGTGGCGACCCACAGGCCGGCCAGCAAGAAGCCGAGCCCGACCAACACCGGTGTGTTCGTCGTATCCCAAATGACGTAGCGCGACAGAATCGCCAGCACCCCGATCCCCAACAAGGTCAACATGAGGATCGGTACCCACCGCGGGCTCTCGTAGAAATCCTTCGGCGTGGGC
>JANMNE010000166.1:0-2947 GCA_031373785.1 Ilumatobacteraceae bacterium
CGGTGGACCCGATGTACATTCCTGGCCGTTTTCTGACGGGGTCGAGACCTTCCAAAACCTGGATGTCTTTTGCCCCGTAGTCGGCCGTTGGCTTGTTGGTGTCGAACGACACGCGCACCTCAATCTATCGGCAAGAAAAGCTTGCTTGACCTGCGGTTTCATTGGCGACGTACGAGCTGGCTTCCTGCGCCTCAGCTGTTGTCGCGATCAGGGACCATCCTACCGGAAGGGTGTGACACAAAGGCGGCAATCGGGCCATGTGGGCGGGGCAAAATCGCACCAGAACTCCCGCGCCGCTAGTACCGCCGGACGCGCGCCTCGATCGTGTCGATCGTGGCCCCGGCAACCTCCAGCAAACGCTGTTTCAGGGTGCCCTCCAAGAACCGCAGTTGCGTCGCCCACGCCGGGTCATCGACCTCGACGATCAGCTTCGTGCCGTCGAGCTTCACCGGCTTCACGTGTGCCGCCACCGCATCGCCGACCGCCTCGGACCAGCGGCCGAACACGCCTCCCATCCGGCTCGCCAGCTGCGGATCGGCCGGGTCGGAGCTCGACGTCGTCGACTCGTCGTTGCGCAACGAGCGAACCACCCGGTTGAGGCTTTCACCGAACGGGACCGGGTCGCGACTCACGACATCACCATGCCAGCTTCGATGCGCACAATCGCGTCGGGATGCGCAGCTTCTGGCAGCACTCCTGCAGTCGTCAGCACGACCTGCCCGGGTGGCAGGTGACGCAACAGTGCTTCGCAACGCCCGGGGTCGAGCTCGCTGAGCACATCGTCGAGCACCAGCACGGGTGCACTGCCGGCCTTGTCGGTGACGAGCCGATGCGCGCCGAGCCGGAGGGCCAGTGCGAGGGTGCGCTGCTCGCCCTGCGATGCGTGCGTGCGCGCCGGCATGCCGTTGATGAACAGTTCGACATCGTCGCGATGCGGGCCGACGCTCGACACACCACGACGCACGTCGTCGGTCCGCGCCTCGGCCAGCGCCGCGACGAGGCCGCGTTGCCGCCACGCCGGCTCGTAGCGCAGCTCGATGCTCGTCATCCGGTCGGCAAGTTGCTCGTAGGCCTCGCTGACCAGGGGCGACAGCCGGGCGATCAGCACCGCCCGGGCGTGACCGAACTGATCGCCGACCTCGGCCATCTTCGAATCCCACACGTCGAGCGTCAACGCGGCCTCGTCGCTCAGCCGACCCCCGAGTTGCTTCAACAACATGTTGCGCTGCTTGACGATGCGGTCCAACTCCAAGCGGGCAGCGTCGTACTTCAGCGCCAGTGCCACCAGCACGTCATCGAGGAAGCGGCGCCGACCACCCGGGCCCTCCTTCACCACCGCCAGATCGTCTGGCGAGAACACCGTCACACGCATGACACCGAGCAGGTCGCGTGCGCGGCCGAGCTTCTGGCGGTTGACCAGCACGCGATTGCGACCGTTGCGACTCAGTTCGAGCTCGACCAGCACCTCGCGCCCGTCGTCGTGCACGACCGTGGCGCGAACGACCGCGCTGTCGGCGCCGACGCGGATCATTGCCTCCAGTGGCGCGCCGCGAAAACTGTCGAGCGTGGCGAGATACGCCATCGCCTCGGCGAGGTTGGTCTTGCCTTGTCCGTTGAGCCCGACGACCGCCGTCGTGCCCGGCTCGAAGTCGAATGCTGCATTCGCGTAGTTGCGAAAGTCGACCAGCTCGAGCCGCGAAACGATCACGTGGCTTACGGCACGCGGACGGGCATCAACAGGTACAAGTAGTCGTCGTTGCCGACGCCGCGGATGACCGCCGGCTTCAGTGAGTCGAGCGTCGACAGCGTGATCGAATCCGACGAGCAGGCCTCGACACCCGACGCGAAGTACTCGGGGTTGAACGCCACGGTGAGCTCCGTGCCCTCGTAAGTCGCGTCGAGCTCTTCGGACGCATTGCCGACGTCTTGGGTGATCGCCGTCAGCCGCAACGTGTCGCCGCCCATCTGCAAGCGCACCGGGGTTGCGTCCTTGGCAAGGATCTTGACGCGACGAATGGCCTCGAGCAACGGCTCGCGCTCGACCGTGAGCGTGTTGGGGTGACTGGCCGGGATCAGTTGGCGGTAGTTGGGGAACTCGCCTTCGATCAGGCGTGTCGACAACCGCGTCTCGCCGACTTCGAAGGTGGCGTCACGATCACCCAAGCGCATGGTCAGTTCTTCGCCACCACCGACCAACCGCTGCAGCTCGTTGAGGGCACGCCCCGGTACCAGCACCTTCTGATCGGCGCCGAGCACCTGGTGGTCGGCGAGATCACGAACGGCCAGCCGATACGAATCGGTCGCCACCATGCGCAGACCACCGTTCTCGGCTGTCAACAGCACACCGGTCAAGATCGGTCGGGCTTCGTCGGTGCTGGCGGCGCGAACGACCTGGCGCAGAGCCTCGCCCACGGCCACAGCCGGCAAAGTGACCGACGACGTGGTCGGTGTCGCCAGCTTCGGATAGTCGTCGAACGACAGCGGCCGCACGCTGAACTGCGAGCGCCCGCCGGTGATGTTGACCTCATCGCCGTCGACCGACACCTCGACTTTGCCGGCGCCCATCGAGCGAACGATGTCGGCAGCAAGACGGGCCGGCAAGACCACACCGCCATCACTGTCGCCACCAACCGCGAGGGTCAGTTGGATCGTCAGATCGAGATCGGTGCCGGTGATGCTCAACCGGTCGCCGACGAGTTCGAGGCGGAGCCCTGACAGCACAGGGAGCGCCCCCGTGCGGCCAGTCGCGGCGCGGCCTGCGGTGGAGAGCGCTTCGGCGAGGGCTTCGCGTTCGCATCGGAACTTCACAGGGAGGCCTTTCTCACAATGAGGTGATGTATAAAGGTAATAGCAGTAATAAGGGCTGTGGACTGTGCATAAGTCGTCGATCGGCCAGCGTAGGGGTCAGAACGGCGTCCCCAGGCGTATCCCCCGCCGTACACAGGCC
>JANMNE010000186.1:0-24185 GCA_031373785.1 Ilumatobacteraceae bacterium
GCCGCGGTGCAACTCTTGGGCGTAGCCCATGGCATGCAGATGATCGCGGTCTTCGTCCATGGTTGTCATACAGAACCCCCAGTTCTGGCCCGGTGCGGCCCCCGCCACACTTCGAGCTAGGCCGATGTCTAGCACGTGCCACAACTGCCGACGCGCAACCGGTCGGGCCACAAGGTTCCCATTGCCGTATCACCGCCGACCCTGCGAGAATCAACCCGGCAAGGGGTGCCGATGCTGGGTGGTGGGACGACCGTGACTGAGAGCGAAACGGCGGCGGGTGGACGCCAAGCGTCCGAGATCTTCGCGCTGTCCGATCGGTACATCGTCGAGAGTGCCGCGCTCGATCCTATGCTCGCCTCGTTCTGGGGCATCCCCGGCCACGACGACGAGATGACCGACTACTCGCCCGACGGTTGGGCTGCCCGGCTCGAACTGCAACGCACGACGCTTGGCGACCTCGCCAAGATCCAGCCAGGCGGCCGGAGTGACCGGATCGCCATCGAGGTCATGCGCGAACGGGTTCAGGCGGAACACGACCTGATCGAATCGGGCGAGTACCACCGCTGGCTCAGCGTGATGAACAGCCACCACGAATACGTCCGTGGGATCTTCGACTTCATGCCACGGCAGACCGACGAGGATTGGCGCAACGTGCAGACCCGGTTGAATGCCGTGCCGGACGCGCTCGACAAGCTGCGCGCCAGCTTCCTCTACGCCGCCGACAACGGGCAGGTTGCGGCGCGTCGCCAGACGGTTGCCTGCGCCGAGCAATGCGACGTGTGGGGCAGCCCTGACGGCTACTTCAGCGAGATGGTCGCCGAGTGCGAATCCCTCGACCTGACCACCGAGGCGGCGGGCGCGGCCAACGCATTCATCGAGTTCGGCCATTGGCTGCGCAACGAGTACGGCGCCATGGCCACACCTCACGACCCGGTGGGCATGGAGCGCTATCGATTGTTCGCCCGCTTCCACAACGGCACCGATCTCGACCTCGACGAGACCTATCGATGGGGTTGGGATGAGCTGCGCGGCATCGAGACGCGCATGGCGACGCTGGTCGAACGGATCCTCCCTGGTGCATCACGCGATGAGTGCATCGAGCAGTTGAAACGCGATCCGCGTTATCTCGTCGAGGGCGCCGATCGGTTCGTGGCGTGGAGCCAGGATGTGATCGATCGAACCATCGCCGATCTGGACGGCACCTACTTCGAGATCGCCGAACCGTTGCACCGATGCCAGGCGATGGCCGCGCCCGCCGGCGGCACGGATTCGACGTACTACACACCACCGAGCGAGGACTTCAGCCGCCCGGGTCAGATCTGGCATCCGGTGGCGGGCAAGGAGATCTTCCCGTTGTGGGAGGCCCTGTCGACGCAGTACCACGAGAGCGCTCCCGGTCACCATCTGCAGCTTGCACAGATGATGTACCAAGCGGAGGACCTCACGCGCTTCCAGCGTCTCGGGGTCTTGATCTCCGGTCACGGCGAGGGCTGGGCGTTGTATGCCGAACGGTTGATGCACGAGCTCGGATACCTCGACGACCCGGTCTACGAGCTCGGCTGGCTTGCCGGGCAGGCGCTACGCGCGGCGCGTGTGATCATCGACATCGGGTTGCACTGCGAGATGCTGATTCCCGACGACGAGCAGTTCCATCCCGGCGAGCGGTGGCGGGTGGATCTCGGATTGCCGTTCCTGCTCGAACGCACCGGCTACCCCGTCGACCACCTCGCCTCGGAGGTCGATCGCTACCTCGGCATGCCCGGGCAGGCGATCTCGTACAAGGTCGGCGAGCGCGTGTGGCTGGATGGTCGCGAGCGCGCTCGTCGGCGGCTGGGTGCCCAGTTCGACCTGAAGAAGTTTCACCAGGTCGTCCTCGACATGGGGGCGATGGGGCTCGATCAGCTCCGCGTCGAGCTCGACGCCATCGACTCGCTCGACGGCCCCGGCTAGCGGTTCAACCTGCGGCGCCTGCAACTTGTTCGAGGAACCAGTCGACGACGTGGTCGGCGGCCGGTTGGCTGTCGGCCACGTTGCGCCGGGTCTCCTCGATCAGTTTCTCGGGCTTGATCCCATGCTTCAACAGTTCGGTGCTGCCGCCCTCGCTGAGCGCCCACCGGCGGATCATCGTCTCGGTGGCCTCGGGATGGAACTGCGTGCAAAAGCTGCGCGCCATCCTCCATGCCTGGGGGCCGACGGCACTGCGGGCCAGCTCGACCGAACCTGGCGGCACGGTGATCACGTCGTAGTGCCACTGCATCCATGGTCCTTCGGCGATCGTCTCCGGGATGTCGCTGGTGATCTGGTGCCAGCCGATCTCGGGCTGGCGCGCCCGCTCGACCGCGCCACCGAGCGCGTGGGCCATGATCTGGTTGCCGTAGCAGATGCCGTACACGGGAACGCCCGCAGCATGCGCACCGCGGATCATGTCGGCTTCGGCGGCCACCGAATCAGCGACGTGCGGCCAATACACGCTCCACTCGCTGCCCAACGTGACCACGAGGTCGTGACCGTCGAGCGACGGCCAGTCGTCGAGGTTCTCGCGATGGCATTCCACGAACGAGAACCCGTGACCTCGGAACCGCTCGGCCACGAACCCTCCGTCGGCGTCCGAAGCGTTGGCGATCAGCAGCGCGCGCATGCGCACTACGGTACGCGCTGACATGCCTGCGCCGAAGATTTCCAGCACGGCAATCGACCGTGCCGCCGAGGCCGGCCGCGGCGTGGTCACGCACACCCCCGTCACCGGCTCGGCCGCACTCAGCGAGCGGTACGGCGGCATCGTCGTGTTGAAAGCCGAGAACCTTCAAAGAACGGGCAGCTTCAAGATCCGGGGCGCGATGAGCAAGCTCGCCGCCCTCGGTGACGATGCCGCCAACGGTGTGACCGCTGGCAGTGCGGGGAACCACGCCCAGGCGATCGCCTTCGCGGCCCGCCATGCCGGCGTTCGGTGCGAGATCTTCGTGCCGGCCGGCGCGCCGATCTCCAAGATCGAGGCATGCCGTGGCTACGGCGCGACCTTGATCGAGGGCGGCGACTCCCTCGACGAAGCGGTGTTCGCAGCTCGGGCCCACGCAGCCGAGGTCGGCATGGTGTTCTGCCATCCGTACGACGACGTCGACGTGGTCGCCGGACAGGCCACGCTCGGCCGAGAACTGGTCAGCGACGTGCCCGGTCTCCGGCGTGTCATCGTGCCCCTGGGTGGCGGTGGACTGGCCTCCGGGATCGCCATCGCCGTGAAGGCGCACGATCCGACGATCGAGGTCATCGGCGTGCAGATCGCCGCATGCGCCCCATATGCCCACCGCGCCGCGCCGACCGGCCCGGTCGTGACGCTGGCGGACGGCATCGCCGTCAAGCGACCCGGCGAGATCACGCTCCCGCTCGTCGAAGAGTGGCTCGACGATGTCGTGGTCGTCGAAGAGAACGCGGTCGCCGATGCGATGGTGTTGTTGATGGAGCGGGCGAAGTTGTTCGTCGAAGGTGCGGGCGCCGTCGGCGTCGCCGCGCTGATGTCGCAACGAATCGCGTCGGCGCCGATGGGCACGACGTGCGTGGTGCTGAGCGGTGGCAACGTCGACCTCGGACTGCTGCCGGGTTTGATCCGCCGCCATGAGACCCAAGCCGGGCGACGGCTGATCCTGTTCGCCCGCATCAGCGATCGACCCGGTGGGCTGGCGCGGTTGTTGAGCCTGTTCGCCGAGCACGGCGCCAATCTGGTCGAGGTCGAGCACGTGCGCGAAGGCGTCGACCTGCACGTGCGCGAGACCGGGGTGCAGGCGGTGCTGGAAGTGCGCGGCCGCGGCCACGCCGAGTCCGTGATGCGCGCCGCGACCGATGCCGGCTACCCGATCGAGGTGGTCGACCAGTAGACCGTGCGCCGGGACGCCGCTCCGGTCAGGTGGCGATGAACACGTTCTTCAACTCGGTGTAGTGGTCGAGCACGTGCATCGAATGCTCTCGGCCCAACCCACTCTGCTTGAAGCCACCGAACGGTGTGCTGTAGCGGACCGAGCTGTTCGAGTTGACGCTGATCGTTCCAGCCTCCATCGCCCGAACCACACGGATCGCCTTGGCGCCGTCACGCGTCCAGACCGAGCCGGACAACCCGTAGTCGCTGTCGTTGCAGATGCGGATTGCGTCGGCCTCGTCGTCGAACGGCAGCACTACCGCGACGGGGCCGAACACCTCGTCACGACAGATGCTGGTGGTCGGGTCCGATGGGGTGGCGATCATGATCGGGTGCCAGAACCCGGGCCCTGACGGTGCCTCACCGGTGAACACCGTGTCGAGGCCGTCCGTGAAGGTCCGCACCTGGGCGAGGTGCTGGGACGTGACCAAGGGGCCCATCGCGGTAGCGGGGTCCATCGGGTCACCGACCTTCCACTCCTTGGCAGCATCGACGAAGAGATCGACAAATCGATCGAACACGGTCCGCTGCACCAGTACCCTGCTGCGCGCGCAGCAGTCCTGCCCGGAGTTGTCGAAAACCGCACCGGGCGCTGCGGTGGCGGCCTTGTCGAGGTCGGCGTCGGCGAAGATGATGTTCGCGCTCTTGCCACCGAGTTCGAGCGTGACCCGCTTCACCTGCTCGGCGCAGCCGGCCATGATCCGCTTGCCGACCGAGGTCGAGCCGGTGAACGACACCTTGCGGACGTCGGGGTGCTCGACGAACCGCCAGCCCACTTGGGCACCACTGCCCATCAGAACGTTGAGCACGCCCTCGGGGATTCCGGCCTCGAGCGCCAGTTCGCCGAGCCGCAGCGTTGTCAGTGGCGTGATCTCCGCCGGCTTCACGACGGCCGTGTTCCCCGTCGCCAACGCCGGCCCGATCTTCCACGACGCCATCAGCACGGGGAAGTTCCACGGGATGATCAAGCCGACGACGCCCAGCGGCTCGTGAAAGGTCATGTCGACACCACCGGCAACCGGGATCGTCGAACCAATGTGCTTGTCGATCGCCCCGGCGAAGTAGTGGATGACATCGGCGGCGGCGTTCGCACACCACGTGCTGTTGCCGATCGGCATGCCCATGTTGGCCGTCTCCAGGCGAGCGAGCTCGTCGGCGTGGTCGGCGATCGAATCCGCGAAGCGGCGCATCAAGCGGGCCCGATCAGCCGGAGCAACGGCCTGCCACGCCGGTGCGGCTCGGCGCGCCCGGGCAATCGCCGCGTCGGTCTCTTCGCGGCCGGCGACGGGCAGGTCGCGTAACACGGATTCGTCGGTGGGATTGATCAATCGGAAGGTTTCAGACACGCTCGACAGGGTAGCTAGCCGAGCGGAATCGACGGCGCGACGGTGAGGTCGTGCAGCCGGTGATTGATCGCCACCAGGTGGCGCTGGGCGTCGCGATAGACCTCGAAGAACTCCGTGTACCGATCGTGGGCCGCGGCGGACGGTTCGTGGATCGATGTCGATCGGCAACAACGGGCAACCGCGTCGCGGATGTTGGTGAACACACCCACGCCGATCCCCGCCACCACCGCCGCGCCGAACGACGCATCACCGTTGACCGGCAGCGTGATCGTCCTCCCCAACACATCGGCCATGATCTGGCGCCAGGCGGCGCTGCGTGCGCCGCCGCCGATCAAGCGGATGGTCTCGTACCGCATGCCAAGCTCCTCCGCGACCGTCATCGCGTCGCGGATCGCGTAGGCAATGCCTTCGTACAGCGACCGGGCGAAGTGGGCCCGCCCATGCTGCATCGTGACACCGACGAAATCGGCGCGCAGTTTGGGGTCCCAGTGCGGTGCACGCTCACCTTGCAGGTAGGGATGGAACAGCAGACCGTCGCTGCCGATCGACACCGAGGCGGCGAGGGCATCCATGCCGTCGAAGCCGTCCGCGGCGAAGAACTGGTCCCGCATCCAGCGATGCGCTGATGCGCACGAGTTGATGCCGGTCGCCGTGTAGTAGAGACCATCGATGACGTGCGGGTAGCACGACACCGGCGGGCGCACGAGCGGACCATCGGTGACCTGGTAGATCACGCCGGCGGTAGCCAGCTTGACCGCTCCATCGCCTGGGGTGCACGCCCCGGCGCCGAACAGTTCCACGGTGGTGTCGTTGCTACCGCAGACGACGGGCGTGCCGGCGACGAGCCCGCATTCGGCGGCTGCGGTCGCCGTGACCTGGCCGACGATCGTTGTCGCATCGACGATGGGCGCAAGTGTGGCCGGCGACCAGCCGACCAACGCACACAACTCGTCGGACCATCCATGTGTGGCCGAGTCGGCCAGCAAGGCCCCGACCGCGTCGCTGTAGTCGGTGTGCCACTCGTCGGTGAGCTTGAATCGCAGCCAGTCCTTGGCGAGGTAGAGACGACGAGTCGCGGCCGCCGCATCGGGGTCGTTGCGGGTGATCCACAGCAGCTGCGGAAGCAACCAGGTCGGATTGACGCGGTTGAGCGACAGTTCGAGGATTCGCGCGTCGGCCTGCTCGCGGAGCTCGGTGGCCTCGGCGGCGCTTCGCGAATCGCTCCACAGGATCGCTCGACGCAATGGGGCGCCGGCTGCGCCGGTCAGCACCCCGATGTGGGCACCACCCGACACGCTGATCCCTACGATCGCATCCGCCGCGACTCCGCCAACAGTGGTCGCGGCACGAATTGCCGTGCGCGCCGCGGTCCACCAGTCGGAGGGGTCCTGCTCGGCCCAACCGAAGTGCGGAGTGTGGGTGACGATCGCGGCTGAACCATCGGCCACGGTGGTGCCATCGGCGTCGATGATCGACACCTTCACTCCCCCGGCGCCGAGGTCGACACCCATCAGCAGTGCGCTCACTGACCGGCGGCCTCCAGGACGTCACGCAGTTGTGACACGACGGAGCCCTTCTTCGGTGAGAACGACCCGTCGAAGACCGCCGATCCGATCGTGAACGCGTCGGCTCCCGCCGAGCGCAAGTCGTCGATCTGGGTGGCGCTGGAAACACTTCCGGCCACCACCAGGTAGCCGGACGTGCCACGGCGGGCAGCGCGCACCAGGTCGAGCGGATCGGCGTCGGTCGCCCGATAGGCGAGCAGGTCGACCCCACCGCAGCCTCGTTCGTCGAACGACTTGCACTGCTGCTCGACCAACGAGGCGTCGCCACCCAACTTGGTCGGATGGCCGCCAGGCAGCCCGGGGAACGGCAGGTACTCGATCCCCGAGCCGTCGATGATCCGCATGATGTCGTCGACTTGCGTGCCACCCATCAGACGGTCGACCCCGATCTGCACCGCAGCGCGCGAGCTCTGCAGACAGGCTTCGACCGACGTGCTGACCACCTCGAGGTAGGTCGTCACACCGCCGGACTGCATTCGGCGGTTGAGCTCCACGAGCGTTGCCGTGTCGACGCCGACATCCTTGAAGCCGGCGTGGCGCACGCCGACGTGCTCGACCGCGCCCCACGTGTCGAGGCAGTCGACGACGGTCTCATCGGACCGTGTGAGCATGAAGATGAAATCCACGCGTGCCCCCCGACTCCCCATCGCGACCTGCCGAGTGCAACTGCGACCCGGCCGACATCTTGCCACCTACAATTGTTGCTGCCATGAGTCAACCGCCGCCGCTGATCGCCGTGTGCGCACGAGTGCTGACCTTCAGCGACGAAGGCAAGCGCGATGCGTTCTCCAGTAGCCAGCCGTACAGCAGGGCCGTGGCCCGTGCCGGTGGCGTGCCCGTGCTGGTTCCGCCGATCCACGAACTGTCGACCAACGCCCTCACGGTGCTGCAGCACTTCGACGGTGTGCTGTTGCCGGGTGGCGGCGATATCGATCCACGGTGCTACGGCCAGGAGCCGACCGAGGAATCCCTCTACGGGATCGTTGCCGCCAACGACGAGCTCGACATGGCAGTCGCGGGCGCCGCACTGGAGCTCGACCTTCCCATGCTCGCCTTGTGCCGTGGCATGCAGGTGCTGAACATCGTGCTCGGCGGAACGCTGGTGCAAGACATCGGCAACGACGAGCACTGGATGCGCGAGCACTCGGTGAAGCTCGTCGAAGGCTCGATCGTCGCCGAGCTCGTCGGTGACACGCACCTCGACCACTGCCACTCCGTGCATCATCAGGGGATCGGTGAGCTCGGCGCCGGACTCGTGCCGATCGGTTACTCCGAAGACGGGCAACTCGAGGCCGTCGAGCTGCCGTCGAAGTCGTGGGTCGTCGGTCTGCAATGGCACCCGGAAGACACCGCGACGCGGCAGCCGCAGCAGCAGGCGATCTACGACGAGCTCGTCAGACGAGCGGGCTTACACTGACGGCGTGAACCCACTGGTTGTGATCGTCGGCCGTCAGTCGACCGAGGCACCGGATGTGCGCGGCAAGCCGTTCGCCGCTGCGCAGACGTACTTCCGGGCGGTCGAACGGGGTGGCGGAACCCCGTTGATGCTGCCGCCGATCCCCGGATTGATCGACGACATCCCCGCACTGCTGCGCCGGGTCGATGCCGTCGTGTTCCACGGCGGCGGCGATGTCGACCCTCGGCACTACGGGCAAGAAGCCACGGAGGAATCGCTCTACGGCATCGTTCCCGAACACGACGAGATGGAGCTGGCGATGATGTCGGCGGCGATCGACGCCAACACCCCGGTGCTGGCGATCTGCCGCGGGCTGCAAGTGCTCAACGTCGCTCTCGGCGGCACGCTGGTGCAAGACATCGGCAACGACGATCACTGGCATCACTTCACGGTCAACGAACTCGAGCCGGGGTCGCGGATCGCCAAGGCCATGGGCACCGACCGGCCCGAACGGTGCCATTGCGTGCACCACCAGGCTCTCGACCGCGTCGGCGACGGGCTGCGCGTCGTCGGTCGGCACGCCTCTGGGATCGTGCATGCGGTCGAGCTCGATGGCTCGCAATGGATCGTCGGGACCCAGTGGCATCCAGAGGACTCGGCCCACGAAGATCCTCAACAACAAGCCCTGTTCGACGAACTGATCCGCCAAGCCACCTGACTCGCTACCCCGGCGTTCGGGCCAGGTCGGGTCGAGGTCCGGGTCCGGGTCGAGGTCGAGTCGGGCGCGATATCACGCCACCGCCGGCTCATCCCGCGCCCACGTGGACTGGTCGGGCGCGATATCACGCCACCACCGGCTCATCCCGCGCCCACGTGGGCCGGTGGGGAGGGATGGCCGGCTCGACGACCTAGCGTGCAGAGCGGCTTCCCCCACGCAATCATCGACATGAACGTGACGGAGGTGGCCGATGGGTCGTCCTTGGAAAGCCGCAGTGGATGCCTTCCTCAGCAGTCATCTGGGCGTGATCTCGACAGATCGCCTTCTCAAGCTGGGTTGCCCGAGTCGAACGCTGGCCAACCTGGTCTCGGACGGCAGCCTGATCACCATGTTGCCGGGCGTGTTTCGCAGCGCGCAGTGGCCGTGCAACCGTGAGCAGATCCTGGCGGCGGTCTGCGCACGCAACCTGGCGGCGATGATCGGCTTCACCACGGCCGGACAAGAGTGGACCCTCCGGCTGATGACCGACCCGTTGATCCACGTGCTCGTGCCCCACGGTCGGTCTCCGGAGATGCCGGGCGTCGTGGTGCATCGGTGTCGGCGCATCGATCCGGTCGACATCGTGCAGCGGCCAGATGGCATCCGCCTCACCAGTCCGCCACGCACGCTGTTCGACAGCGCCGACATGATCGGCACCGAGGCGACGACCTCCGTGATCGAGCAACTCCTGAACGAACATCGAGTCACGTTCGGAACCATCAGCGACACGGTGCATCGCCTCTACCATCCGAACCGACCCGGCGCTGCCACGATGCTCTCAGTGATCCAGTCGCGACCTGCCTGGCGGTCGGCGTTGCAGTCCGACCTCGAGGTCAAGGTGTTGGAGGAGATCGCCGAGCAGGGACTGCCCGCACCCGTCCCACAGTTTCCAGTGCGCCTACCCGGGCGTGGCCGCGACATCCGCATTGACTTCGCCTGGCCGAGCGCGAGGCTCGCCGTCGAGGTCGACCACCCGTCGTGGCACGACGGAGCCGCCGACTCTCACGCCGACAAGGGGCGCGACCGCAAGCTCACGACGATCGGATGGACGTCGACGCGGGTCACCAACATCGACGTGCACGGCGGTCTTCGCGAGGCGGTGACCGACATCGGCAACATTCTCACCCGCCTGACGACCGGCGCCGCGTAAGTGCGGCCGGGCTCGTCGGGCGCGACACCACGCCACCGCCGGCAAGAGTCGCGCCCGACCGGGCCCGACGCCTGCACAGCGCGCTCGCGCGCTGGTTACTTGGTGGCGACGGCGGCTTTGGCGGCGTCGATCAGCCAGGACGGGTAGATCCCGATGGCGATCGTGAAGCCGACCGACAGCGTCAGCGCGACGCCGGTCCACAGTGGCACTCGAATAGGTTCGCGAGTGGTGTCGTCGGGTTCGGGGTCGGTGACCCACATCGACACCATGATCCGCAGGTACAAGAACGCGGCGATCACCGATGCCACCATCGCGATGATCGCGATGGCGTAGCTGTGCTCTTCCACCGCTGCTTGGATCACACCGAACTTGGCCACGAAGCCTGAAGTCAGCGGAACACCGGCTTGCGCCAGCAGTAGCACGGTCATGGCCAGCGAGAGCAGGGGGTGCGACTTGCCGAGGCCGCGGAACGCGGCAAGATCGGTGGCATTGTCGCCCGTGCGGCCGACCATCGTGACGACCGCGAACGTGCCGATGACCAGCACCGAATACAGCAGCATGTACATCAGCGCCGAAGGCACGCCATTGCCGAGAGCAGGCTCACCGGCACGATGGCTGGCCGCCTCGACGCCGATCATGATGAACCCGGCGTGGCTGACCGAGGAGAACGCCAACATCCGTTTGACATTGGTCTGCACGACCGCCATCACCGAGCCGACCACCACCGTCAGCGCGGCCAGTACCCACACGATCGGGCGGTAATCGTCACGCCAGTGCGGCAGCGCGTAGATCAACACCCGAAGCATTGCGCCGAAGGCAGCGACCTTACCGACCGAGGCCATGAACGACGTGACAGGGGTGGGCGCCCCCTGGTAGACGTCGGGCGCCCAGAAGTGGAATGGCACCGACGCAGTCTTGAAACCCAATCCAACTAGCAGCATGGCGACACCGGCGAGGATGAACGCGTCGTGGCGGACGGCGGGGACGTTGGTGTTGAACGAGTCGACGATCTTGGTGAAGTTGGTGCTGCCGGCGGTTCCGTAGACCATCGCGATCCCGTAGAGGAAGAACGCCGAGGAGAAACCGCCGAGGATGAAGTACTTGATGCCACTTTCCTGGCTCTCGATGCGCTTGCGGTGGCTCGCGGCCATCACGTACATGGCGATCGACAGGATCTCCAAGCCGAGGAACAACACGATGAGGTCGTTGGCCGAGCCCATGACCACGCCGCCGATCGCAGCGAGCAGGTACAGGGCATAGACCTCGGGACCGTCGAGGTCTTCACGGCGAAGGTAGTCGTCGGTGACGAACGCGACCAACACCACCGCGACAGCAATGGTGATGGTGATGAACATCGTGAACACGTCGAACCGCAACGCCCCACCGACCAGTGTCGAGGCACCATCGTCAGTGATGTTGTCCCACAAGAAGAAGCACAGGATCATGGTCGCCAGGCCGGCGGCAGCCGTGAACAGTGCGTAGGTGTGGCGCGGCAGCCGTGGCGCCATGGCACCGACGAGCAGCAGCATCATCGCCGCGCCGAGCAGCACCAACAGCGGGCTGAGCGCGAACCAGTCGACCGAGGGCCCGAGCAGGATGGGATCGGCGGCGATCACGGTGCGACCTCGACAGGTTGTGGATCGACATACGACGTCTTGTCGCTGACGTGCTCGATCAACTTCTTCACGCTGGGTTCGATGCGATCAAGCATCGGCTTGGGATACAGCCCGGTGAACACGATCACTCCGACGAGTGGCAACAATACGGCTGCCTCGCGGACCTTCAGCTCGCCGAAGCCCTTGTTGGCCTCGTCGGGCTCGCCGTGGAACACCCGTTGGTAGGCCCACAGGAGGTACAGCGCCGCCAGGATCACGCCCGTCGCGGCCACGACCGTCCACCACCTGGCGGTGAGGAACGAGCCGATCAGCACCAGGTACTCGCCGACGAACCCGTTGAGACCCGGCACGCCGATCGACGACAGCATCACGACCATGAAGACGCCGGCGAAGATCGGGGCGACTTTCTGCAGGCCCTTCAGCTCGGAGATCTGTCGGGTGTGCCGACGGTCGTAGATCATGCCGACGAGCAAGAACAGCGCACCGGTCGACACACCATGGTTGATGTTCTGCATCACGCCGCCGGTGATCGACTGTGAGGTCATCGCGAAGATGCCGAGCACGACGAAGCCGAGGTGAGCAATCGACGAATAGGCGACCAACCGTTTCAGGTCCTTCTGCATCGTCGCTGCAATGGCGCCGTAGATGATGCCGATGACCGCCAGGGTCAACCACAGGCTTCGGCTCCAGCGCGCTGCCTCGGGGAACAGGAACACCCCGAATCGCAGCAGGCCATAGGTGCCGAGTTTCAACATCACACCGGCGAGGATTACCGAGCCACCGGTCGGCGCCTGCGTGTGGGCGTCGGGCAGCCACGTGTGCAGCGGGAAGATCGGCACCTTGACAGCGAACGCGACCGCGAAGGCGAAGAACAACCAGCGGCCGGTGCTGGCGGCGAAGTCGGCCTTGGCCAACTCGACGAGATCGAAGGTCAGTGGGCCGCTGCCCTTCGCCAAGAAGGCCGTGGCGATGACGCCGACGAGCATGAACGCCGAGCCGACCATGGTGAACAAGAAGAACTTCGTGGCCGCGTAGACCCGGCCCTCGTAGCCCCACCCGGCGATGAGGAAGTACATCGGCACGAGCACGATCTCGAAGAAGACGAAGAACAAGAACAGGTCGAGACTGATGAAACTGCCCATCAACCCGGCCTCGAGCAGCAGCATCCACGACAGGTAGCGCTTGTGGTCGTGATGGGGATCGGTGCCGGCGATCACGATCGGGAACAGCACGCCGGTCAGCAGCACCAGGAACAGCGAGATCCCGTCGATCCCGAGGTGCCACGAGATGCCCCACGGCTTGATCCAGGCGTGCTTGCTGACGAATTGGAAGTCGGCGTTGGCCTTGTCGAAGGCGGCGACCACCCAGATGCTGAGACCGCCGGTGAACACGCTGGTCAGCAGAGCGGTCAGCTTCACCCATTCGGGCCGACGAGTGGAGAACGCAGCGACGAGCAGCGACCCGGCAGTCGGGACCAGCACGAGCATGGTGAGGATGGGGAATGAGATCACAGGTTGCCCCGCACGATCACGAACCAGCCGAGCAGCGCCACGACACCAACGCCGATCGCGGCCGCATAGTTGCGGACGTTGCCGCTCTGCACCGTTCGGACCCGTTGCGCAGTGCCGCGAACCAAGCGGCCGACACCGTTGACCGCACCGTCGACGACGGTCGCGTCGTACCATGCAACCGCATCGAAGGCCTCCCGACCCGGGCCGCCCATGAACCTGCTGACGGCCTTGTCGTAGTACCAACCCTCGGCCAGCACGTGGGGTTCGATCACCTTGGCCTTGTGCTTGGCGTAGATCATGATCGACGCGGCGATGCCGATGAGCGCAACGACCGTGGCGATCACGGCCAGCGGCAACTTGGCAGTGGTGCTCTCGTGCGCGCCAACCACCGGTTCGAGCCATTGCGCCAGCTTTTCGGTGCTGGCCTTGAACGGCAGGTTCAGACCGCCGCCGACGATCGACAGCACAGCGAGCACCACGAGCGGCACCAGCATGATCGCCGGGCTCTCGTGCGGCTCGAAATCGCCGTGCGCGCCGTGCTCTTCGTGGGCGTCGTGCCAGCGAGCCTTGCCGTAGAACACCATGATCACCTGGCGGGTCATGTAGTACGCGGTCAGCAGCGCCGTGATGAGACCGAGTGCCCACAGCACCGGGCTCTTGTCGTATGCGGCCAGCAAGATGTCGTCCTTGCTCCAGAACCCGGCGAACGGCGGCACGCCGGCAATGGCCAGCCAGCCGACGATGAACGTGGCGGCGGTGATCGGCATCACCTTGCGGAGGGCGCCCATGCGGCGCATGTCTTGCTCGTGGTGCATCCCGTGGATCACCGCGCCGGAGCCGAGGAAGAGCAGCGCTTTGAAGAAGGCGTGCGTGACCATGTGGAAGATGGCTGCGGTGTACGCGCCGGAGCCGACCGCCAAGAACATGTACCCGAGTTGACTGACCGTCGAGTAGGCCAACACCTTCTTGATGTCGTTCTGGGCGACCGCAATGGTCGCCGCGAACAACGCTGTTGCGACGCCGACGATGGCGATCAGCGTTGGCGCGTACGACGACGCGGCGTCGAGGATCGGGCTCATGCGACACATCAAGAACACGCCGGCCGTGACCATGGTCGCGGCGTGGATCAGCGCCGACACGGGCGTGGGGCCTTCCATCGCGTCGGGCAACCACAGGTACAAGGGCAGCTGCGCGCTCTTGCCGCAGGCGCCGATGAAGCAGAACAGCGCGATGGCAGTTGCCGTCGTCTGGGCCATGGTGTGCGCTTGCGCGTTGACGCCGGCATAGCTCAGCGTGCCGGTGGCCTGGAAGGCGAAGAACATCGCCATCATGAATCCCCAGTCACCGACACGGTTGGTGACGAACGCCTTCTTGCCCGCCGTGGCAGCGCTGTCCCGCTCGTGCCAGAACGAGATCAGCAGGTAGCTGCAGGTCCCCACGCCCTCCCACCCCAGGAAGGTGACGAGCATGTTCTCGCCGAGCACGAGCAGCAACATGCTGACCGCGAACAGGTTGAGGTAGAGGAAGAACTTGGAGAACCTCGGGTCACCCTGCATGTAGCCGATCGCATACAGGTGGATCAGCGTGCCGATCCCCGTGACGAACAGGCACATCGTGATGCTGAGAGGGTCGGCCAGGAACGCCATGTCGACCTTCAGTGAGCCGACCGGGACCCACGAGAAGACCTTGCCGATGTGGTGACGCTCCTCGGCCGTCTTGGAGACGAGATCGAGGAACACGCCGACGGTCACGACGAATGCGCCACCGCACATCAACGTGGCGAGGTAGCCGGCCTTCGGATCACCGAGTCGGCGGCCGAACAACAAGATGAGAACGAACCCGGTGAGCGGGAGCGCGGGGATCAACCAGATGACGTCGAGCACCGGGTCAGCCCTTCAGTTCCGCGAGGTCGTCCGCGTTGGCGTTGGGCTTGCGACGCAGGATCGCGACGATGATGCCGAGACCGACCACGACCTCCGCAGCAGCGACGACCATCACGAAGAAGACGGTGGTCTGGCCACCGATGTCGTTCAGCTTCTTGGCGACCGCGACGAACGAGAGGTTGACGGCGTTGAGCATCAGCTCGACGCACATCAGCATGATCAACGGGTTGCGGCGCACCAGCACGCCGACCGTACCGATGCCGAACAGCACCGATGCCAGCACGAGGTACCACGTCGTCGTGGGAACAGCGACCGAGGCGATCACGACGGCGTGTCCGTTGGAGTCTTCGGCGCACGGCGGGCCAGCAGCACCGTGCCGACCACCGCGATCACCAGGAGGACCGAGGTGAGCTCGAACGCCAGCACGTGATCGCTGAACAGGTCGCGGGCCAGGGCGCGGATGTTGCTATCGGGATCTGCCGTGGTGTCGACCGCAGTCTTGGCGACGTTGCCGATGTTGTCACGCGACGAGATGGCCGCGAACGCGACCAGGCCGATCACTCCGCCGCCGACCAGCACGGCGACCTTGCGCTGCAACTTGAACGGCTCGACGCGCAGGTCCTCCGCCGTATCGACGCCGAGCAACATGATGACGAACAAGAACAGCACCACGATCGCCCCGGCGTAGACGATGACCTGCACTGCGGCGAGGAACTGGGCCTCTTGGGATACGTACATCACCGCGACACCGAACAAGGTGAGGATCAAACTGAGCGCGGCGTGAACCGGATGCGACCGAGTCACGACCCCGATCGCGCCGGCCAGGATCATCAGGCCGGCAACTATGAAGACGAACAGTTGCATTACGGCGCGTTCTCCTCGGGATCGCGAACCCCGTAGCCGAGCTCGCTGCTCCAGCCGACGTGACCGACGAAGTCGGCGTCGCCGCCGGGCGATGTCGCCCGCATCCAGCCGCTGGTGTGCTGGTCCTCGCCGGGGCGCCAGTCCTCCCACGGCATGTGCTGGGGCTTGCCGTCGTCATCGACGACCAGCTCGGCCTTGGTGTACACCGCGTCGCGCCGGTTCGTGAAGCTGAACTCGAACAACTTCGACTCGGTGATCGCTTCGGTCGGGCACGCCTCGACGCAGAGATCGCAGTGGATGCAGCGCAGGTAGTTGATCTCGTACACGAAACCGAACCGCTCGCCCGGCGAGGTCGGATCCTGCGGATCGTTGTCGGCACCGCGCACGTGGATGCACTTCGCCGGGCAGACACCGGCGCACAGCTCGCAGCCGATGCACTTCTCCATGCCGTCTTCGTACCGATTGAGCACATGACGACCGTGCATGCGTTCGGGCTTGTCGATCTTCTCGTCGCGGCCTTCGGTGGCGTTGCCCTTCTTCGCCACGCGCCCACCGGAGTACGACGTCGTCACCCGCTTGCCACCGAACAGCCGGTGCTGCCTGGCAGTGACCAGGAATCCTTCGAGGTATCCCATCAGAACATCGCCCCCTCTCGTTCACGATTGCGCGCGCTGACCTTGGTGGCCAGGTTCAACAAGGCGCCGGCGAGCACGAGCACGACCAGACCGAGCACGCCGATCACCGTCTTGTGCGTCCTCGTCCAACCGTGGTCGCCACCGACACGCAGCAGCGACAACAGCAAGAACCAACCGAGCGCCACCGGGATCAGCACCTTCCACCCGAGGTCCATCAACTGGTCGTAGCGCAGGCGTGGCAGCGTCGCCCGGAACCACACGTACACGTACAGGAACACGAGCAGCTTCAAGAAGAACCACACCGTGCCGGAGAACGGGCCGAAGAACGACAAGATGTTGTCGTTGCCGGCGATCTTCAGCGGCTGCGGGCCGCCGAAGAACAACGTCACGATCACCGCGCTCATGGTGACGGTGTTCATGAACTCGGCCAGGAAGAAGAGCGCGAACCGGATGCTGGAGTACTCGGTGTTGAACCCACCGACCAGCTCCTGTTCGGCCTCGACGAGGTCGAACGGTGGCCGGTTCAACTCGGCGGTCGCGGCAATCAGGAAGATCACGAACGGGACGAACGCCGTACTGGCGACGTGCCACCGCGAGATGCTCGACTGGTCGGAGACGATGCCGCTGGTACTGAGCGTTCCCGACACCAGGATCACGGCGGCCAGGCTGAGACCGAGGGCAGCTTCGTAGCTGACCATCTGCGCCGAGGCACGCACCGAACCGAGCAATGGGTACTTCGAGCCGCTGGCCCAGCCCGCAAGCATGATCCCGTACACCGAGATCGAGCTGAGCGCCAACAGCAAGAGCACCCCGATCGATGGATCGGCCACTTGTAGCCGAGTGATGTGGTCGAACAGCACCACTTGGCCGGTCTTGCCGCCGCTGAAGTCGCCGCCCAGCGGGATCACGCTCCACACCAGGAACGCCGGCACGAACGCCAGGTACGGCGCCAGCTTGAACACGAAGCGGTCGCTCTTGTCGGGGATCAGGTCTTCTTTGAAGAACAGCTTGATGCCGTCGGCCAGCGTCTGCAGGATGCCCCATGGACCGGCCTTGTTGGGTCCGATGCGGTTCTGCATGCCGGCAATCACCTTGCGCTCGAACCAGACCATCAGCATCGTGGCGACGAGGCCGATCACGAAGACGATGATCACCTTCATCAGCACGATCGCGACATCGCCGAGCGTGAGGTCGTTGAGGAGGACGTCGAGGCCCAACATCAGAACGTCTCGACTCTCACGTCAGTGACCACATCGGAGGCGTCGATCAGCTCGCCGATGCTCGGACCCGGTTGGTTGAACGGCACCCATGCCGAACCGCGCACGACGCTGTCGTCGGCCACGACCTTGAACACCATCGACGCCCGCTTGCTGGTGACCTTGACGTCGGCGCCGTCGGTCGAGCCGACCCGCTCGACATCCAACGGGTGCAGGTGCAGTTCCGACCCCATCGCCAGATGCGCGAGCGACGGGGACTTGGCTGTGCCGACCGCGTTGTCAAACAGCTTTCTGCTGACGACCAAGCGATAGTCGTAGCTGTTGCGCTCGTCGATCGTGGCGATGCGCGCCGTGGCCGGCGGCAACGTGCCGCGACAGACCACCCCGTCGCGTGCGCTGCGCAACGCGGCAATGGTCGCCGCGCCGAAGCCGGGGACGTTGGCCGCAATCGCCTCGGTGAGATCGTCGACCGACGAGACACCGAGATCGACGCCGAGCAACTCGGCGAGCTCGGTGGCGATCATCCAGTCCGGGCGGCTGGTGCCTCGCGGCGTGACCTTCTCCGACAGCGTCGTGACCCTGCCCTCGATGTTGGTGGTGGTGCCGCTCTTCTCGCCGTATGCGGCCGCGGCCAGCACGACATCTGCCGACGAGTTGGACTTGGTGAGGAAGGTGTCGATGGCGATGATGCGCGGTGCGCCGGCGATCATCCGTCGAGCCAGATCGGTGTCGGGGAAGTCGGCGAGCGGGTCGCAACCCAGCAGCACGAGACATTCGATGTTGCCGGCGGCGGCGGCCCGTGCGATCTCCAACACCTGCATGCCGCCCTCACCCTGACGGAGCCCCATCTCGATCGCACCGATCACGTTGCCACGGCGGAACGCCGGCAGCACCTTGGCGCCCGGTGCCAGCTGCAACGCCGCGACGATGCCGTTGCCGACCTCGAGGGGGTGTTCGGCAAGGTTGGCCCGGCCGGCGACGATCACGACGTTGCCGGTGGCGAGCTGCCGGACGATGTCGGGGTCGTTGCCGCAGGCGGCGACGGCCTCGGTGACGCCGCCGGCGTGGTACTCGATGGTGCGCCACGCCTGGGCCGAGAGGCCACTGCGCTTCTGGGTGAACTCGATGATGCGGCTGCGCCGCTTCTGGGCTGCATCGCGCAGCCGCAGGTACAACACCGGGAGTTCTTCTTTGAGATCCGGCGCGAGCAGGATGATGGTCGACGCGTTGGCCGTCTCGTCGATGGTTGCCCGGTCGAAGCCCAGCAGGTTGACCTGCGCACCGTCGCCCATCTGTGGGTAGACGTGCGGAGTACCGATCACGTCGTGGGCGAGACGCGCCCACGCATAGGCGTCTTCGTTGGTACCGCGCGCCCCGCCGATCACGGCGATCGATCCCGCACCTCCGACCGCCTTCGCCTCGGTGATCAGTTCGGCGGCTCGGGCCAGCGCCGCGTTCCATGTGGTCGGCCGCAACTCCTCGCCGACACGCACCTGCGGCGCGCTCAACCGATCCGCACTGTTGACCGACTCGAAGTTGAACCGGCCGCGATCGCACAGCCAGCCCCAGTTGACGGGGTCGCTGTCGACACCTTGGTACCGCAGCAACTCGTCGTGGCTCGACTGCACGACCGTGCGGCAACCGACGGCGCACGTGGTGCACGTGCTCTCGGTCTGGTCGAGGTCCCATGGACGGGCCTTGAACCGGTAGGGCTTGGCGGTCAGCGCGCCGACCGGGCAGATCTGCACGGTGTTGCCGCTGAAGTAGCTGACGAATGGCTCGTCGGGGAACGTGGTGATCTGCGTGTCGTTGCCGCGGCTGGTGAAGTGGATCAGCGCGTCGCCGGCCACCTCGTCGGCAAAGCGGGTGCAGCGGTCACACAGGATGCACCGCTCGCGATCGAGCAACACCAGGTCGCTGATCGGGATCGGCTTCTCGAAGTGACGCTTCTCCTCGACGTACCTGCTCTCGCCCGGGCCATGGCTGAACGACTGATCCTGCAGCGGGCACTCGCCACCCTTGTCGCACACCGGGCAGTCGAGCGGGTGCTGGGCCAGCAACAACTCGATGATGCCTTCTTGCGCACTCAACGCTGCGGGGCTCTGCGTGTTGACGACCATGCCGGGCGCCACGGTGATCATGCACGACGGCTGCAACCCGGGCCCGCGGCCACTGTCGACATCGACGAGGCACATCCGGCACATGCCGACCGAGCTCATTCGCTCGTGGTAGCAGAAGCGCGGGATGTAGTCGCCGACGCGCTGCGCCGCAGCGATGACCAGATCACCCTTGCGCGCCACGACCTCGCGCCCGTTGATGGTCAGGCGAACTTCATTCGGATCGGGCGGTGGTGCCGCGGCCTCGGCGGTCGTGTCGGTGGTCGTCACGATGGTCCTCCGACCGACACGGGGATGAGGTTGCGCTGCACGATCTTGGCCTCGAACTCGTCGCGGAACAAGGTCAGCGCCGAATCGACCGCGGTGTAGGCGGACGGCCCGACGAAGCAGATCGTCGTCATCTTGAATGGGAACGGCTTGGCCTCGAGTCCGAGGCGTTCGCTGGAAGGATGTGGGAAATCGCCCGGACAGATCGTCTGGCCGATCTCCAACAGTTGATCGAGGTCCTGCATCGTGCCGTGGCCGTCGGCGAGACGCTTCATGATCCGCTCCAGCCACGTGCCGCCTTCGCGACAGGGCACGCACTTGCCGCACGATTCGTGGGCGTAGAAGCGGACCAGGGTGTATGCCGCGGTCGGGATGTCGGTGGTCTCGTCCATGACGATCACGGCTCCGGAGCCGAGCATCGAACCGGCCGCGCTGACCAACTTGGCTTCGAACGGCAGGTCGAGCTGATCCGGGAGGAACCACGGCGCCGACCCACCACCGGGCACGAAGGTCTTCAGCTGGTTGTCGTCGCGGATGCCGCCACAGAACTCGTCGCCGTACAGCAGATCGCGAAAGGTCGTCGTGCCGTTGATGATCTCGTACACACCGGGGCGCTTAACGTGACCGGACACCGCAACCATGCGCGTACCCGGCGAGGTGGGCGTGCCGATGGCCGTGTACGCCTCGACGCCGTTGCGCATCAGCCACGGCAGGTTGGCCAGCGTCTCGACGTTGTTGACGATGGTCGGCTTGCCGTACAGGCCGATCGCCGCGGGGAAGTACGGCGGCTTCAAGCGGGGCATGCCACGGTTGCCCTCGAGGCTCTCGATCAGTGCCGTCTCCTCGCCGACCACGTAGGCGCCTGCACCCCAGTGCAACACGATGTCGACACTGAAGTTGCTGCCCAGGATGTTCTTGCCGACGTACCCGGCGGCGTATGCCTCGTTCAGCGCGGCAGCAACGCGTTCTTGGGCGACGGCCATCTCACCGCGGATGTACAAGAAGCACTGCGACAGGCCCGCGGCGTAGCAGGCGATCAGGCACCCCTCGATGAGCTGGTGCGGATCGAGCTCCATCAACAGACGGTCCTTGTAGGTACCCGGCTCGCTCTCGTCGCCGTTCACCACGAGGTAGCGCGGCCACACCGCCTGCGGTGTGAGGCCCCACTTGACGCCGGCCGGGAAGCCGGCGCCACCGCGGCCGAGCACCGTGGCGCTCTTGACATCGGCATGCACATCGACGGGTGACTTCGCCAGCGCAGCCTGCAGCCCCTTGTACCCGTCAGTCGCCAGGAAGCGCTGCAGCTTGTAGGAGTTGTCGTATTCGAAGCGAGACGTGACGATGCGCGGTCGGTCACCCGCCACGAAACCCGCGGCGTGGGGGTAGGTCGTGCCCTTCACTTCTGCGCCTCGGCGGGTGCGGGCATCCACTCCGGTGCGACGGTGACATCGTCGGGTGGAACCGCGCCGACAGCGCGCTCGGATGGGATGTGTTGGCGTACACGGGCAACCGTGCCGTGCGGCGGTACCTCACCCTCGAGGCGGCCGCGGCTGAGATCATCGATCAACCGGTCGAGGTCGGCCGGTGTGACCCGATAGCGATGGCGGTAGTTGACCTGCAGGCACGGGGCCTCGGTGCAGGCTGCCTGGCACTCGGCGTGCTCCAGGGTGAACATCCCGTCGGGAGTCGTGCTGCCGGCCTTGATGCCCAACTTGTGTTCGGCGTGGTGCATCAACTCGTCGGCGCCCATCAGGGCACACGACATGGTGCTACAGATGTTGACGAGGTACTTGCCGACCGGTTCGAACTTGAACATCTCGTAGAACGTGGCGGTGCCAAGGATCTCGGCCGACGTCGCCCCGACCAGTTCGCCGATGTGCTTCATCGCCTCGTTGGTGACGTAGCCATCTTGTTGCTGGGCGAGGTGCAGCAGCGGAATGGTGGCCGAACGAGCCTTGGGATAGCGCCCGATGATCTCCTTGGCGTACACCACGTTCGCCTCGTTGAGACGTGCCATCAGCGATCCACTTCGCCGAGGACGGGGTCGACGCTGGAGATCACGGCGACGGCATCGGCGATCAGGCCGCCGCGCAGCATGTGGGGCATGCACTGGATGTTGACGAAGCTGGGCCCACGCACGTGCATGCGGTATGGCGTAGCAGATCCGTCACTGGCGATGTAGCACCCGATCTCGCCACGAGGGCTCTCGATCGCCACGTACACCTCGCCTTCTGGCACCTTGAAGCCCTCGGTGAAGATCTTGAAGTGGTGGATCAACGCCTCCATCGACTCATCGATGCGGGCCCGCGGTGGCGGCGTGATCTTCTTGTCCTGGATCCGGTAGTCGCCGCCGGGCATGCGGTCGAGGATCTGGCGGACGATCCTCATGCTCTCGCGCACTTCGTTGAGCCGGATCGCGTAGCGGTCGAACGCGTCGCCGTACGAGCCGACGATCACGTCGAACTCGACTTCCGGGTAGTGCAAGTACGGCATGTCGCGGCGCAGGTCCCAGGCGGTTCCAGTGCTGCGCAGGATCGGGCCGGTGGCAGCGAGTGCGATCGCCTCTTGCGCGGTGATCACACCGACTCCCTGCAACCGCTCGCGCCAGATCGGCTGGCCGGTCATCAACGTGTCGTACTCGACGAGTCGCGGCGGGATGAGGTCGAGCAGTCGCAACACGTCGTCACGCCAGCCGGAGGGCAAGTCGGCGGCGACGCCACCCGGACGGATGAAGTTGTGGTTCATCCGCAAGCCGGTGACCTTCTGGAAGAACCGCAGCACCTCTTCGCGTTCGCGCCAGCCGTAGATCATCATCGACACCGCGCCGATGTCCATGCCGTTGGTCGCGAGGAACAGCAGGTGGCTGCTCATCCGGTTCAACTCGCTGAGGAGCATGCGCATCCACGTTGCGCGTTCGGGGATGTCGCCGTCGATGCCGAGCAACTTCTCGGTGGCCATCGAGAACACCAATTCGTTGTTCAGCGGGCTGACGTAGTCCATGCGGGTGACGTTGGTGCCGCCCTGCATGTACGTGAGGTTCTCACCCGTCTTCTCCATGCCGGTGTGGAGGTACCCGATGATCGGCTTGCAGCGCAGCACTTCCTCGCCACGCAGTTCGAGCATCAACCGCAACACGCCGTGCGTGCTCGGGTGTTGCGGCCCCATGTTGATGATCATCGTCTGATCTTCGGTCGGGTCGACCGGCACGTCGCCGAGCTTGGCTGCGTCGGCCTCGCTCATGCGCAGCACCGAACCGACCTCGCGCAGGAGCTCGCGCGCCGTCAGTTCGCTGCGCGGCTTCAGGCCCTGCTCGGGTTCGTTCCCGGCACGGATGGTGTCGACGATGCTGCTCATGTGCGGGCTCCGAAATCGGCCGAGAACTGCACGGGAATGGCGCCGGTGTCGTAGTCCTTGCGCAAGGGGTGGCCTTCCCAATCCTCTGGCATCAAGATGCGGGTGAGGTCGGGATGGTTCGTGAAGGCGATGCCGAACATGTCGAACACCTCGCGCTCCATCGCCTCGGTACCGGGGTGCAGATCGAACAGCGAGTCGATCGTGGCGTCGTCGGCGGGCACCTGGACTCGGAGCCGGATGCGCTGGCGCGCCGACATCGACAACAGGTTGACGACGACCTCGAAACGCTCTGCGGCGATACCATCGGGCAGCGCCCGCTTCGGCATCAGCAGGTAGTCGGTCGCAGTGACGTCGACGCACATCTCGTAGCCCCCGTCGAGCAGTGCCCGCACAACACCCACGTACTGCTCGCGGCTCGGGTGCAGCACGACCTGCCCGCGGCTGTCGCTGATCGGGCACCCGTGCATCGACGGCGGCTCAGGAGTCGGGACGGCCTCGTCGGGCGCTTCGGCAGGTGTGTCGCTCATGGCTCACCGCGTTCCGAGCAGGACAGGGATCGACTCCGCCCCGGAGGGGATCTCTTGGACATGGACGTTGGCG
>JANMNE010000233.1:0-18117 GCA_031373785.1 Ilumatobacteraceae bacterium
CTGCTGCGATCCCTCGGTGATCCGCCGATGCACGATGGCTCGACGGCCACCAAGTACTTCACCCTGGTCGTGCAGCGCGCCGCAGTGATCGCCGCAGCGCTGGCGCTCAGCGCCGACCTGCTCGCCACCCACGAGAGCGACTAGCGCGGGAGGCCTCCGAGTTGGATCCCGCACCGCACGGTCAGTGTCAGCCCATAGAACGACTGTCGGTTAGCGGGCTTACATAGAACTCGGTGTACCCATCTGACAGGTACCCTGCCGGGGATGGGCGCGTCACCACGTATTCACGAGACTGCTGTGATCGAGCCCGGGTGTGAGATCGGGGATGGCACTTTCGTCTGGCATCACGCGCACGTGCGGTCCGGTGCATCGATCGGCGCCTCGTGCGTGATCGGCAAGAACGTGTACGTCGACGAGGACGTGCGCATCGGGTCGGGGTGCAAACTGCAGAACAACGTCAGCGTCTACAAGGGCGTGACCATCGGCGACGACGTGTTCATCGGCCCGTCGGCAACGTTCACCAACGATCGGATCCCTCGAGCGTTCAACGCCGACTGGACGATCACGCCGACGTACGTCCACGATGGCGCCTCGGTCGGAGCCAACGCCACGATCGTGTGCGGAGTGACCATCGGTCGATTCGCGATGGTCGCCGCAGGTGCCACAGTCACTCGAGACGTCGCTGACTATCAGCTCGTCGCCGGCACTCCTGCCCGGCACCTCGGCTGGGTCGATCGCGATGGCAACGTGGTGTCGAGGGACGCCGAGGCCCCTCAGGGCTGAGCGCAGCGTTGCGTGATCGGCACGAAGCCGGGGGCATCGACCGGTTGGCTGAACAGCGCCGCGTAGGCGTCCTGGAACTGCACGAACACTCCGCTCCCGCCCACGTTCTGCGCGGCGAGATCCACCAGCACATCGAGCGTCGCGTCGGGCGGCCCGATCCCGATCGAATGCTCGCCCAACAGCACCAACAGCGCAGCGTGTTGCTCGCTGTCGAGCGACGCGACCGCGACGCCACCTCTGACCAGTTCCTGTTCCCAATGGTCGAAACAGGCGCGGGCCTCGACCATGAACCCGTCGTCATACGGAGACGAGATGACATCGCCGAGCCGGTCGCCGTTGAGGTCTGCGGCGAACTCGGGATCGGGTGTGTAGAACGTGAGGCCCTGGTCGATGATCTCCAGACCGAGCGCCATGCGGGCCCGGGAGATCTGCATGCGGTCGGTGTAGTACGAGCTGCCGTCGCCCAGCCAGGCGATGTTGTTGGCGAAGCTGACGATTGCCAGCACACCAACGATCGGCACCCATCTGCGCTCGAGGCGGCGCTGCCCCCACGCCGCAGCGATCATGCAGACGGCCAGCACGCCGCAGAAGAACGTGTAGCGGGTGGCGGCACGGGCTTGGTCGGCGCCGAGGACGGAACGCGACAACGAAGCCTCGAAGTAGAACGCGACGATCGCCACCAGCATCGCGATCACGAAGGCCCGCGACCGTGTCTCGGTGACGAGCCACAGGCTGGCGACGGCGACGCCGACAAAGCTGGCGACACCGAGCGCGTCCATTCCCAGGATGGCCTCGCCAACTGCCGAGAGGCCGGACTGCACGTAGTGGATGTAGAGCGGGATCCGTGCTGTGGAGACCGGCTGTTGTTGTGAGTATTCGCCGCCCGTCAGCATGCGGACCGACATGAAGACGATCGGCGGCACGACGAACGACACGATGGCTGCGCGCCGGCGATGGGTCAGCAGGTAGAACAGGGCAACACCGACGACCACCGGGAACCCGTAGCTGCTCGACAGCACCGAGCATGCCAGCCAGGCCGCGCTGGTGATTCCCGCTCGCCGCTCCGAGATGTCTGTCTTCAGGCTCTGGCGTACTGCGAGCAGAGCGAAGATCAACGTGAAGCCGGCGAACATCACGCTCTGGGCGAACAACGATTCGTACCCTTCGCCGAAGAAGGCGATGGTGGCGACGGCGAGGAGCCGCACCAGCCGTCGTGCCCCGACACGGCGACAGATGTCGTCGATCAAAACGAGGGTCACGACGCGCACGATGACGTTGACGAAGATGAACGGCCAGTACGTGTCGAGGCCGAACCAGCGGACGATGATCACGAAGAAGGTCAGCGGTATGCCGATGACGTGCTCGCCATCGGGTTTGAAGAGCAGCTTGAACTCGGCGAACGGTCCACTGGTGTGGGGCACGACTCGTTCGACCACCAGGCGCCACTCGTCGAAGAAGTACCACTCCCGCCGACCGACCCACAGCAGCATCAACACTTCGCCGGCGATGATGGAACCGAAGGCCAACCGCCACAGCGTTTGGGGGGTCATCCGCCGGGTGAGCACCTGGAGCGGGCCGGAGGTCAGATTCCACTCGGTCATGGCGGCAACACCATACCTTCGCGGCTCGCCGGCCGACCTGTGCGATCAGTGACGAGCAAGGCGGTGAGGGCGCCGGCCGCGGCGAGGTTGACGATCAGCAGAAACCACGGGTTGAGTACCGGACTCCAGCCGGCGGAGCGCAGCAAGATGTCACCGCTTGCGCCGACCATGAAGCGGCGCAGGCTCTGGTGAAGCGCGACGACCTCCATCACAACGAACGCCGCTCCGCACACGCTGGCGAGTTGTTGCGCCGGCGAACCGAGTTGGTCCTTCGTGATGGCAATCAACGCGCATACCGCGAGGCCACCGAGGAGTGGGAGGTTGTACCGACCTTGCCAGACTGCTGGTGTGCGGGCCAGTGTGGCATATACCGCCGGATACAGAATCCAGCAGGCGACCAGACCAGCCAACAGCAACTTGGTCCGCCGGTCACCGAAGAAGATGACGGCCGACCCGGCACACGCGATCACGCCGATCCACAAACCGTAGATCCCCGTTGGCAGTTGTGTGTCGAGCCAACCGAGGTTCCCGAACCCTTGGCGGAGCAGCAATGCTGTGCGTCCGACTGCCACCCGGGCGATGTCGACGGTGGGTGCCTCGGCAACGTACTTGTCATCGGTCAGTCCGACGCCCGCGAACCGACTCCACAGTGCGCCCGCGAGTACAGAGAGGGCGAGCGGGATACCTGCCACGGCGAGGTCGCGGATACGCCGTTGACGCGGTACGGCCGCCGTGCGCCATTCGAGGATGAAGTAGCCGGCCAAGGCAATGATCACCCACGGCAGAGACACGGGTCGGATGAAGACCAGCGCTGCGCTGATCATCGAGACGACGAGCAGATCGTTTCTGGAGGCAGGATGGTCACGAGTCAGCAGGTGACCGAGGAACGCCCAGAGGACCAACATTCCGGCGATCTCGACTGCGGCCGGATTGATGCTCGCGAGAACGAACACCGCCATTGGATCGAGGGCCAGCAGCGCCACAGCGGAGTTGCGCCCGAAGCTCTTGCGAAACAGTGCGAGCGCAGCCGTGAGCACCAGGGTGCAGAGCACAATCGAGATCAACCGATAGGAGCGGGCCGAGTCGCTGGCACCGATGATGCGTACTGCTGTTCCAACTACGGCGTAGTAAGGAAGCGGGTACGTCGCAGCGGAGGACTCGTACGCCACGATGGTCGTGCTGTCGTTGGGTATGGCACAGCCAGCATTGACGTCCGCGAAGGACGCGAAGCACCACGGCTCGCCGCTGACCAAGCCCTGTGGAACGTTGAACGTGCGGATCAGTTGGCTGGTGCCGGGTGTCGTCGAACCGAGCAATTGGCCGTGGGCCGTCGCGTATGCCTTGACCGTGTGGGCCAACTCATCCGGGGCTCCATAGCGAGGCGTTGCGATAGCCCACGTAACAAGCATCACGAGCACTGAGGCGAAGACACTCGCCGGCCAACGCATCCGGCGGATCGTCAGCGAGGAGACGAACCCTCGCCGCGGTTGCCACATGCTCGTCAATATAGGCGTGGGTGTCGACGCACAAGATGACCGTCGTTCGCTAGCGTCTGGCCAATGTCAGCGCCGGGGATGACACTGCACCTGCGAGCGATGCTCCGGTGGGTCCCGGTGATGTTCCTCGCGGTCGTGCTGGCGCGACTGGTCTGGTTGGCATGGACCGCCGCGTCACGCGGCGTTGATTTCACCGACGAGGGCATCTATCTCGTCAGCTACCGCTACTACCGCAATCCCGAGATGGTCTACAACGGGGCTCCGGCGCTGTTTGGCCCACTGTTCCACCTGGTTGGTTACTCGGTCGTCTCACTTCGCAAGATAAAGATCGTCCTGGTTCTGCTCTGCGGTCTCGGTCTGGGTCGGGCAACGGCCGATTTCGTTCATTCGCAGGCCGCCGCAAGCGTGCCGCTGTTCGACGCGCTTCCGATACGTGTCGCCATCCTCGGGTTCGTCACGGTTGGCGGTTTCACGATGTACACCTGGTTGCCGCAGTCGCCTGGTTACAACGACCTGTCGGCGCTCTGCGCAATGGCGTTGGCCGCAGTGGCTCTCCCGGCATTGACCGGTAGATCGTCGAGACGTCGATGGTGGTTGGCAGCGGCGGGTGCAGTCGTCGCAATTGCCTGCATCAACAAGTGGCCGGCCGGACTGTGCATGGTGGCTGTTGTCGCTGTAGCGCTGGTGCTGGCTCTTGGATGGCGGACCGCCGAGCGCGATGTGCTGTGGCCGGCCGCGGGGTTCGTGGCTGGCAGCGGTGCCGTGGCCGTGATCGGCGGTCGCTTCATCGACCGCTTGACCGCATTACGATCAAGCAGCGAGCAACTCTCCAACTCGTTGCCGATATGGGACAACTACCTACTGCCCTATTGGCGGAACGTGGTGGAGGTCTTCGGGTTGGTCGGCTCGCGAGTGTGGTTGATCCTCGCAATCGGCATTGCGCTCCTCCTCGTCGCATCACTGCGAAGGTCGATGATGCTCGGTGGAGGGTTGGCGCTTGCCGTGCTGCTTGCAGCGAGGGCCGCGTCGCACGCGGGTCAGTTCCTGGGGGGCGACGTGAACGTGGGACTTTCGCAGGTGGCCCTACCGCTCTTCCTGGCGCTGGCCGGCGTGATCTGGCTGATCGCGCACGTGGCTGCGTCGATGCTTCGCGACGAGGCCGCGGGTGTGACAGAGGAAGCGATGGTGCCGAGCGAGGCAATCCCCGCGGCACGAGTTCGCGGCGCGGCCCTGATCCTGCTGGTCGGGTTGGCGGGAGCGCAGGCGTTCGGCACTTTGAACCCTCCGATGTTCGTCGTCATCTCGTCGGGGGCGCTCTGCGCGGCCGCCATCGTAATCCTCGCGGCCAACTCGGTCAGCGCATGGCGCCCTGCCGTGCTTCCGGTCGCCGCGCTGCTGATCGTGCTGCCGCTGGCAATCGAGCGGATGATGTTGTCGGGTCTGTGGCAGCGCCCGTATCGGTTGGCGACGAACCTGTATGCGCAGACCGAACCGCTCGATGCCGTCTTGGGCTTCGACGGTCTGTCGACGGATTCCGGCACGGCCGAGCTACTCCACAACCTCAGCGCGATCGCCCGGCGGAGAAGCCTCGTCGGTCGGCCAGGTCTCAGTGTCTCGAGCAGCCCCGGCTACGCCTTGGCGCTCGGTCTCGCTCATCCGCCGGCCGATCTGTTCATCAGCTCCATCGACTACGTCCCCGACAATGCCGACATCTACATGGCGAGGCTGCGCACGGCGTGTTCGGACGGCTTGATCACCCACGATGTGCCCCCCGTGATCGTGACGGCTGGCCCGTCTGCCCCGGCCGACATCGCCGCGGTTCTCGCCGAGTGCGGTATCGCCTTCCCCGCCGACTTCGATCTGGAGATCGCCGAGAGCCCGAGTGTCTCGGTCGGTGTGTGGATCCCGATCGCGCGGCCCTAGCGGCCGAGCCAGAGTGCTACTCGGAAGCGAAGCAGCTCGACGAGGTTGCGCAGCAGCACGGTTGGACGGAACACCTTCGACCGCCCGGCGCGGCGCGGTCGCCATTCGGCCGTCACGTAGCTGATCTTCCAGCCGGCGTGCCGCGCCCGCAACGCAACCTCGAGGGTGAAGAACACATCGCGAGATCGGATCGCCAACTCCTGCCACCGGGTGCGGCGGATGACGAAGATGCCGCAGTACCCGTGGGCGTCGAATCCGAACAGGATGCGAATCAGCCCGTACATGATCGTCGAGACGATGTTTCGGCCGATCTGGCCACGCGAGTTTCGCCTGACCAGCACGATGTCGTGTTGCTGCAGTTCAGTGAGCCCGGCCAACACCTCGCCGAGCTCGTACTCGCCGTCACCGGGAATCCACGTGATGACATCGCCGGTGGCGCGTTCGAATCCACTGGCCAGGGCTTGACCCATGCCTCCATTGGTCGGTCGGTCGACCACGACCACTGCTGCGGGGCACGAATCGGCGATGGCGTGCGCGAGCGAAAGTGTCTGGTCGCTGCTGCCGTCGTTGACGATGACCAGTTGGCTTCGAGCGGGATCCGGTAGGGCAGCGATCACGACCTTGACGGTTGCTTCGAGGGACTCCTGCTCGTTGTAAGCGGGGATGATCACGCTCAACTCCGGAGCGGGTTGTTCGGTCGCTGTCATGGCTGAGTGCCGGCGAATCTGCGCGCCGCTCCCTCGTGCACAACTCCCGGGATGCCCGTAACCACACTCCAGTCCGGAACAATCGTGAACTGCGACACGACCGCACCGGCACCGATCACGCAATGGTCACCGATCGAGCATCCCATCAGAATCACTGCGCCGGCACCGATGTGCACGAAGTCGCCGATGCGTGTCGACGCTCGCTCGATTTCGGAGACCCGGTTGCTGACCACCCGCCTGACAGTGGAGTGCGAGTAGACCTGCGCGCCGGCTGTGATGTCGCAGCCGCGACCGATCGTCAGGCCACCGGAGCCGTCGATGACGGTGAACGCACCGATCCAGCATCCCTCACCGATCACTGGCTCACCGACGATCCAGGCGTGCGGGTTGTAGGGGTTGTCCGGCAAGTGATGCCAATCGGGTGTCGTCACCGGGTCATCACCCCGACGATCTCGGTCACGGCTTGCACGACCTCATCCTGCTCGGCCTCGGTCATCTGCGGAAACAGGGGGAGCGTGACGGCTCGCTGAGAAACGGCGAAGGTGTGCGGAAGATCATGCTCGGTGATGCCATAACGCGCTGCGTAGTAGTGCGTGAACGGGATGGCGTTGGTGCCAACCGTGGCCTCGACGCCGCGTTGTCGCAGTGCGCTGATCACCTCCGACGCGGGCACGCCCGACGGGGACAGGACCACGTACGACTGCACCGCCGCGCCGTTGCCGCGGCGTTGGGGTTCGATACCGATCGGCGCCAGCAGGCGGTCGTACCGCTCGGCAAGCCGCGTTCGAGCATCGACAAGATCGGGCAGGCGAGCCATCTGCGACACGCCGATTGCGCCCTGTATGTCGGTGAGGCGCAGGTTGTCGCCCGCCATGACGAACTCGACCGCACCATCGACGAGTTGCTGGCCATGATTGCGAAACGCCCGGGCGAAGTCGGCCATCTGATCGTCGTCGGTCACGAGCATCCCGCCTTCGCCGGTCGTGATGATCTTGCGCGGGTGAAAGCTGAAGCAACCGATCACACCGAGCGAGCCCGCTGCACGTCCGTCCTCGGTTGCGCCGAGGGCACATGCCGCGTCTTCGACAACCGCAACGTTGTATTCAGCTGCGATCTCGACGAGCTCGCCGATTCCCGCCGGGTTGCCGAAGGTGTGCACTGGCATGACGGCCCGGGTCGAGGCGATCTCGCCCGAGGCCTTCAGCATCTCCAGCCGGGCGCGGAGCAACTGCGGATCCATGTTCATCGTCGCCGGGTCGATGTCGACGAAGACGGGTGTGGCGCCGCAAAGTTCGATCACGTTGGCAGTTGCGACCCACGAGTACGGCGCAACAACGACGGTGTCACCCGGCCGCGTGCCGAGGGCCAGCAGAGCGACACGCAGTGCCGTTGTGCAGTTGCTGACAGCAACAGCATGTGCTTTGCCGACGTGCTCGGCGATCAGCCGCTCGAACTCGGCGACCCGAGTACCTTGCACGAGGAAGCCCGAGTCGAGCACGGCAGCGATCGCCGAGAGCTCACTGTCACCGAGTACAGGCCGCGTGATCGGGATCGCCATCGTCTCATTGCTCCAATCGGGTCCGAACGTACGCCGCGGTCGCAGCGATCCCCTCGTCGAGGTCGACGAGCGCCTCGAAACCGATCAGATCTCGTGCTTTGCTCACTGACGGCACGCGCAGTTCAACATCGACATAGTCCTTGCGTACGAACGACACCGTCGAGGTCGAACCTGTGATCCGAACTACGGTGCTGGCCAAGCCGTAGATCGTGGTGACGGCCCGTTGGTTGCCGATGTTGAACGACTCGCCGACCGCGTTCGGGTGGGTGAGCGCGATCAACACACCGCGCACCATGTCGTCGACATAGCACCAGGCGCGGATCTGCGTACCGTCGCCATGGATCTCGATCGGCAGGTTCCCCACGGCGCGTTCGATGAAGATGCGCATGGCCCCTTCGCCGACCTGGCCAGGTCCGTAGACGTTGAACGGTCGCACCACTGTCACTGGCAGACCGAGCTCGGCGTGGTAGGCGATGGCCAGGTGCTCTTCGGCCAGCTTGCTGACTGCGTAGGTCCAGCGGGCCTCGCCAACATGACCCATGACGGTCGAGTCGGCCTCGCTGGACCGAAAGGCGTGCTGCCCGAAGACTTCGCTAGTGGAGAAGCAGACGACCCGTTGACACGCGTCGAGCGCGGCCGCGGCCTCGAGCACGTTGGCCGACCCAATCATGTTGACCCGCATCGTGGTGACCGGGCTGCGAATGACCGTGTCGATTCCGGCGATCGCCGCGCAGTGGACCACGTGAGAGTGGCCGTGCATCGCCTCGGTGAGTTGTTGCAGATCGAGGATGTCGCCGCGAATGACGGTCACATTCGGGTGCGACGCCAGCGAAGTGGCCGACAGCGCGTCGCGGGCAAAGTTGTCGTAGATCGTGATCCGGTTGTGATCGACAAGTCGCGACGCGAGGGTCGAACCGATGAACCCCGCGCCGCCTGTGATGAACACGTTCGCCTCGCGAAGCTGCACCGCCGTCTCGGCGGTCATCGAACGGCCCCACCGAGTGTGATGACATCGAGGTCGGTTGGAAGGTCAAGACATCTGCGGCCGTCGATGATGGTGGTTGCGCCGCCGAGGTCCGTGGAGTGCAGCGAGCGGTATTCAGGGTGCTCTGCCTGGATGATCGCGGCGTCGCAGGGTTCGCCGAGGTGGTATGGGGTGAGGCCCGTTGTGGTGAGTTCGTCGTCGGTGTACAGCGGGTCGTGGACGACCGGGCGTGCTCCGGTGGCGAGTAGGGCTTCGATGAGGCCGAAGGCGCCGGAGAACGCCGATTCCTTGACACCGCCGCGGTAGGCCAGCCCGAGTACAGCGATGGTGAGACCGTCAAGGCTTCCGAGTCGGTCCTCCAACCGTCCGACGGCGTAGGCGGGCATCGCGTCGTTGGTGCGGCGTGCAGCGGCGACGATCTCGGCTGTCGGGTCGCCGGCCAGGTAGAAGTGCGGGTACACCGGGATGCAGTGCCCGCCGACAGCGATGCCTGGCTGATGGATGTGGCTGAACGGCTGGCTGTTGCAGGCTGCGATGACCTGTGCGATGTCGATGTCGTGCTGGTCGGCGTAGCGGGCGAGTTCGTTGGCGAACCCGATGTTGATGTCCCGATATGTCGTTTCGGCCAGCTTGGCCAGTTCGGCGGCTTCGCTGCTGCCGAGGTCCCACACACCGTTGGGGTGGGCCAGGTCGTCGCGGTCGTCGAACTGCAGCGTGGCCTCGTAGAAGCGGATCGCCAGCTTGGTGCTGGCCTCGTCGATGCCACCTACCAGCTTCGGGTACCGGGCCAGATCGGCAAAGACCCGTCCCGAGTATACCCGTTCCGGGCTGAACGCTACGAACAGATCACCGCCGAGGGTCAACCCCGACGCAGCCGCCAACGCAGGAGCAAACCGTTGGCGAGTCGTGCCGACGGGCAGCGTGGTCTCATAGACCACCAACGCCCCAGCCTGGAGTCCGGCGCCGATCGCGGCGGTGGCGTGATCCAGTGCCGCGAAGTCGGGCTGCTTGTCGCGGTCGACGATCAGCGGCACCACCACGACCACGACGTCGCTGCCGCGGACCGCGCTGGTCACGTCCGTCGTCGCCGTCAGCCGTCCGGCAGCGATTACCTCGCCCAGATACTCATCCAGGTGCGCTTCGCCCGGAAACGGTGCAGCACCCGCGTTCACGAGATCCACGGTGGCAGCCGAGATATCAGCACCGACCACGGAATGACCATTGCGAGCGAACTGCACAGCCAACGGCAAGCCGATCTTGCCCAGCGCGACGACACAGATTTGCATGGATCCTCTCTGCCGGCCCGAATGGAGCCGGGCCGATGGCGCTCGGCCACGAGCACGAAACGCTATCGTTCCCACACCGTGCCGGCCGAACATTCTCACGCTCTCCCCGCCATCCCGATCTCGACGGTCCGCCTCGGCTCGGAGGTTGAGGAGTTGGTGCTCAGCGTGTTGCGATCCGGGATGATCGCCCAGGGCCCGCTGGTCAAGCGGCTCGAGGACGAATTCGCCGCGTTGATCGGGGTCGATCACGTCGTCGCGGTCAACAACGGCACGACGGCATTGATCGCTGCTCTTCACATCGCGGATCTTCAACCTGGCGATGAGGTGATCACTAGTCCGTTCACGTTCGTTGCGACGCTGAATGCGATCATCGAATCCGGTGCGACGGCACGGTTCGCGGACATCGACGATCGTGATTTCAACATCGCTCCCGACGGCGTCGGGGAGATCGTCAACGATCGCACGAAGGTGCTGCTTCCGGTCCATCTCTACGGCCAGTGCGCCGACATGTTCCGGCTCGCCGACCTCGCCTCGGGTTCCGGCCTCGCAGTGGTCGAAGATGCGGCCCAGGCACACGGTGCCCGCATCGGTGACCGGGCCGCGGGGAGTTGGGGGATCGGCTGCTTCTCGCTGTACGCCACCAAGAACCTCACCACGGCCGAGGGTGGGCTGATCTCCACCAATGACGCCTCCGTGGCCGATCGTCTGCGCGTGCTGCGCAACCAGGGTATGCGCGAGCGCTACGTCTACGAGATGGCGGGTAACAACTATCGATTGACCGACTTGCAGGCCGCGGTGTGTCTACCGCAGTTGACCGGCTACGGCGATCAGGTCGCCGCTCGGCAGGCAAACGCCCGGCGTCTGAACGAGGGCCTCGTCGAGCTGGCCGGGGTCCGTGTGCCCGAGACGCTTCCCGGGCGCGACCACGTCTGGCACCAGTACACGGTCTTGATCGGTGACGAAGCCCGACTGACTCGCGATGATCTGCTGCAGGCGTTGACCGACGCCGGCATCGGCTGTGGGATCTACTATCCGCGGCCGGTGTTCGACTACGACTGCTACCGCGACCACCCGCAGGTGGTGATGGCCGATGTGCCGCTCGCGGCCGACGTCAGCCGACGCTGCCTGTCTCTGCCTGTGCACCCATACCTTTCCGAGGGTGATCTCGATCGCATCGTGACGACGATGACCTCATTGCTCGGAGACCGCTGATGCCGTTGCGGACCGGGCTCATCGGAGCCGGGTCGATGGGTTCGTTGCATGCCCGTGTTCTCGCGGGAAGTGACGCCACGGAACTGGCCTGGATCGCGGACCCCGATCGCGCTGCTGGCGAACGGCTCGCCGAACGCTTCGGGACCAAGTGGATGCCTGAGCCGGAGACGTCGGGGATCGACGCGGTCGTCATCGCCGCGCCGACGCAGTTCCACCACGACCACGCGATGGCGGTCGTCGAAGCAGGATTGCCGCTGCTCGTCGAGAAACCGATCGCCGACACGCTCGCCCATGTCAGTGAGATCATCGATGCATCGAGCAGTGCCGGCACTGTGTTGATGTGCGGTCTGCTGGAGCGGTTCAATCCCGCGGTGCGAACTGCTGCGGACATCGCCCGTCAGCCGCTACACATCACGACCGTGCGCCATTCGCCGTACGCCCAGCGCATCCGCACCGGTGTGGCATCGGATTTGTTGATTCACGACATCGACCTCGTGGTGCGGTTGATGGATGCGGCGCCGACCACGTTGACCGGGCATTACGGCTACTTCGAGCCGCGCAGCACGCTGGCCAGCGAGGATGTGGCCGAGGCCACGCTGCGGTTCTCCGCCGGGCAGATTGCCTCGTTGTCGGTCTCTCGACTGGCTCAGCACAAGATTCGCCTGCTGACCATCGCCGAGTTGGGTCGCCTCATCGAGGTCGACCTGCTTCGGCAATCGATCACCATCTATCGCCATGTTCAGGAGTCGAGTTTCGACGAAGACGCCGGGTACAGCCAGCAGACGATCATCGAGATCCCGATCGTTCGTCACCCGGGGGAGCCTCTGCAGTTGCAACTCGCTCGTTTCGTCGATCTGATCGAGGGTCGCGCCGACCCCGAGGCAGAGCGAAGCACCCTCTTGCTGCCACACCTGCTGATCGATCAGGTCGGCGCGTCGGCCCGCGAAGCAGACCCTCGGTGACGAGGCGATGACCTCGACCGACGCCGACTACGCCCGTCGCCTGCAACGTTTGAGCAGTCGTCGGTGGAAGCGGCTGATCCCCAATCCGTACCGCTGGAACGTTCGTCGCCTGGCAACGGGTCGAGTCCTCGACATCGGTTGCGGGATCGGCCGCTGCCTCGATTTCGTGCGACCGCGGGGTGTTGGTGTCGATCCCAACAAAACCGCGATCTCGGTATGCCGAGAGAAGGACCATCAGGCCTACTCGCCCGAGGAGTTCGCTGTCGCGCACGGGTCGGGCGCTGACGGCCCGCAGTTCGACACGCTGCTGTGTTCGCACGTTCTGGAGCACCTCGACGAGCCCGCGGGCACCGAGCTCGTGTTGTCCTACTTGCCCTACCTGGTTCCCGATGGTCGCCTGGTGCTGATCACGCCGCAGGAGCGCGGTCAGCGATCGGATTCGACCCACGTTCGGTTGATGGATGCGCCCGCGCTCCGCGAACTGGCTGCCAAGTGCGGTCTCGAGATCGAGCGGATCTCGTCGTTCCCCCTGCCACGTTGGTTCGGTCGATGGTTCATCTACAACGAGACTGTCACGATCGCCCACGTGGCGGTTCGATGAGGATTCTGGTTGTCAACAGTTTCTTCCCGCCGCGCACTACAGGCAGTGCGCATTTCTCGCTCGATGTTGCCCGTGAATTCGTGCGTCAAGGGCATGAGGTGTGGGCATTGACCACGTCAGTGCCCGGTGCGCCGGAGTGTGAGGATCTCGACGGCATCCACGTTGTGCGATTGCCGGCGTGGTCGGTCACTCCGGGAAACCTGGCATTCAACTACGCACTGCCATTCGTTGTCCGTCCGGGAATTGTGCGTCGAGTGAAGCGACTGTTCGACGAGTTTCGACCCGATGTCGTGCATCAGAACGGTCAGTTCTTCGACCTCACCTTCGTGACGACATGGGTCGCCTGGCGACGTCGTATCCCGCGAGTGCTGACGATCCACACACCGTTGATGCACACGAATCGTGTGCTTGCCGCGTTCATCTCCTTGGTCGATCGCACGGTCTTGCGCGTGTTCAACGCTCCCGGTCGACCGATGATGGTGGGGGTCGACCGATACGTGTGCGAGATGGTCCAACGCCGTCACCACCCTCGACGTGGCCCGGTTCGGTTCATACCGGCGACTCTGCGCGTCGATGAGTTCGGCGCCGGCGATGGCCAGCGGGTTCGTCGCGACCTCGGGCTGGGCGATCGACCGATTATCTTGTCATTCGGCCACGTCATTCCGATCCGCAGTCGCGTTCCACTGGTTCAGGCGCTGCCACGCATCGTCGAGCGTTTTCCCGACGTGGGTGTTCTCGTCGTCGGCGAGGTCTACTACGACGAGTTCCAGCGCCTCGCGCGGGAACTCGGCGTCGCGGACCATGTGCTGGTCACCGGACGCGTCCCGCACACCGAGGTCCCCGACTACATCGCCGCGGCCACCGTCGAGTCCCACGATTTGGATGGACACGGGCTCGGGATCACCACGATGGAGGTCATGGCGGCGCGGGTGCCGATCTTCGCTCGTGTTCGCCGCGATGTCTTCCCCGGTATCGACCTCGACGAGTGGCCGGAGCTACAGATCGTCGACGGCGCGGAACCGAGGGCGATCGCCGACTCGATCTGCCGCCTGCTCGGTTCGGCCGAATTGCGCGAGCAGGTCACTGACCGTCAGTTCGAGTTCGTCAACCGCTACTTCCGAGCGGATGTCGTGGCCGGTCAATATCTCCGCCTGTTCGACGAGTTGGTGGCGTGATCTCGGTGCCCTCCCTCGCCAGATCATCAGCGCTTCGCGACGTCGGTCTGTTCTTCTTGGCCATGCTCGTGGTGGTCGTCACCTGGGCGGTTGGCATACCGCGATTCTCATCGCCGGACGAATATGCCCACGTCTACAAGGCCTACGCGACGGCTCATGGACAACTGCTGGGCAAGGCGGCACCTGGGTTCCAGAACAACCTGCGCGAGTTCGACGGGCCGGCGTCGCTCGGTGTGCCGAACCTGGGCTGCTATGTCGGCCAGCCCGATGTGCCGGCGGGGTGTGACACCGATGTCTCGCCGCGGCTGATCTCGTCGGCGGCGCGCTATCCGCCGTGGTACTACGGCGTGGTCGGGGTGCCCGTGGCGGTCTCGGGTCAATCGGACCGCCCGATGGCCTACCGCCTCGTGTCGGCGGTGTGCTGTGTTGCGCTGCTCGCGCTGGCGATGTTCCTGGCCAAGCGGTCGAAGCGCGCCGACGTGGTGGCCTTGCAGGTCGCCGCGATGACCCCGATGGCCCTGTTCCTCTTCGCGTCGGTCAATCCCAACTCGATCGAGATCGCCGTGTTCGTTGCGATCTGGGCTTGCCTCACACGGGTGACGACCGACGACCGCTTGCCCAGGGGCTTGCTGATACTCGCCTCGTTGCTGTCGGCGATGGTGGTGCTGATGCGACCGATCTCGCTGCTGTGGATGATCGGCGTGGTGGTCGTGGTGTTGATCGGCGCCAATCCTGCACGGCGGCGCGAGCTCTTCAGCCGACGACTGGTTGCGTGGGAGGTCGGGCCGACTGCGGTCGCGCTCGTTGCCTCGTGGGCGTGGGCGCTCTACGCACGGATCGAGGTGAAGGACGACAACCTGGTCAACTCGTTGACGCTCGGCGGCGCGCTGCGCCAGTCGGTCGACAACTGGCCGAGGTACATGCGCCAGACGATCGGCGTGCTCGGTTGGCTCGACACGACGCTTCCGTCGTTCGTGTATGCCGCGTGGCTCGTCGCGCTCGTGGTCGTGGTGATCATCCACGTCCGCACGGCCAACGCTCGCGGGATGGTAGCCCTCGTCGCGCTCGTCGCCGCCTGGTTGGCGCTGCCACTGATCATCAACGGGTTCACCAATTCACGGGCAGGCCTCACGTACCAGGGGCGCTACTCGCTGCCCGTCTTCGTCGGGTTGGTGTTCTTGCCGATGTGGGGTGACCGACCGGCGCTCCGGTGGCCACGCCTGCCGCAGCGCGGACTGATTGGTCTCGTGCTCGCGTTGGTGGTCGTGGCCGAGGTCGGCGCGTTCTGGCAGATGCTGCGCAGGTTCACCGTCGGCGCAGATGGCAAGGTGCTGCTGACCGGGAACCTTCCGTGGGAGCCGGCGGTCGCCCCGATGGTGCTCATCGCTCTCAATGCCGCAGCGATGCTCGCCGTGTGTTGGTCAGCCTGGCGGCCATGGGGGCCGGTCGAAGGCCGGCAGTAAGGTGCCGCCGATGTGGCTCACCCGGATTCGCAGCGCGACGTCCGATGGAGCCAAAGCGTGTTTGCTGATCGTCCTGGCCGTCGCCGCGGTCAACCTGTGGAAGTTGGCGGCGGGGCTCGACGGCGACCCAGTGCTGCATCGCGCAGGTCTGTCGGTCTCCGAGTCGCCCGGCATCCTGCCCGGCGAGCACACGCTCGACCCCGGCGACGGCTATGTCGTCCAGGCATTGTCACGCGCCGCTGCCGACAGCTGGCTGAAGGGCGATGTGCCGTACTGGAACCGGTACGAGGGCGTCGGTGCACCGCTGGCCGGCGAGATGCAGTCGATGGCGTTTCATCCGTTCGTGCTCCTGCAGCGCCTGCCGCAGGGTTTCCTGCTCGGTCAGATCCTGATGGAATCGATTGCGGGGATCGCCACCATGTTCTTCCTCCGGCGCCTCGGCATCGGTCGGGCGGTGTCGCTGGGCGCGGGGATCGCGTTTGCGTTCAACGCCGTGTTCGCGTGGCAATACAACGCCTCTGCCAATCCCACTGCCTACCTGCCGTTGTTGTTGTGGGGTGTCGAGATCGCTCGCGACACCTCCGGCACGCGACGCCGCGGTGGCTGGGCGTTGATCGCCGTTGCGGTCGCCGGCTCGTTGTACGCCGGGTTTCCCGAAACGGCGTACATCAACGGACTGTTGGTGTTTGTTTGGTGCATCGCCAGGCTGTCGGGTCTTGACCGCCAGGCGATGTACCGCTTTCTCGTCAAGCTGGCCGCAGGTGTCGCAGTGGGCGTGTTGTTGGCGGCACCGGTGCTGGTCGCGTTTCTCGACTACCTGCCGCGCGCCAACGTTGGCTCGCACTCCGGCTCGATCGGCACGACGACGCTGCCGCGCGTTTCGATCAGCGCATTGTTCATGCCGTACATCTACGGCCCCATCAATGCGTTCTCCGCCAAGACCACCAGTCCGAACATCGGCTCGTTCTTCGCCGGGATCGGCGGCTACCTGTCAGTTGTGCAGCTCACGCTGGCGTCGTTGACAGTCGGTGTTCGTCGATTGCGAGGCATACAGCTCGCAGTCCTGGCATGGCTCGTGGTCTACCTCGCCAAGACGTACCGGTTCACGCCCGTCATGACGGTCGTCAACTGGTTGCCAGGTATCAAGCAGATTGCCTTCTTCCGCTACTCGGCGACGTCGGTGACGATGGCGCTGCTCATCCTCGCCGCGCTCGGGGCGCAGCGGCTCGTCGACGAGCGCATCGATCGGAAGCAGGTCGCCATCACCAGCGCAACGATCGCAGCCGTGCTGGTTGGGTCCGCGCTGTATGCCCTCACCGAGACGCGCCACTTCGTCGACGCTGCGCATTCGCGGGTCTACTTCCTCGGGTCGTTCCTCTTCGCCCTCGGCAGCGTGGTTGTCGTCAGTGCAATCGCCTACGCGCCGCCGCTCAAGCGTCGCGCTCCAGCCTTGCTGTCGTTGTTGGCGGTCGAAGCGGCGTTGCTGTTCATGCTGCCCCAGCTCTCGACAGATCGGATGAGCCCGGTCGACACCGCCCCGGTCGAGTTCCTTCGTGACAATCTTGGGCTGCAGCGCTTCTACACGTTCGGGCCGATTTCGCCGAACTACGGCTCCTACTTCGGCATCGCATCCGTGAACGTCAACGACATACCCATGCCGAAAGGCTGGAGCAAGTACATCGTCGACCATCTCGACGCCAACACCAATCCGGTCTTGTTCACCGGGTTCACCCGGGTTGATCCCAACGGTCCGGCGGCGTTCTTCGAGTTCCTGCGCAACCTGCGCAACTTTGCGGGCGTCGGCACCAAGTATGTGGTGACCAACGGCGACCCACCGACAGGACAACGATTGATCGACGCCGGTCTTCGAGAGGTGTTCGTGGATGCCCAGACGGCGATCTACGAGTTGCCCGATGTCGTCGACTACTTCCACGCGCTCGACCCGACCTGCAAGGTCGTGGCCGTCAACTGGAAGGCGGCCGACGTCACCTGCGATCAGCCCAGCAGACTCGTTCGCCTCGAGTTGAGCGATCCCGGGTGGTCCGCCACGCGAAACGGATCTTCGGCGAGCATCTCCACGTTCGGCGAGATCTTCCAATCGGTCGACGTGCCGGCCGGATCGACGCGGGTCACGTTCGGGTTCGCTCCGCCGCACATCACCCTGGCGTGGCTCGCCGCGGTCGCTGCCATCGTGTGGATGGCGGTGTGGTCAAGGTTGCGGCCGAGGCGGGAGGTCGAAGCTGCAGCCGGTGAAGGGGACGGTGAGGGCGCGGAGCATGGCTCGGACTGATGCGGGCAGCGCAGCGGACGGCTGGCCGCCTTGCCGGGCGTGCATGACCACAGGTATCTCGCCGACCCGGTAGCC
>JANMNE010000250.1:0-11368 GCA_031373785.1 Ilumatobacteraceae bacterium
CATGTGGGGCGTCGACATCGCCGTCTCCACACCACACCTGCTCACCGGGCTCGTCGAGGAAGCGGTCACCGTCGGCTCGTTCGTGCGGTTGCTGAGCTTGGAAGGCGGCAAGGCCCGCCTCGCCGAAGTCACCCTGGCCGCAGGCTCGCCCGCAATCGCCAAAGAGCTCACCGATCTCGGGCTGCCACGCGAGTCCACCGTGGTGGCCGTGCTGCGCGACGGTCACGTGGTCGTGCCTCGCGGTGACACCGTGTTGCATCAAGGTGACGAGGTGCTGGTCCTGGTCACCGGCGGCGTCGAAGACGACGTTCGGCGCGCACTGGTCGGCTGACGATGTCGCTCCTTCGCCGCAAGAAAAGTGACGACAACCCGGTCGTCGAGCCTGCCAGCCTGCCGGTCGTCACACCGATCGGCGAGGCAGCGCCACGGCAACAGGTGTGCATCTGCGGCAAGATCACGCGGATGACAGCACGGCCGACCGCCGGCCAAGCGGCGTTGGCGATCCTGGTCTCCGACGACACGGGCACCGTCAGCGCGGTGTGGACGGGGCGCCGAGAGATCGGCGGCGTCACGCTCGGTCGGCGCATTGCGATCACGGGGGCGTCAGTGTTGCGTGGTGACCAGCTGGAGTTCACCAACCCCGGCTACACCCTCCTCCCCCGCTGACACCGATGCAGTGCCAGCAGGTGTGGATCACGATGCGCGATGGCACTCGCCTCGCTGCCGATCTGTATCTTCCAGATGACCCCACACCGGCACCGGCGTTGCTCGAGGCCCTGCCGTACCGCAAGGACGACCTGACCAGTGAATCGCATGCCGAGGACTACGTGCGGTTGCGCGCCGAGGGCGGCTTTGCCGTGTGCCGGCTCGACGTGCGCGGAACTGGCTCGTCGGCGGGGCGAGCCACCGACGAGTACCCGGTCTCGGAGCTCGACGACCTCGCCGGTGTGATCGCCTGGTTGGCCGCGCAGCCGTGGTGCAACGGGCAGGTCGGGATGTTCGGGTACAGCTACTCCGGGTTCAACTCGTTGCAGATGGCGTGCGAACGCCCTCCGGCGCTGGGGGCCATCTGTGCGATCTACGCAACCGACGACCGGTACACCGACGACGTGCACTACATGGGCGGTGCCCTCCGCGCCATCGACCTCGTCGACTACTGCCACTACATGGTGCCCATGAACGCGCTGCCACCGGTGCCGGCGATGTGGGGCGACGGCTGGCGGGATGAGTGGCTGGCGCGCATTGCCGAGCACGAGCCGTGGCTGCTGACGTGGATGGCCGAGCAGCTCGCCGGGCCGTACTGGCGACATGGTTCGGTTCGGCCCGAGTACGAGCGCATCGAGTGCCCGACGATGATCGTCGCCGGCTGGGCGGACGGCTATCGCAACAACACGTTCCGGACCTTCGAACATCTGCGCTGCGAGAAGGAACTGCTGATCGGGCCGTGGAGCCACATGGCTCCATCGACGTCGTTGCCCGGGCCACACATCGACCTGGTGCCGGAGATGATCGCGTTCTTCGGCACGTGGCTGCGCGGTGACGCACGCGACGAGCACCCACCGATTCGGGTGTTCGTCCGTCACGCGACCAGGCCCCAGCCGGATCTGGCTTGTTACGAAGGCGAGTGGCGTTACGAAGACACCTGGCCGGTCGAGCGCCTCACGCCGACGACGTTGTACGACGGCCGAAGGCGGTCGTTGGTCACCCGCCCCGACACGGGGACGGCGGCATGGATCTCGTGCGCGGGCGGGTTGCCGTGGGGCCAACCGCTCGACCAGCGAAGCGACGATGCCTGGTCGCTGACGACGAATTGGCCCGTCGCCGCCCCGACCGAGATCCTCGGCCACGTCGTCGTGAAGGCGACGGTCACGTCGGATCAACCGATCGCCTACCTGTCGGTAAAGCTCAACGACGTGTGGCCGGATGGCACGTCGGCCATGGTTACCCGCGGCCTACTGAACCTCACCCATCGCGTCGATCCGCCTGCGGCACTCGTACCCGGCCAGCCATACGACATCGAGGTGGAGATGGAGGCGACGTCGTGGGTGTTCCCCGAAGGGCACTCCATTCGCCTCAGTGTCGCCGGCACCGATTGGCCCAACACCTGGGTACCGCCACGACCCGTCACGCTGACCGTCGAGTCGTTGCAGATGCAACTTCCGGTTCTCCCGGCAGGCGGTGCCGGTACCCCGGAGTTCGCCTCCGTCGATGCTCCCGATCCTACTGAGGTCAAGGGTCTGACCTGGAGCGTGGGTCACGATGTGCTCAGCCGCGTGACCAGTGTCGCGACGCGCTACGGCGGCACCTACGACGTCCGCCACGTCGGCCGGATGACCGACCACTACGACGGCCTGGCCACCATGCCGCTCACAGATCCCGCGCTGGCGTTCGCCGGCGGCATGGTCCGGTTCGCGATCGAGTGGCCGGAAGTGTCGGTCGCCGTCGAATCGCGCCTGCGGGTCGAGAGCAATGCCGACGAGTACCGAGTCGACATCGACCTCGATGCATATGAGTTCGACCAGCTGGTAGCCGAGCGTCGCTGGTCGCGTCGCTTCCCCCGCCGCCTCGCCTGACCTCCGTCAGCGGTGGGCGGCGTGACAGGCCACGTCGTCGAGCAGCACGGGGTCGTCCGACGTGCAGGCGTCGAAGATTCCCAGCCGCTCGGCCTCACCACTCTGGAAGACGGGGCATCGAGGGTGGAACCTGCAGCCGGTCGGGATGTTCGTGGGATCGGGCGCCTCTCCGGTGAGGATCTGTTGCTCCATCCGGTCGTGCTCGGGAACCACCGAAAGCAGCGCTTTGGTGTACGGGTGTTGGGGTGCAGCGAGTATCTGCTCGGTGGTGCCGACCTCGACGATGCGCCCGAGGTACATCACCGCGACGCGGTCGGCGATGTTCCACGCCAGGCCCAAGTCGTGGGTGACGACCAGGATCGTCATGCCACGGTCGCGGGACAGGCCGAGCAGCAGCTGCAGGATCTCGCCGCGGACCGAGGCATCGAGCGACGACACCGGCTCGTCGGCCACCAACAGGCTGGGCTTCAGCACCATGGCCCCGGCGATCACCACGCGCTGGCGCTGCCCACCCGACAACTCGTGCGGAAACCGCATGAAGAACTGCTCCGGCGGTCGCAACCCGCTGTCGGCCAACGCTTCGGCGACGCGCGCCTCCTCGTCGGCGCGCTCGCGATGAATGCGCAGGCCTTCGACGACGATCTCGTAGATCGACTGGCGCGGGTTGATGCTTCCCGTCGGGTCCTGGAAGACCAGCTGTGCCTTGCGCCGGTAGGCCCGCAGGCCGGCTTTGCTCGTCGGGAGCGGCGAGCCGTCGAAGTCGATCGAACCGCCCGACAGCGGCTGCAGGCCCAGCACGGCGCGAGCCAGCGTGGTCTTGCCGCAGCCGCTCTCGCCGACCAGAGCAACGACCTCGCCCGCCGCCACCGACAGGTCGACCCCGTCGACGGCCTGCACCGGCAACCCACCGCGTCGACGCGACGGGTAGGTGACCTTGGCACCGGCGACGTGCAACAGCGGTGTGCTCACAGCTTGAGGCACGCCGCCTCCCATCCCGCCGAGAGCTCGCGGAGCTCGACCGTGGCGGTCGCGCACTCTTGCGTGGCGATCGGGCAGCGCGGGTGAAACGTGCAACCCGCCGGCACCGCTGCCGGATCAGGCGGATCACCGGCAAGACCGGAGGGCGCCAATCGCGACGACAGGTCGCCGATGGTCGGAAACGCTGCGGCGAGTGCCTTCGTGTAGGGATGCCTGGCGCCACGCAGCATCTGCTTGGCGGGCCCGGTCTCGACCAGCCGCCCGGCGTACATCACCGCCAGCCGGTCGGCGACGGTCGACAGCACGGAGAGGTCGTGGGTGATGAAGATCATGGCCAAGCCCCGATCGCGCTGCAGGTCGGCCAGCAGTTGCAGCACCTGCGCCTGCACCATCACATCGAGCGCGGTGGTGGGCTCGTCGGCAATCAACAGTTGCGGGTCGCAGGCCAACGCCATCGCGATCATCACCCGTTGCTTCTGCCCGCCCGACAACTCGTGAGGGTAGGCGTCATTGCGCCAGCGTGGGATGCCGACCTGCTCGAGCAGGTCGCTGACCTTGTTGGTTCCACGATGGGTCTCGATCGCTTCCCGGATCTGACGGCCGATGCGCTGCACCGGATTGAGCACGTGCTGCGCCCCTTGGAACACAACGGCCGCCTCGGCCCACCGCACCGCCCGAAGACGGCCGGGCTTCATGGCCAGCACATCCTCACCGGCGAGCGTCACCGAGCCGGTGACGATCGTGCCCACCGGCACCAGCCGCAACAGGGCCATCGTCATGGTCGACTTGCCGCTGCCACTCTCGCCCGCCAGGCCCAGGGTCTCCCCAGCTTCAAGGCGCAACGACACGCCACGAACCGCGGGCACCGGCCCGCGAGTGCTGCTGTACGTCACGCTGAGATCGCGCACCTCGAGCAACGGCGGGCTCATCGCCCCACCAGCCGCGGATCGAAGATCCGCTCCAACGCATTGCCGACCAAGGTGAAGGCCAACACCATGCCGATGATGCAGAGGCCGGGCGGGAGGTAGTACCACCAGGCATTGAGTGTCAGCGCTCCGCTCGATTGGGCACCTTCGAGCACCTTGCCCCAACTCGGGGAGAAGCGATCGCCGAGGCCGAGGAAAGCCAGCGTGCTCTCGGCGAGGATCGCCCCCGGCACGATCAACGAGGCGTTGGCAATGATCAGTGGCGCGACGCCCGGCAGCACGTGACGGGTGATGATGTGCCGGCTCGACGCCCCCAGTGCCGTCGCCCGCTCGACGTAGCCGCGCTCGCGCAGCGACAGGACCTGGGCGCGGATGAGACGCGAGCCACCGGCCCAGAACGTGCCGCCGATCACCAGCGCCATGATCGTCGGCGAGCGGCCGAGCAGCAGGGCCAACACGATCGCCAGAGGGATGAACGGCAGCACGAGGAAGAAGTCGTCGATGGCCAGCATCACTCGACTGATCCAGCCCTTCGCGTAACCGGCGATGAGACCGAGCACGGATCCGATGAGGACTGCGACGACCGTCGCCAGCAACCCGATGTACAGCGAGACGCGGGCACCCCACAGGAGCAGCGCGAACACGTCGCGACCGATCTCGTCGGTGCCCAGCCAGAACTTCCCGCTGGGGGACGCCAAGTCGGGGTTGTTGCGACCAGCGGCCGCCTGCAGTTCACTGCGGTCGGCGAAGAGTGGCGCTGTCAGTGCCATCGTCACGAACAACGCCAGCAGGATCAGCCCGACCATGGCTGCCCGGTCCCTGCGCAACAGGCGCCACACGCGCCGGGCCGACTGCTTGCGGCGATTCCAGGTTGGCGAGCTCATGCCCCCACCCGGATGCGTGGGTCGAGGAACGTCAAGACGACATCGGCGAAGACGTTGAAGACGATCACGGCAATGCTCGAGAACATGAACAGCGCCTGCATCATCGGCAGGTCGGTGTTGCCGATGGCCCGATACGTCGCCAGCCCGAGTCCGGGGTACGAGAACACGGTCTCGGTGGTGATGGCGCCCCCGATGATGAACCCGAATCCGATCGCGATCAGCGACACCGAGGGCAGCAACGCGTTGGGCACCGCGTGACGACTCATCACATCTCGATCCCGCAAGCCCTTCGCTCGTGCCGTGGTGAGGTAGTCCTCGCGCAAGGTGTCGAGCATCGATGTCCGCATGACGAGCGAATACGACCCGAGGTAGCCGAGGGTGAGTGTCGCGACCGGGAGCACCAGGTGGCGGGCCCGGTCGACGAGAGCGCTGAACCCGGTGTAGTGGCCGGCCGGATCCGTGACGCCGCCGGTCGGGAACAAGCCGAGCTTGGCACCGAGGAAGGCCAGGAAGAGCATGCCCAGGAAGAACTCGGGCGTGCCGTACAGCGCCATCGTCGCCGGGGTGCTGATCTTGTCGAAGCGACCGCCGCGCATCCACCCCGCCCGGATCCCGATCCACAGCCCGATGCCGATCGTCAGCACGGTCGAGATGCCGATCAACAGCAGCGTGTTGGGAAGGCTGTCGAGGATCTCGCGACTGACCGGCTTGGTCGAGTCGAAGCTCCGACCGAAGTCACCTCGAATCGTGCGGCTCATGTAACGCACGAACTGGTCCCACTTGCTGCCGTCGAGGCCGAAGCGCTTGATGATCGCGGCACGCTGCTCCTGGCTCAGTTTGCTGCGTCCTCGATACCTGGCCAGCGGATCTCGGTCCACGATGCGAAAGAGAAAGAAGTTGAAGACCAACACCATGGCCAGCAGGACAACGGCATCGGCCAGCTTCCTGACCACCAGGCGGATGTTCACGACTTATTCGCGCTCGTCGATGCTTTCCTTACGTCGACTGCGGAACCACAGGCCTCCACCGGCGATGGCGACAGCAGCGACACCGAGACCTGCGAACAATCCGGCATTCCCACCGCTCGACCCTCCGCCGACCTTCGGCACCAGTTCGAGGTAGGCAGGTGATGTGTTGGTGAACAGCACCGGACCGGTCTTTTCGGGCTGGCGCACGAAGTTCTCCCAGCGATCCGAGCGGAAGGCCTGCAGGTCGTCCTGTTTGTACAGAACGGCGTACGGAGCATCGTCGTACATGATCTCGAGCATCTTTTGCACGATGTCGTGGCGCTTGGCGACATCGAGTTCGACGTGCTGCTGCTCGTAGAGCTTGTCGTACTCGGGATTGCACCAGTTGGCGTCGTTGTACCCCACCACCTCCGGGTCGGTCGTGGCCTGCGACGTGACGAAGTAGCTCAGCTCCGCATCGGGGTCGACGAAGGGGACCCAGCCCCATTCGAACATGTCGAACTCGTTCTGACCGATCGCCGCGGCGAGTGCATCATCGTCCATCGTCGTGACGTCGGTGGCGATGCCGACGTCTTTCAACCAACCCGTGATGAAGTCGGTGTCCCGACCGCTCTGGCCTTCGCTTCGATCGAAGAATCGGAGCTTCAGTTCCTTGCCGTCCTTGTCGCGTGTGCCGTCGCCATTGCTGTCTTTCCAGCCGGCTTCGTCGAGCAGTGACTTGGCCTTGTCGGGGTTGTAGCTGAACAGCTTGCCGTCGGGGACTTTGAGGTCCCATGACGGGTCGGCCGACGGCACGATCGCTGTGCCGGGCGTGCCGTGGCCGACCAGGTTCTTCTCGACGAGCAGATCGCGATCGATGGCGAAGTTGATGGCTTGACGAACCTTCTTGTCCTTCAATGCCGGGTTGCCGTCGCCGGGCGACGATGAACAGCCGGAGTTCATCGACAACTCGTTGAATCCACCCTGATTGCCGGCGATGCCGGTGATGGTGTCGCTGTCCTTGAGGCTGGCGTACGACTGCTCGGGAACGGCATCGAGGGCGTCGATCTCGCCACTCTTCAACGCCTGGAACTGGGCATTGTCATCGGCATAGAAGCTGAAGATCACCTCGTCCATCGCCGGCTTCTTGCCGAACCAGTTGGGGTTCCTGACGAGGCGGGTGAATTCTTTCTGCACCTCGCCGAGCATGAACGGCCCGCCGCCGATCTTGTCTTCGGCGGTGTAGTTCGGCATGTCGTCGGCCGACACCTTCTCGTAGATGTGCTTCGGGATGATGTAGGCCCCGAGCGCCGGCAGGCGCGGATCGGGAACCGAGGTCTTGATCTCCAACGTGTCGGCATCGACGACGGTCGCGGTGAGGTTGGCGGTGATGCTGACGTGGCTGTTCCACTGCTCCTCGTTGGCACGATCGATGGTGTACTTCACGTCGTCGGCCGTCATCGGCTCGCCGTCGCTCCACTTCATGCCCTTGCGCATCTTGTACGTCCACGTCAGCTTGTCGGCGCTGCTCGTCCAGCTCTCGGCCATGCTGGGCTGTGGCGAGAAGTCCTTGGCGGCCATGTCGGTGAGGAACGGCCAGATCAGGTTCCAGATCTCGTAGTCGATCACCAACCCGCCAACAGTGACGTTGAGCGAGTCGACGTTCTGTAACTGCCCGACCTTGAACGTCAGCTTCTTGTCACCGCTGGCCCCTGCCGTGGTCGGTACGAAGATCACCCCACAGAGCAAGAGCACACAAAACAACGATCGTCGCATCACGAGCCTCCCCAAACTGATTGCGGACGAGTATGTCACAGCGTGTGGTACGGATATTCCACTGGGCGTAGGATCCGAAACGATGGATCTGCCGGCCACATTTCGACGCGACGGAGTCGTTGCTGCCCGCGGGGTGCTCGACCGAACACAGCTTCGCCTGCTCGCCGATGCAGTCGACGAGAACCTCGCCGCGCCGGGTCCGTGGGCCAACGACTACACCCCGAAGGACGGCACCGGGCGCTTCTTCGGCGACTACGTGAACTGGCAGCGGATCACCGGATACCGCGATGCCGCCCTGCACGGCCCGTTGCCGGAGCTCGCCCGCGCGCTCATCGGCGAAACGCCGCGCTTCTTCCACGAGCACACGCTGGTGAAGGAACGCGACACGCACGAAGTCACTCCGTGGCATCACGACGAGCCGTACTACTGCGTCGACGGCGCCACCAACGTCAGCTTGTGGGTTCCCCTCGACCCGGTGCCTCGCGCAGCCGGCGTCGAGTTCATCGTCGGGTCGCATCGCTGGGGCCGGCGGTTCGTGCCCCGCAAGTTCGTCGACCAGTCGGCATACGTCGACCAGCCCGGCGACTTCGAGTTCGTCCCCGACATCGATGCCGTGCGCGACGACCATGAGATCGTGTCATTCGACATGGAGCCCGGTGACGTGCTGGCGTTCCACTTCCGCACGTTGCACGCCGCGCCGGGCACCGCCGGCCATACCTCGACCCGACGCAGGGCGGTCAGCTTCCGCTACCTCGGCAGCGACGCGCGATTCGCGACCAGGCCATGGCTGCACTCACCGCCGTACGACCCGATCACACCCGGCCAGCCGCTCGATGACGAGCGCTTCCCCCTCGTGTCCGCTTAGGGACCGGACGGACGTTCGCCCAAGACGACACCGATGTCGAGTGTGCGGCCATCGCGCACGACCGACACCGTAACCCTGTCCCCGGGCCCGAGATCGCGGATGGTCGCAATCAAGCCGGCGTCACCATCGATCGAGTGGCCATCGATTGCGACGACGACATCGCCGACCCCGATGCTCGCTTCGTCAGCCGCTGAGCCGGCCACCACCTTGGTCACCAGGGCGCCACTTCCGCCGTCGGTTCGGCTCTCGAGCTCGACGCCGAGATAGCCCGACGGCGACGGCGCACCATTGGCCTCGGCGCGGAGCCGGTCGAGCGTCGGCAGCATCTCGGTGGTCGAGATTGCGAAGCCGAGACCGTTGGCGGTCGAGCCGATCCCGCTCGACGACGCCAAGGTCGTGAGACCCACAACGTGCCCGAGGGAGTCGACCAACGGCCCCCCCGAGTTGCCGGACGAGACCGCGGCGTCGGTCTGGATGAGACCCTTCAACGACCCGGTCTCGGTGTCGAGCGTGCGATCGAGCGACGAGACGATCCCGAGGGTGACCGTCGGATCACCGTCGAGGTCCAGCGCATACCCGATGGCCAGAACCTCGTCGCCGAGGCGCACATCGTCGGGCGCAGCAAACGTCGCCGGGGTCAAGCCGCTGGTGTCGACGCGCAGGAGTGCCAGATCACGCAGCGGATCGGCGGCGATCACTGCTGCCTCGCGGGGCTCGCTCTCGCCGGTGAGCCGTACGTGCACGATCTTGGCGTCACCGACGACGTGGGCGTTGGTGACGATCTCGCCGTCGGCCGTCAGGATCACGCCCGAGCCCAGGGACTCGCCAGGATGGCCGAAGCGCTCGACCTCGGACTGCACGGCGACCACGCTGGGGGCCACGTCGTTGGCAATCGCCTCGACATCGAGGCGCGGCAGCGGGTTGGCCCGCGGCTCGACGACGTTGATGCCGAGGGTGGAGGGTTTTCGCAACGGCGCCGACCGTTGCTGGGCCCACTGCACCCCGATCAGCGCACCGACCAGGCCGGCCAGCCAGACGATCATCACCAACCCGAGCACCAGCACGACCTGGCGACCCGGCAACCCGAACAGCTGCTTGCGTTGCTTTTTGGGCTCGTCGGGAGGAGGTGGTGGTGGGAGATTCGATTCGATGATGAAGTTCTATCGGCAAATGGCGCGCCGCGCCTGAGCGCGCCGACCCCGGACTGGTGTGTGTCGGGTGACGCGTGAGACGACAACATCCGGCTCACACCGGTTCGGGTGTCGTTGAGGCGTGAGCCCGATCACGCGTCCGCCGCGACACCGGACTCACAACTCAGAACGCTCAGGCGAAGTGCGAACTTTCGAGACAGGACGTCCTGCTGCGAAAATGCGCACTTCCACGGCACGCCGGCCATTCCCTCGGATTGCGGGAAATGAAAGAACCCCGCCGGACCGAGGCCCGACGAGGTTCTTTGCTTGGCTCCCCCAGAGAGTCGCCGCTTTGGCGGCGGCAGATCAGCTGGATTGAATCTTGATCTCGATGTCGACACCGGCCGGCAGCTCGATGCGCTGCAGGCTGTCGATGGTCTTGGCATTGGGATCAATGATGTCGATCAGACGCTTGTGGACGCGCATCTCGAAGTGCTCACGTGAGTCCTTGTCGATGTGCGGGCCACGAATCACCGTATAACGGTGCTTGTCGGTCGGCAACGGGATGGGGCCACGAACCGTGGCGCTGGTACGGGTGACCGTCTCGACGATCTTGCGCGTCGACTGGTCGATGATCTCGTGATCGAACGCCTTCAGGCGGATGCGAATGCTTTGTGCCATGTGGGTGCGTTAGCTCACTTCGTGATCTTGGTGACGCGGCCGGCGCCTACGGTACGGCCACCCTCGCGGATCGCGAACCGCAGACCCTCGTCCATCGCGATCGGCTTACCCAACTCGACAGTGATCGCCACATTGTCACCCGGCATCACCATCTCAGTCCCCTCGGGCAACATGATCGTCCCAGTCACATCCGTCGTCCGGAAAAAGAACTGCGGACGATAGTTGTTGAAAAACGGCTTATGACGCCCACCCTCGGACGCCGACAGGACATACACCTGACCCTCGAAATTCGTGTGCGGAGTAATCGAACCCGGCTTACACAACACCTGACCCCGCTCCACATCCTCCTTCTTCGTCCCACGAAGCAGAGCGCCGATGTTGTCACCCGCCTGACCCTGATCCAAGATCTTGCGGAACATCTCCACACCCGTACACACCGTCTTTTGCGTCGTCTTCAAACCAACGATCTCCAAATCGTCACCAGTATGCACCTTGCCCTGCTCGACCTTGCCAGTCACCACCGTGCCACGACCCGTGATCGTGAACACATCCTCGATCGGCATCAAAAACGGCTTATCCAACTCCCGCACCGGCTCCGGAATCGACGC
>JANMNE010000274.1:0-2819 GCA_031373785.1 Ilumatobacteraceae bacterium
GTAGCTTCGCGTTTCATCGGCTCGATCGCCTCGACGACGATGTCATGCTCCCAGCCGTCACCGAAGTCGTAGTCCCACCGCATGTTCGACTTCACCGCCGGAAGCACCTCACCCAACCGAGCCTTGCGTTCGTCTCGAGGCGGGGGAAAGCCGAAGCTCTCGCCGTCGGGGATCTCGAAGAACACACCGTCAGCCTCGAACGCGTGCAGGTGACCGCCGAGCCAACCCATCGCCGCCTCCAGCACGCCCGACAGTTCGGACAGCTTGATGTTCGAGGCCACCTCGATGCGCCGCCACACCGGCGGCTTCACCTGCCGCAATGTCACCTTCAGCCTGTGGACCGTCTTCACCTCTGTCGCCATCGTTCCTCCCAACCCCAATGCAACCAAATATCACGACCGCCGCGTGACATTTGCAGGGACACGGCTTGAGCAGGCGTTTCCTCCGACAGTCGCGTGAGTAGTCGCGTCGACAATCGCGTTGACGACGCGACTGTCCACGCGAGTGCGATCCCGCCCGCTCGTCCGGGCCGCCGCCCAACGAGCTACTGACCGCAACGCCCGCCGGGTCGCCGTGCCCAGCGGGCAAACTCGTCCCCCAACTGGATCGCTGGCCTGGCAGGGCCCTCGTTCGCCGTGGTGTGCTTCGTCGCCTCCGAGCGCAGCCTGCCGACGCCAGGCGAGCTCAAAGCGGCATCGGCGGCCACCAACGCATCCGACCGGCATGCAAGTGCGTCCACCTTTTCGGAAGGTCGCTCCGGAGCCTTCTCTGCGGCCTGCTGCGCGTGGAAGCACGCCATGCGAGGCGGCAGCTCGACATCGGTCAAGAGCAGCCGGGCGGCGGCGAGGTCGTCGTGGGCGAACCGCAGCCACTCGTGCGGATCAGACTGCTTGGACACTCGCCCGCCGATACACCGGGCGGCCTTCGCGCGCGGGCCAGTACAGGATCGAGCCGACGTCGTCGTGGCGCTCCGCCATCTCGGCCGGGTCGGTGACGATCACATCGACCGGCGCGAAGGTCTCTATCGCCGATCGGATGCGCGCCATCATCGGCCGCTTCTCCGCCGGTTCGATGTGATCGAACACGACGAGCAGATCGATGTCGGAGTCGGGTCCGTCCTCGCCCCGGGCCACCGAGCCGAACAGGATCACTTCGGTTGGGTCGACGGCACGGACGACTTCGTCGACCACCGACGGCCACAGCTCCTGCAGCGTCTTGCCGTCGTAGCGCCCCTGCTCGTCGACGAAGTGCTGGACGGACATGGACCCAGTGTACGGAAGGCGGTGGAGCGGTCTGGTGGCATTGGGCGTCTCTGGCCTCGACTCCTTTGGTCGAGCCATCGCATCGAGGGCAGCGGCGATTGCTTGGTCGCGCTCTCTCGTGGCGTGCTGGTAGTGCAATGCCGCTCGCGCCGAGCTGTGCCCGACGCGCGCCATCAGCTCCTTGGTGCTCGCACCAGTCGAGGCGGCGAGCGTGTTGCCGGTGTGGCGAAGGTCGTGGAAGCGCAAGCCGTCGCAACCAACGGCCTTGCGTACTGCGTTCCACTTGCCGTTCCAGTTGCCACGCCGCAGCGGCGCACCCTTCGGGCCGGTGAACACCACCGCGTCGGGTTCCGGCCCGACGTAGCGGCGCATGTGATCGGCGAGCTCGTCGACGACGAACGCCGGCATGGTGATCGTGCGTCGGCCGGCGTCGGTCTTCGGCGGGCCGAGCACCCTCGTTCCACCGGACAGCTCCAAGGCTTGCTCGACCACCTCGACCGTGCCGGCCTGCAGGTCGATGCGCTGTCGAGTGAGTGCTGTCAGCTCGCCCCAGCGCAGCGAGCCGTAGGTGGCGAGCAACACGAGTGCCCGCCAGCGTGGGTCGATCGCGTTGGCGAGCGCGTCGACCTGTGCGATCGTGGCGATCGGCCGCTCGGGCGAGCGTTCGGTGGCAGCGCCTTTGATGACGCACGGGTTCTTCACGATCAGCTCGTCCTCGACGGCGGTGTTGAGGATCGTGCGCAGCAGTCGGTAGCACTTGGCCGCGGTGGTGGGCGCGAGGCCGCTCTCCTGGACGAGGTTGGCGAACCACACGCGAACCTCGGCCGTCGACAGCTTCGACAGCTCGCGGCGGCCGAGCGCCGGGACGATGTGGTTGTCGAGCTGACTTCGGTACAGCTCGACCGCGCGGATGCGCAGGTTGTGGCGGTGCGCCAGCCAATGGTTGGCGTAGGCCTCGAGCGTGACCTTGCCGTTGCGCGGATCGACCCAGGCGCCTCGCTGCTGGTCGGCGCCGGCCAGCAGCAGCGCCCGTTCGGCGTCGGCCTTGGTGCGGAACGAACCGAGTGACACGTGCTTGCCGTCGCCCACGTAGGTGCGGGCGCGCCACGTGCCGGAGCGGTTCTGGATGACCGCCCCGCTCTCAGGTGCTCGACGCTGGCGCTTGCGTGCCACAGCGCCATCCTACGCCGGTCGCGGCATTGGCGCGGCATTCAGAACGGCGTGAAATGGCCTCCAGAGGGGAACAGCGGTCAAATTGTGGGCTCCTCTACCTGGCAGTTTGTGAATCGACGCTGACCACGAGAATCCGTATAACATTTCTTTAAGCTGGCTATGCAGATTCGATTCCCGTCACCCGCTCTCATTGAAGTCCTGCTCAGAGCCGACTTCTGGGTTTGGCTTCCTGCCGCCGGGGGGCGCAACTCGTCGGCGGAGCGGTCGTCACTTCGTCGGACTCATGGGCTCGCGACTACGCCGGTCTGATCACCGAGTATGCCGATGCGCCACCAACGATCCATGCTGCCGTCGACTACCTCGCCGGCCTCATCGAGCGGATCG
>JANMNE010000325.1:0-21570 GCA_031373785.1 Ilumatobacteraceae bacterium
GCCGGCGATCGACGCGAACTCCGGCGCGGGTCGCGCATAGCTCCACGCCGCCCTCGATGCGATGGTGTCACCGGCGAGCACGTCGGCGTAGGTGGCGATTCCCTTCCACTCGCACAGCGTGTGGTGGTGGGCGTCAGCTCGCAACAATGTGTCGTCGATGAACTGCGGGTCAAGGTAGTACGCCGGCGGCTGACTGGTCTCCAGCACCCGGTGAGACCACGGTGCGTCTGCCACGACGACACCGGCGAGCTCGACCCGGATCCGCCACTCGACACGCTCGACACGCGGCGGCCGCGGAAAGTCCCACACTGACTCAACCTGCTTGCCGTTCGCAGCAACATTCACCACCCCGGCACGCTACGGCAACGCCCACCTTGCCGGACCCGTCGCGTGGGTGTCATGTGCGGCGCGATCTCACGTCGTTGTCACGGCACCTACAAACTCGTCGTCAATCGCTCGCAGAACGCGCGCACAGATCAGCGAGTCGCACGACGCCCCGAGCACGCGCAGAACGGCGCTTCTGGTTCAGAACTTGGCCGGGGTCGGGGCATCCGTCCGGCAGGGCGAACGTCACAGCACTAGCGACCACGGTCACGACGAGGCGCCGCCGTAGCGCCGCAGGCCCCGCTTCCAACACCAGCGCGACACGACGAGCAAGACGATGGTGAACGCGATCATCACCACCACCGATTGCCATGCCAGTCGGCCGGTGACCGCCTCGGACGGAACGGTGATCGCGAAGGCCAGCGGGATGACGAACGTCAGGCCGTATCGCAGCCACCCGGGATAGATCCCGACCGGGTACTGGCCGGCACGGAACAAGCCGTCGAACAACTCCTGCACTTCGTTCATGCGCACCAACCAGAACGACGCTGAGGCCAGCATGAGCCAGAAGCAGTAGATCGACACCAGCCCGCTGAGGAGCAGCGCGACGAACGCGACGACGTGCTGCCATTGTGTGGTCGAGCTCATCTGGACCAAGGCCACGATCAGCACCACCACGCCGACGAGCACGTCGGTGAGCTGCCAGAAGCGCACATCACGGATGCTGACCAAGAGCTGTGCGTCGGCGGGTTTCGTCAACGCATGGTCGAGTTTGCCTTGGCGCACGTCTTCGACGACGCGCTGCATGTTCGGCTGGATGAAGGTGCGAATGATCCCGCCGACCAGGGTGAACACCCCCATCACCGCGAGCAGTTGCGGCCGGCTCCACCCTCCGAGATCGTCGGTCTTGGAGAAGACCACGGCGAGGATGATGAGACCGGTGCCGACCGTCAGCAACGATTGCAGCAACTGCAGGAAGAAGTTGATGCGGTACTGCATCTCGTTCATCACGCCGACACGCAGGAACGTGCCGGTCAGCCGAAGGCCTCCACCGCGATGCTCCACTATCCACCGACCGAGCTGAAGCGTCGGACCGCACGCGGCCATACGAGGGACAGCACTCCGATGCCGAAGAGGATCCACGCCACCTGCATGCCGAGGCCGATGAAGAGATCGCGATCCTCGATCGGCCCGGTGAGCGCGACGATCGGGAAGCTGAACGACCAACGGAACGGGAAGTACCACGTCAACGTCTGGAACCACTTGGGCATCAGCACCAACGGGAACACTCGCCCCGACAGCAGCATCTCGCTGAGGTAGTACGCCTCGAAGATCGCGGCGACTCGCGTGGTCCAGAACGTGATCAGCCCCAACGACCACTGCATGATGGCCCGGATCAGATAGGCGCCCCAGATGGCGAAGAAGAAGACGACGCCCTGCAGCAACGTCGGGCTCAGCGTGGGGCGGAACAGCAGCACCAGCACGATCGCGATCGGGACCCACAACAGCAGCACGACGAGCTTCCAGCCCATGAACCCGGCGATGTCTTCGTGGATCGGGTGCACGGGCTTCATCAGCTGGCCGGCGAAGGTGCCGTCCTTGATCCGTTCCTCCCACGCGAACGGCGTCAGCACGATGTTCATGTTCCGCACCAGCGTCCACACGATGTAGTAGGCGGCGAACCCGCCCGGGGTGAGGCCGTCGATCGATCCGCCGTGGGCCCGGGCGATCGTCGACCACACGACGAGATACACCACGGGCTCGGCGATCATGCCGATCATGTAGAAGTAGTTGGCGGCGCGGTACTGGAACTGCTGCAACACCGAGTAGCGCATGTGCGCGGCGTAGAGCGCGATCACGGCGCGTCGTGGGCGTCGGCAAAGACCTGCTCGATCACGTCATCGATCGGCGGGTCCTCGATGGTCAGATCGACGACGTCGTGCTCGGCCAGCAGCCGAGCCGTGGCCGAGGCGGTGTCGGCGCGAGCCGCGAGGATGGTGATCTCCTCGCCGTCGGCCAGGCGCGCCCTGATGGTGCGCTGCGTGGTGAACCGGTCGGACAGCGCGGTCAGGTCGCCGTCGAACACGAGACGGCCATGATGGATCACGATCACCCGTTTGCACAGCGCTTGCACGTCGGCCATGTAGTGACTGGTCAAGATGACGGTCGCGCCGTACCGGGTGTTGTAGTCGGCGACGAAACTGCGGATCCTGCGCTGCATCGTGATGTCGAGGCCGATGGTCGGCTCGTCGAGGAACAGGACCTGTGGACGATGCAACAACGCGTCGGCGATCTCCATCTTCATCCGCTCGCCGAGTGACAGGTTGCGTACCGGCTGGGTCACGAGGGTGCCGATGTCGAGCAGTTCGATCAACTCGTCGCGGGTTGCCACGAAGTCCGCGCGGGGAATTCGGTAGATCGCCCGGTTGAGCTCGAACGAGTCGAGCGCCGGCAGATCCCACTGCAACTGATTTCGGTTGCCCATGACGAGCGTGATCTGGCGCAGCAACGCGGACGGCCTGCCCTTCGGCTCGAACCCCAGCACGCTGCACCGGCCGCCGGTCGGGTGCAGCAGCCCCGACAGCATCTTCAGCGTCGTGGTCTTGCCGGCGCCGTTGGGGCCGAGGAAGCCGACGACCTCGCCAGCTTCGATGGTGAACGACACCGAGTCGACGGCGGTGACCTCCTTCATCTCACGGTGCACCAGGCTGCGGACCGACGCGCGCAAGCCCTGCTCGCGAACCGGAACCGTGAAGGTCTTCGAGAGATCGCCCACCTCGATGATGGCCATGGCCACCATCCTGCACCATCAAGTCCCGACCTCGCGCCGGAATTGCCGCCGCCGTGATCCGGCATCGCGGCCGCTAGCGTCGGCGGGGTGCCCGCCAGTCTGCTCGACGACAAGATCGACGCGCTGCAGGTCGAACTGCGCCGCCTCGGCCGGGTCGTCGTGGCGTTCAGCGGGGGAGCCGACAGTGCATTCCTTGCCGCTGTCGCTCACCAGGTGCTCGCCGATGACGCCCATGCGGTGACGGCCGTATCGCCGTCGCTCGCCGGCGATGAAGAGGCCGACTGCCGCGCCCTCGCCGCCGAGTGGGGCCTTCGCTGGACCCCGGTCGTCACCCACGAGATGGAGCGCGCCGCGTACCGGATCAACGACACCGACCGTTGCTACCACTGCAAGGCCGAACTGATGGATGTGGTCGCGCCGATCGCTGCCGCCAGCGGCGCCACCGTGGTGCTCGGTGTCAACCTCGACGACCTGGGTGATCATCGGCCGGGTCAGCTGGCCGCCGACCAAGGCGGTGCGACGTTCCCACTCGTCACTGCCGGGTTCACCAAGGCCGACGTGCGCGCCGCCTCGCAGGTGCTCGGGCTGCGCACGTGGGACAAGCCGGCCGCCGCATGCCTGGCGAGTCGGGTGCCGTACGGCACCGAGGTCACGGTGGCGCTGCTGAGCCAGGTGGACCGCGCCGAGGCCGCGCTCAAGCGGATCGGGTTCGCCGAGCTACGGGTTCGCCACTACGGCGATACCGCGCGCATCGAGGTTCCACTCGATCGACTATCCGACGTCGTCGCGTCTCGCACCGACGTCGTGGCCGCCACCAAGGCCGCCGGATACACATACGTCACGCTCGACCTCGAAGGGTTCCGATCCGGCAACCTCAACGGCGCGCACATTCGAACGGAGAGGGGCTCCCAGTCATGAAGTTGTCGATGATGATCAACTACGGCGGCGGTTTCAAAGAGGCTGCACAGCGGGTCGTGGAACTCGAGAAGGCCGGGCTCGACCAGGTGTGGGTCGCCGAGGCGTACACCTTCGACGCGATCAGCCAGATCGGCTACCTGGCCGCCATCACCGATCGGGTGGAGATCGGCACCGGCATCATCAACGTGTTCTCCCGCACGGCGGCCCTCACCGCAATGACCGCGGCCGGCTGCGACTACGTCAGTGACGGCCGGTTCATCCTCGGTCTGGGGGCCAGTGGGCCGCAGGTGATCGAAGGGTTTCACGGCGTGCGGTACGAGAAGCCGATGCAGCGCATCAAGGAGTACATCGAGGCCTGCCGCATGATCTGGAAGCGCGAGGAGAAGTTCGACTACCAGGGTCAGACCTTCCAGGCGCCGCTTCCCCCCGGTGAGGGCACCGGGCTGGGTAAGCCGCTGAAGCTGATCAACCATCCGGTCCGCAGCGAGATCCCGATCTGGTGGGCGAGCTTGAAGGGTCTCAGCGTCACGGCCACGGCCGAGATCGCCGACGGCTGGCTGCCGATCATGTTCATCCCCGAGAAGTTCCACCTGGTATGGGGCGAACAGTTGAAAGCCGGGCTGGCCAAGCGCGATCCCTCGCGCGCTCGGCTCGACATCTCCGCCGGCGGCATGCTGGCCATCGGCGAGGACCTCGTGGGTGACCAGCAGAAGGCCATCCTCGACTTCGCCCGGCCGATGGCCGCGCTGTACGTCGGTGGCATGGGTGCCCGCGGCAAGAACTTCTACAACGACATCTGCCGTGACTACGGATACGAGCAGGAGGCCATCGACGTCCAGGACCTGTACCTCGATGGCAAGAAGGACGAAGCCGCGGCACGCCTGCCTGGCGAATGGCTGGAGCTCTCCAACCTGGTTGGTCCGGTGAGCTACATCAAGGAGCGGGTCGGCGCCTACAAGGAGGCCGGGGTGACCGTGCTGTCCGTCAACCCGATCGGGCCGGACGCCGTGCATCAGATCGAGACCTTGAGGGCGATCGTCGACGACGCCTGATTCCAGGTACCGTCATCCCCATGACGAAAATCGATGCCGACGGGTTCGTCGCGCCTGGCTGGGAGCCCGTCAAGGCGGCGTTCGAGAAGAACTTCGAGCTCGGTGAAGAGGTCGGCGCATCCGCCGCCGTCTATCACCGCGGTGTCAGAGTGGTCGACATCTGGGGTGGCACGTTCGACGCCACCAGCGATCGTCCCTACGACGACTCCACGCTGCAGTTGATGTTCAGCACCACCAAGGGCATCGTCGCCATCGCGGTCGCGATGTGTGCGCAACGGGGCTTGCTCGACTACGACGAGAAGGTGGCCACGTACTGGCCGGAGTTCGCAGCTCATGGCAAGGGCGGCGCCACCGTCGCGCAGATGATGAGCCACCAATGTGGCCTGATCGCTCCCGACGCTCCGGTGACGCTGGCCGACGCACTCGACTGGAAGACGATCACCACGATGCTTGCCGACACCAAGCCCGATTGGCCGATCGGCTCGGGCCACGGCTACCACGCCGTGACGTTCGGGTTCCTGGCAGGCGAGCTGATCCGACGCACCGACGGTCGCTCGCCGGGGCAGTTCCTGGCCGACGAGATCGCCGGCCCACTCGGTGTCGAGCTGTGGATCGGCCTCCCCGAGGAGCAAGAGCCGCGTGTATCGCCCATCATCGGGAGGCCGCTGAACGAAGACAATCCCGATCCGGCAATCCGGGCGATGCTGGAGATGTTCCTCGGCCCGGAAACCCGTGGTGGCCGGGCCCTGTACCTCAACGGTGCGCTCCATGTCGACGACGCCTTCAACCGTCGCGATGTGCACGCTGCAGAAGTCCCTGCGGCCAACGGCATCGGCACCGCGCAGGCGCTGGCCAAGGTGTATGCGGCCACCATGGCGCCGATCGACGGGGTGCAGTTGCTGAACGACGTGACCCGCGAGCGAGCCCGAGCCACCATCACACCGGCCGGTGAACCCGACCTGTGCCTGGTGATGCCGACCACATTCGGTATGGGGTTCATGACGTACGGCATGTTCACCCCGTACTCCGGCGCCGGCAGCTTCGGTCACTCCGGCGCCGGCGGGTCGAATGCGTTCGCTCAGCCCGAGCGCCAGTTGGCCGTCGGCTATGTCATGAACAAGATGGCGGCCAACCTGGCTGCCGACGCCCGGGCGCAGCGGATCACGATCGCCGCCGCCGAGGTCGCCGACACGCTGTAGCGGTCACAGCGGGCCGCGCAGCCACCACAGCCCGAGCCCCCAGGCGATCATCAGCAGCAGCACTGCGGCAAGCACGTAGCGCCAGGCCAGCTCGTGGATGGTCGTGATCGCCTCGCCGGTCGTCTGCTGCAGATTGGCGCGGATGTCGGTGTACGCCTTGGCCAGTTCGTCGGCCGACGGCGCCACGTAGGCCTTGCCACCCGTTGCATCAGCCGCACCCTGCAACTCGTCGAGCTTCACGGGCACCGGGTCGACCTCGCCGGTGTCTGGGTTGGTGATGGCGCCGCCGTCGGTACCGAAGGCAATCGTGTAGACGGGCACCTTGGCATCGGCGGCGACCTTGGCGCCATCCGCCGTGGGTCGGCCGCGGGTGGTCTCGCCGTCGGAGAGCACGACCAGCGTGCCCGGCGAGTCGTTGGTCGGCTCGCCGCGTTGCAGCGAGTGAACACCAGCAGCGATCGCGTCGCCGATGGCCGTCCCCTCACCGAGTTGCAGCGCCTCGATACTTTTGGTCAGCCGAACTCGATCGGTTGTCGGCTCGACATCGGTGGCGACGGTGCCGCTGAACGAGATCAATCCGACGTCGATGTCGGCATCGACGGCGTCGACGAAGTCCTCCCCGGCCTTCTTCGCCGCCTCGAGCCGGTTGGGTGACACGTCGTCGGCCTGCATCGACAACGACACGTCGAACAGCAGCATGATCGTTCCCGCCGACCGCGGCCGGGTTGTCGAACGATGAACCGGCTGGGCGGCACCCAGCACGCCGATGGTCAGCGCGGCGAGTTGCACGCCGGCGATGGCGTGGCGTCGCCAACCGGGCCGGCGCGGGGCGATCTGGTCCAGCATCTCGATCTGGGTGAAGCGGACCGTGTTGACAGCGCGGCGACGCTGAGCGAGGACGTACGCGCCGATGAGGCCGGCCACGACCAACAGCAGCCAGAGGCGTGCCGGAGCGAGGAAGTCCCAGCTCATCGATGGATCATCGCCGGACGCAGCCGGCGCCTGCGCACGTGTGCGGCGATCTCCGTCAACCAGTCACCATCCGTCGACAGCTCCAGCCAGTCGCCTCCCGAGGCGCGGACCGTCTGCTCGCGCTCGGCCCGTTGTTGCGCCGCCAGAGCGGCAAATCGCCGTTGCGCGTCGTTGGTGACCATCATCTCGCGTGTCGAGCCGGTCGAGGGGTCGGAGAACGTGACCAGCCCGATCGGCGGCACGTCGAACTCGCGGGGATCGATGACACCGACGGCGAGCAGGTCGTGACGCATCGACAACGCCGACATCGGTGACGACCACTCCGAGCCGGCGAAATCGGAGATCACGCAGATGAAGCCGCGCCGCTTGCTCAGCGCGCCGACGCGGCGGAGCGCCTCGGGGAGGTCGCTGCGACCGAGTCCCTCGGTGTCGGGTGCATCGGCGATGGTCTGCAGGATCGCCCGCACGTTGTCGCGGCCGAGCCGCGGAGGCCTCACCCGCAGATGTGGTCCGGCGACCAGCACGGCGCCGAGCCGGTTCTGGTTGCGCGCCGTCAAGAACCCGACGGTTGCCGCGGCAGCGAGAGCGATCTGGGCCTTCGTGGTGTGGTTCGTGCCGAAGTGCATGGCGGCCGACACATCGACGACCAACCAGGCTTCGAGATCGCGGTCGGCGATCTGGTCGCGAACGTGCAGCTCGCGGGTTCGCGCCGTGACGTTCCAGTCGATGCGACGGACATCGTCGCCTGGCTGATACGTGCGCGACTCACCGGGCTCGCTGCCGTGCCCTGGTGTGATGCCCTGGTGCTGCCCGTGGAGCTGGCCGTCGAGACGTCGGTTGATGGCGAACTCGAGCGACCGCAGCACCTCGGCCACCGACGCGGGAGTCGGCCCGCTCGGCCAGTCGATCGTCGTGCTCGCGGCCACCCGCTCAGCCTCGCCAGACGCTGTCGTTCGGCTTGGGTGAGACCCACATCGTCGGCACGGTGCTGAGCACCCGCCTGAGCACGTGCTCGATCGAGATGTCGCGGGCCAGCGCGTCGTACGTGAGGATCAGCCGGTGCCGCAGAACTTCCGGCGCGAGGTCGAAGATCTCCTGCGGCGTTGCGTAGGTGCGGCCGCGCAGCAGTGCCAATGCCTTGGCGCCACGAACCAGTGCCAACGTCGCACGAGGGCTGGCGCCGAGCGCGATCACCGGTGCCAGGTCGGCCATGCCCGCCTGCGCCGGCGTGCGCGTCGCCTGCACGAGGTCGACCGCGTACTGCTGCACGCTGCGATCGACGAACACTCCCGTCGCCCGCTTCTGCAGATCGGCGAGGCCATGGAGGTCGAGGACCTGGTCGGGCACCGGTGGCGACACGCTCATCCGATCGACGATCGTCATCTCCTCCTCGGCGGACGGATGCGTCATCGTGATCTTCATCATGAACCGGTCGCGCTGGGCCTCCGGCAACTGATACACACCCTCGGACTCGATCGGGTTCTGCGTGGCGATCACGAAGAAGGGCACCGGCACGTCGTAGGTGTTGCCGCCGATCGTCACGTGCTGCTCGGCCATGACCTCGAGCAACGCGGACTGCACCTTGGCCGGTGCCCGGTTGATCTCGTCGGCGAGCAGGAAGTTGACGAAGATCGGACCCAACTCGACGTCGAACTTCTCGCTCGACGAACGGAAGATGCGCGTCCCGACGATGTCGGACGGCAAGAGATCGGGGGTGAACTGCACTCGCCCGAATGTGCCGCCCACGACCTTCGACAGCGTTTCGGCAGCGAGCGTCTTGGCCAGGCCGGGCACGCTCTCCAGCAGACAATGACCTTGACTCAACAGACCGACCAGCATGCGTTCGATCAGCCGGCTCTGACCGACGATGACCTTGCGCAGCTCGAAGAACACTCGCTCCACCACCAGCGCCGTTGCGTGGTCGTCTTGCGGCAGGTTGGTGGTGACCGTCATGGGGGATCCGCTCCTTCGGCCGGAACGGTATCAACGCGTTCCGGTTCTGGGGGCGCGGCCTCTCAGCGAGTTGCGTGGGCCTGGAGCACCGTCACGAGGCAACTGGTCACGCGTCGTGCCGTCGGCACGTGGAGGTACTCGTTCGGCCCGTGAGCGTTGGCGCCGGGCCCGAGACAGCCGGTGATCACGAACTGGGCGTCGGGGAACATGTCGCCCAACATCCCCATGAACGGGATCGAGCCTCCCTCGCCGAAGGCTCGCGAGGCGGTGCCGAAACTCGCCTCTGATGCCGCGTCGAGCGCCGTCTGCAACCACGGGGCGAACGCAGGCGCGTTCCATCCCGGGCCGGCGTGCCCGTCGTCGAACGTCACGTGTGCGCCGTACGGCGGGTCGCTGGTGAGGGCCGCGTTCAGCGCGGCCAGTGCCGCCTCGTGATCGCACGTCGGTGGCAACCGCACGCTGAGGTGCAGCGACGTGTGTGGACGCAACACATTGCCGGCCGACTCGACGGGCGGGATGCCGTTGACGCCGGTGACGCTGAGCGATGGGTGCCACGTGCGCGCCAGCAACTGCTCGGTGGGATCGGCGACCATCGGCTCGGCGCCGGGGACGAAGGGAAAGTGTCCGCCGATCGGGAACTCGGCAGCCGTCTCGCTGGCCTGATGCCGTCGGTCGGGTGGGATCTCGACGTTCAGCTCGGGGAGCAGCATCCTGCCGTCGAAGCTGTCCTCGATCCGGTCGAGCAATTCACGGCAGATCCGGAACGACGACGGCACGACACCGCTGGCCTCGCCGGAGTGCACGCCTTCGGTCAAGATCTCGACTCGCAGGGTCCCAGCGGCCAGCCCGCGGAGCGATGTGGTGACCCACAACCGTTCGTAGTCGAGGCACCCGGAATCGAGGCACAGCACCAGGCTGGGCGTGCCGATCTGGCCGGCCAACGCCTCGAGGTACGCGGGGAGGTCGGGGCTGCCGCTCTCCTCACTGCCTTCGATCAACACGACGCAGCGGGTGTGGCTGATCCCCGCGGCTTGGGCAGCCTCGATGGCCAGCACCGACGCGAACGCGGCATAGCCATCGTCGGCGCCACCACGTCCGTAGAGTCGGTCGCCCTCGAGCACCGGCTTCCACGGGCCGAGGTCGTCGCGCCACCCCGTCATCTCCGGCTGCTTGTCGAGATGGCCGTAGAGCAGCACGGTGTCGTCGGCAGCTCCGGAGCCGAACGCCGGGATCTGCATCAAGATCAAGGGCGTGCGCCCGGGCAACTCGTGCACGTCGACGGTGAGCCCAGCGACGTTTCGGGCGGCACACCAGGCTCGGATCAACTCGACTGCGCGGGCCATGTGGCCGTGCTCGCGCCACTGCGGGTCGTAGAGCACCGACACGTTGGGGATGGCGATGTAATCGTGCAGCGCCGGCACGATCTCGTCGGTCCACACCCGGTCGACATGAGCGGAGATGGTCGATGTGTCGGTCATCGCCGCGCGCCCATCAAGCGCTCGATGGTTTCCTCCGCCTCGGCAATCATGTCGTGCACCAGTTTGGCCGCGGGCACGAGCGAATCGATTGCCCCGACGCCCTGCCCGCACGGCATGAACTCGCGGGAGGCATCGACCTCCGTGCCGTCGGGAAAGCCGAGGTGGTTCACACCGGCCTTAGCCGAGAAGACCGCCTGGGCGGGGAACGACTGGAGCTCGTCAGGATGGCTGTCGTAGTGGTTCGTCCACTCGTTGCGCACGACCCGACAGGTCTTGCCGGTGTACGAGCGGCTGACCACCGTTCCGTCTTCGGCGGTGGCCAGCAGGGCCTCCTTGTAGCCGTTCACGGCCCGTGCCTCTGGTGTTGCGATGAACCGGGTACCGATCCACACTCCGTCCGCACCGAGCGCCAGCGATGCCGCCAGTCCGCGACCGTCGTACAACCCTCCCGCAGCGACCACCGGAACCTTTCCGGCGACGGCGTCGACGACCTGCGGCACCAGCGTGATCGTGGCGACCGTGCCGGTGTGCCCGCCGGCCTCGGTGCCCTGGGCGACCACGAAGTCGACCCCACTGGCGACAGCGCTGATGGCGTGGCGAACCTTGCCGCACATGCTGCCGACGAGGATGTTGTTGGAGTGCAGCAGGTCGACCGCCTCGCGCGGCACGCCGAGGCCGGCCACGAAGATCCTGGCACCACCATCGATCACCGATTGGATGCCTCGTTCGACCTGGCCGGGCAGCGCGGTCAACAGGTCGACGCCGAACGGCTTCGCGGTCAACTCGCGCACGGCGGCCATCTCGATCGGCAACTCCTCGGCGCTCATCGTCGACGCGCCGAGCGTGCCGATCCCGCCTGCCTCGCTCACTGCCGCCACCAATCGGTGGTAGCTCACCCCGCCCATCCCGGCGAGCATGATCGGGTGTTCGATGTCGAGCAGATCGGTGAGCCGAGTACGCATGCAACGCACCGTAGCCAATCCCACCGCACCCCGTCACAGGCGGCTCCCGTCGCCCCGAGTCGAGTGTTTCGGGGCACCCACGTGGGCGTCAGACACTCCACAGAACGGGTGTGGAGTGTTTCGGGGTATGGGGGTAGGCGTCAGACACTCCACACGTGGTTGCGTCGCTGGGCGGTAGGGTCCGACGCGACTTCCCCCAACTGCACGTAGATGTCTGGAGGGAAGTCGATGATCGATCTCACCGATGCCGCTTTTGCAATCTTGCGTCGTCAGCTCGGCCACGCCACGGTGCGCCAGTTGGCAGATGCCGGTGTTGGACGAAACGCCAGAAGGCGGCTCGTCGAGGGAGGCGCCATGGTCGCTGTGCACCGGAGCGTCCTTCGGATCAGCTCGGCGCCAGTCACGTTCGAGGCGCGATGCGTCGCGCTGTGCTTGGCCCATCCGTACGGCTTCGTCACAGGACCGTCAGGGGGCCGGTTGTCGGGAGTGCGGCGGATGCCGATCGTGGAGGACATCGTGTTCTCGGTGCCGCACGGCGTTCATCTCTTGGATGACGGAGTCGTGCTTCGGCAGACGACAAAGATCGGTGCCCTCGACGTCGCCCACCTCAACAACGGCATCGTGATGGCGAGCGCTCCGCGGCTTGCATTCGACCTCGCCAGAGACTTGCCGGAAGTCGACCTGGCATCCGTGATCGAGCAGTTGATCCAGCACAAGAAGTGCACGATGGGAAGTCTCGGAGCCACGGCGCGGCGACTCTGTCATCCAACCCGCCCGGGTTCGATGCAGTTCGCTCGAACGCTGCTCGCCAGAGGTGATCGCCCGGCCGCTGAATCGCATCCTGAACTCGTGCTCGGCGATGCCCTGCGGGCCCGCGGCGTGCCGGTGCAGCCGCAGTTCCGCGACCTCGTCCTGCCGGACGGTTCCAAGGTCCGGCTCGACCTTGCGGTACCGGCCGTCCGTTGGGGCATCGAGATCGACGTGCATCCTGACCATCTCCTGCTCGACGGGACGACGAGGGACAAGCGTCGCGATCGCCAGTGCCATCGGATCGGCTGGCAGATCGAACGGGTCACCGAGATCGACTTGCTCGACCTCGACGGCCTGCTCGACGAGTTGGTCGAACTGCACGCGTCACGAATCGCCGCCGCCGCGTGACGGCTCCCTGTGGAGTGTTCCGGCGCGCCCAGGGAGGCCTGAAACACTCGACTCCGGGTTTCAGGGTTGGTAGGGGCCCGGTTGGTGGAAGAAGTGACGGTGCCAGCGAGACGGGGTGAAGACGATGGCTCTCGGCTCGTCCTCGAACATCCACCTGGCGAAGTTGCGACGTGTCCAGGAACTGGTTGCCAACAACCGGATGGCGCCACGGGCCCCGAGCTGATGGCTGAGGACCTTGCTGAGCCGCACTGACATCTTGTGGTCGGCGAGCAGATGGCGCTGCACGCTCGACCGATAGCGCTTGGTGACCTCAGCAGTGGCCAGGGCGCCGCCGGCGACGATGGCCTCGGCCGCAAGACGCCCGGTCAAGATCGCCTGGCCGATGCCTTCGCCGGTCATGGTGTCGGTGGCCATGGCCGCGTCACCGACGAAGCACACCCGGCCCGTCGTCAACGTGGCTCGGTCGATACCTGCAGGAATGGGCCAGGCGGTGTGCCGATCCTCCAACTCGAAACCGGCGCCGAGCGCCTCGACGACGTGTGGCCGCCTGAGGAGCTCATCCCATTGCTGCTTCATGTCGCGGACGCGCCGAACCCCGTCGCGCTGCACGCCGAAGCCGATGTTGACCCGACCGTCCGGCAGGGGGAAGCTCCACATGTATCCCGGCAACAGGTCCGGCTCGAACCACACGATCAGTCGGTCTGCCGCCGGGCCGGTGATGTTGCGGGCATATTGGCGGAACGCGTGCCATTCGCCGAGATAGCCGGGCTCGCCGACGCCCAACGCTTTGCGAGTTGCCGACCACATGCCGTCGGCGGCGATCACGTACCGAGCCTCGATCGTTCCCGCCCCTTCGACATCGACCTCCACTGACGACGCGAGCTGTCGCAGGCCACCCAGCCCGTGGCCCTCGAGCACCTGCGCTCCGGCCTGGCGCGCCAGGTCGAGCAGGGCTGCGTCGAGTTCGCGCCGCGGAGTGGTGGCGGCAAAGATCCCATCGGCGGGAAGCGGCACGCAGACCTCGCGACCCGACGGTGACCGCAGCCATGCGGCATCGACCGACTTCCAGTTCGCAACCATCTCCGGTCGCAGGCCCAGGCGTTCGAGCTCACGAAGGGCGAGTGTGGTCAGTCCGTCGCCGCAGCACTTGTCACGAGGGAAGACGGCCTTGTCGATGACCACGACCGAGCGTCCGGCGCGGGCGAGCAACGTGGCGGCCGTCGATCCGGCCGGGCCGGCCCCGACGACCACGACGTCAGCGGTCGCCGGCAGGTGCCCTGGATCTGTTGCGGTCATCGGCGGCAGGCTACGGCGTGACGATGCCGAGGCGCCGCGCCGGCTTGAGGGTCGTTCGCCACGCGTCGTGCTGCGCGAGCGCCCGAGCCCGGATGTCCGGCAGCAGCGGATAGAAGGCATCGCCCGGGCACGCGGTGTACGACATCTCACGGTGCCCGGCGATGGTCTCGGTCGTCACCGGGGTGCCGCCGGGCCACCGCTGCGAGCCTCGGGAGATGAACGACGTCGTCGCACCGGCGCTGAGATCGATCGCATACCGATCGGCGAGCCAGGCCAGCATGTTGACCAGGGACGCCTGCGCGGCCTCGGTCGGCAACTGGCTGGTGAAGTCGCCCAACAAGCAGATGAGCTGGGCAAAGCCCTGGCTGCCACCCGTTGCGTCGGCGACGACGGGCCCGGTCAACGCCCCGGCCCGGCCCTCCCAGACGTCGCCGTCGCGCCCGATGAAGAACTCGTAGCACACGTCGCTCCACCCCTTGGCCGAGCTCGTATGGAATGCGTACGTGGCTTGGATCACGTTCGCGGCACTCGTGTACGAGTTGGACGACGCCGAGTGGTGTACCAGGAGGAACTGCGGCGTCTCGACCTCGATGGCCGCAACCGGTGGGAGGTGCAATCCCCACGCGTCGCGCGGGTAGATCGACAACCCCGGCAGCACCTCGACCGCAGGTACCGCCGGCCCGGTCGCCGCGTCCGCTCGGGTCGAGATTGCGCCGCCGAGTGCGATCGCCGAGCCGACGACCAAGGCGGTACCGAGTGCCTCGCGTCGCGTGATTCCACGAGTCGACTGGCAGTCACACATCGTCGTCACTTTATGATTCGCGTAGTCCGCTACCTAGCCGAGGGGTTTCCATGAGCAAGCCGAGTGCCAAATGAGCAAGTTGTGTGAGGGTCGCATCGCCGTCGTGACCGGCGCCGGTCGGGGTATCGGGCGCGAGCACGCGCTCAGCCTGGCGGCTCATGGCGCCAAGGTGGTCGTCAACGACGTGGGCGCTGCCGTCGACGGCTCGGGCGGCGATCTCAGCCCGGCCGAGCAGGTGGTGCAGGAGATCAAGGGCATGGGCGGCGAGGCCGTCGCCAACGGCGACAGCGTGTCGTCGTGGGAGGGTGCGCAGCGTCTGATCAACACCGCGATCGAAACCTTCGGCGATCTCCACGTCGTCGTCAACAATGCCGGAATCCTGCGTGATCGGGTGCTGGCCAACATGACCGAAGAGGAGTGGGACGCGGTCATCAACGTGCATCTCAAGGGCACTTTCGCCCCCAGTCGTTGGGCAGCCGCCTATTGGCGCGAGCGCGCCAAGGCCGGCCAGCCCGTTGATGGGCGGATCATCAACACCACCTCGGTCAGTGGCATCTATGGCAATCCGGGTCAGACCAACTACGGCGCCGCCAAGGCCGGCATTGCCGCCTTCACCAACATCGCCGCGCTCGAACTGGCTCGTTACGGGGTCACCGTCAACGCCGTCGCGCCGGTCGCCCTGACCCGCATGACCGAGGGCCTCGGCCCCGCGCCCGAGACCGACGAGCAGCGCGAGATGCGCTCGCCCCGTTGGATCGCGCCGATCGTCACGTGGTTGGCATCAGCCGAGTCGAAAGACGTCAGCGGTCGGGTCTTCGAGGCCAGCGGCGACGTGTTGGCCATTGCCGAAGGGTGGGTTCGCGGACCACGCCAGGCGCCGGTCGAGGACCCGACGTTGCTCGGCCCCATCGTGCGCGACCTCCTCGCCAAGGCCCGCAAGAACTCGGGTATGGATGGCGAGCCCGGCGGTTGGCCGCAGCCGCGCTGACGGACAGCCGCTGAACAGCGCTCAGCCGAAGCGCAACAGCCCTTGATCGATCACGGCACGATCTCCGACGGAGGTCGTGAACACCGTCGCGCCATCATCGACGTCCCACATCGCCACGGTGAGCGCCTCGCCCGGCAACACCGGTGAGGTGAACCGACCTTCGATGTGCTTGAACCGGCGAGCGTCACCGCCGCACAGCGTGTGCAGCAGCGCCCGGCCGGTGAACCCGTAGGTGCACAGGCCGTGGAGGATCGGCCGGTCGAATCCGCCCATGGCCGCGAACGACGGGTCGCTGTGCAACGGATTGCGGTCGCCCGACAGGCGGTAGACCAGTGCCTGATCGGGCGAGGTCTGATAGGTGACCTGGTGGTCGGGAGCGCGGTCGGGTGGCTCGTTCTGCGGGCCACCCGGCCCGCGGTCGCCGCCCCATCCACCCTCGCCGCGGATGAACACCGATGAGCGGTTGGTGAACAGCAGCTGCCCGTCGGCCAGATCGGTGGCGACCGTCTCGGTCACGACCACTGCGGCCTTGCCCTTGTCGTACATCCCGACCACCTGGCCCTGCAGGCTGGCCGACCCGCTGACCGGCAGCGGCTTGTGGAGGGTGATCGCCTGTTGGCCATGCACCAGCAACGCCGGGTTGAAGGTGCCGATGTTGCGCATCGCCGAACCGGCGCCCCACCCCACGACGACCGCGAAGGTCGGGAACACCTGTTGGTCGATGCCGTTGGTGTTCTCGGTGGTGTAGGCGAGCTCGTCGGCACCCGCGCCGATACCGACGGCGTAGAGCAACGCATCCTTGCTGGTCCAAGAAGCCTCGACGGCCTCACCGATCGTTCCAACGGCTTCCGGATTCAGTGGCATCGACGCGCTCCCCGCACTCGTGGTACAGGTGTCGTTCTAGCCGATCACTCCCACTCGGGGGTCACCTCGGCGGCAACGACCGAGATGTCGATCACGGGAGTGTGCTGGTCGTGATCGCGCACCGCTTTGCGAGCGCGGTCGGCCAACCTGCTCATCTCCTGTGCAGTTCGAGGCTGGGCGACCGAGACGGCGACGTGAACGCGTTGGTGCTCGCGCAGCACTGTGATGTCACCGACGTCATGGCCCAGATCGCGTCGAACTGCAGCGACGTACCCGGCCTCGATCTCCCGGCGGGCGACGGCGGCCGCGACCTCGGTGCTGGATCCGGGGCCGAACTCGTCGCCCGGGTACAGCGTGACGAGCGGGACACGGTGCCGCTGGGCGCAGATCGAACCCATCTCGTTGAGACTCGGGGCAGCGTCTCGCTCGCGGGCGAGGATGGCGACGTCGATGTGCTGGGTCATTGGACAGGTCTCGTCGGATTCCACGCCCTTGCAGGGCCCGCCGTGGGAATCGTTGCACGAGATCACGTCGTGGCCATCGCGCACGAGGCGATGTTGCAAGGTGGCGGCCACACCGGGTGAGGATTCGATGAGGAGAACTTCCATCTCGTCAGTAGAACTCGCCGAAGCTTTCAGCTCCAGGGTCCTATGTCCCTCATCTCGGGGGGAGTGTGGCGAGCAAGGCGTCGACGGCTTCGGTCAGGGCGACATCGCGCCGATCGCCCGAACGGCGGTCCTTGACCTCGACCAGGCCGTCGACCAGCCCGCGGCCGACGACGACGATCGTCGGCACGCCGATCAGCTCGGCGTCGTTGAACTTGATGCCCGGCGAGACGCCGACCCGGTCGTCGAGCAGTACACGCAGGCCAGCGGCCTCACAGTCGGCAGCCAGTTGTTGGGCGGCCGGAAGTTGGGCATCGCCGGCCTTGCCCGTGGCGACGATGTGCACGTCGGCAGGGGCCACCTCGTGCGGCCAGATCAGGCCCTTGTCGTCGCAGTTCATCTCGGCGATCGCGGCGACGGCGCGAGACACACCGATGCCGTACGAACCCATGGTCACGACCTGCTGTTTGCCGTTCTGGTCGAGCACGTTGAGACCGAGTGCGCTCGCATACTTACGGCCGAGCTGGAAGATGTGGCCGATCTCGATGCCGCGGGCGATCTCCAGCGCCGAACCACAGACCGGGCACGGATCACCGTCGATCACTTCGGCGGCCTCGACGGTGCCGTCGGCGGTGAAGTCGCGGCCGGCCGTCAGGTACAGGACATGCCGGCCCGGTTGGTCCGCTCCGGTGACCCACTGGGTCCCGTCGACGATCCTCGGGTCGATCAGATAGCGGACGCCGGCGGGCTTGTCGGCACCCAGGGCCCCAGGCCCGATATACCCCTTGACCAGGTGGGTGTTGGCTGCGAAGTCGACCTCGGTGAACGGTTCGATCTCGGCCGGCCCGACCTGCGCCTCGAGCCGCTTCATGTCGACCTCGCGGTCGCCCGGCACACCGACCGCCAGCGGCTCGGTGCGACCATCGGGGTGACGGAGCTTGACGATCACGTTCTTCAGGGTGTCGGCAGCTGTCCATTCCCGATCGGCGCGACGCAGATCAGCGCGGCTGTTGATCAGGTCGACGAGCGTCTCGATGGTCGGGGTGTCGGGCGTATCGGCGACCAGCGCGGGCGGGGCGTCGCTGTAGGGGAGTGGCTGCTGTGCGGCGACACGCACTGCCTCGGTGTTCGCTGCGTAGTCGCAGTTCGTGCAGCGCACGTACGAGTCCTCGCCGACCTCCATCGGAGCCAGGAACTCCTCGCTGGCCGAGCCGCCCATGGCGCCACTCATCGCCGAGACGATCACGTAGGGAAGGCCGAGGCGGTCGAACGTGCGCTGATACGCAACGCGGTGCCGTTGGTAGCTGATCTCCAGGCCTTCGTCGGTGAGGTCGAAGCTGTACGAGTCCTTCATCACGAACTCTCGGCCGCGCAACAGGCCGGCGCGCGGCCTGGCCTCGTCGCGGAACTTGGTCTGGATCTGGTAGATCACCAGCGGCAAGTCCTTGTAGCTGCTGTACAGGTCCTTCACGAGGAGCGTGAACAGCTCCTCATGGGTCGGTGCCAGCAACATGTCGGCACCCTTGCGGTCTTTCAGGCGGAAAACGTTGTCGCCGTAGTCGGTCCAGCGGCCGGACAACTCGTAGGGCTCGCGTGGCAGGAGCGCAGGGAAGTGCACCTCCTGGAAGCCCGCCCTGTCCATCTCCTCGCGCACCACCCGCTCGACGTTCTGGTACACGATCCAACCGATCGGCAGCCACGTGAACCCGCCCGGCGCAGCGCGGCGGATGTAGCCGGCGCGAACGAGCAGCCGGTGACTGGCGACCTCCGCGTCGGCAGGGTCCTCGCGCAATGTACGCAGGAACATTGTCGACATTCGGAGCACAGGGGTTACCTCGGTTTGGGGATGTGGGTGGACGGGTAGAGGGTTGCGGACAGCGGCGAAACACTACCCGCCAGCCGATATACTCGATCGGTCCTTTGCAGTTCGATGAACCGAAGGCGTGGGCTCCTCGGGGTCCACGCCTTCTTTACTGATAGGCCCAATGTTGCACAAAGAGAATCGGAAGGAGGCGAGATGAGCGATACCAACACGTTGAAGAAGGTCGAGCGCTTGATCGCCCCGATCGTGTCTGACCTGCAGCTCGACCTGTACGACCTCGAATTTCGTGGCGGAACGTTGCGCGTCACCATCGACCGTCCGGCCGGTGCCGACGAAGCCCTCGACCTGGAGGCCATCGCCCTGGCGTCGCGGCTGATCGGGCGAGAACTCGACCACGACGACCCGATGGGTGGCCACTACACGCTCGAGGTCACCAGCCCGGGCCTGGAGCGCAGCCTGCGCATCCCAACCCACTTCCAGCGTTCGATCGGCAAAACAGTGGCGTTGCGGCTGCGCGACATCGTCACGCCCGAGGGCGAGCGCAGCGAACGGCGCCTGCAAGGTGTGCTCATCGCCGCCGACGACAAGTCGGTCACGATCCAACTCAACGATGCCGCACTGACCGAGCGAGTCGTGCAGTACGACAAGATCGACCGAGCAAAAACAGTCTTTGTGTGGGGCCCCGCGCCGAAGCCCGGCAAGGCCCCGAAGAGCAAGCGGGCCGATGCGCCCGCAGAAGTGAAGGAGGACGCCTCGTGAGTGGTCTCGACATGTCAGAAGCAGTACGGATGCTGGCCAACGAGAAGAACATTTCCGTCGACACCTTGCTCCAGGTGATGGTCGATGCATTGGCCACGGCCTACAAGCGTCGCCCGACCGCAGCCGAAGAAGTAACGGTCGACGTCAATCCCGACACGATGGAGTTCACCTTCACCGCGTACGACATCGACGAGGACGGCAACTGGATCAACGAGCGCGACGACACGCCGAAGAAGGAAGAAATGGGCCGCATCGCTGCCACGACCTTCCGACAGGTGATGAGCCAGAAGATTCGCGAGGCCGAGCGTGATCGCAAGTTCGAGGAGTACGCCAACCGCGAGGGCGACATCGTCACCGGCATCATCCAGCAGACGGATCAGCGCTACACGCTGCTCGATCTCGGACGCGTGGAGTCGCTGCTGCCCCAGGCCGAGCAGGTGCCCTTCGAGCGCCCGGTTCCCGGCGATCGCGTCAAGGCATACATCGTCGAGGTTCGCAAGACCGCCAAGGGTCCCCAGATCGTTGTCAGCCGTACCCACCCGGGTCTCATCAAGCGGCTGTTCGAGTTGGAAGTTCCCGAGATCGCCGACGGCATCGTCGAGATCAAGGCCTGTGCCCGCGAGCCAGGGCACCGCACCAAGATCGCCGTCTGGAGCAACGACCACAACGTCGATCCGGTCGGCGCATGTGTCGGCGCCCGCGGTGGCCGCGTGCGCATGGTCGTCAACGAACTGCGCGGCGAGAAGATCGACATCGTGCCGTTCAGCGAGGACTTTGCCGACTACGTCGCCAAGGCGCTCTCGCCGGCCAAGGTCAAAGAAGTCATCATCAGCGACGACGGCACCCAGGCCGACGTGATCGTGCCGGATCACCAACTCAGCCTGGCGATCGGCAAGGAAGGCCAGAACGCCCGACTCGCCGCTCGCCTCACGGGTGTGCGGATCGACATCCGCGGCGAGACGCAGACATCCGAAGGTGAATACGCCGACGCTGATTACGAAGAAGGCGAATGGGTCGCCAATGCCGAGAGCGGCGAGATGGAGTGGCACGCCGCCGATGGCAGCGTGATGACGCAGGATCAATGGAATGCGCAAGCAGCCGGTGACGCTCCGCCACCCGAGGCAGTCCAAGACCCTGACACCGCCGAAGCGCCGGTAGAGGTAGCAGCAACACAAGGAGACGGTGACAACGCAACAGAATGATTCACGCAAGGTTCCCGTCCGGATGTGCATCGGATGTCGGGATCATCGTCCCCAACAGCAGCTTGTTCGCTGCACGTTGGGTTCCGATGGGCCGACGGTCGGTCGCGCATCTCCGGGGCGCGGCGCGTGGTTGTGCTCGATCGAGTGTTTCGACACAGCCGTGCGACGCAAGGCCTTTGCCCGGGCGTGGAGGTGTGACGTGTCTGGTACCACACTCGACACGTTGCGGATCCCATTCGAAAGCGTTATCACCAACATGAGAGACTTAACGGCCGCCGGAACAAACTCCGGCACGCCGATGCCAACGAAAGGCTGAACTGGTTTTGGCGAAAAACATGCGCGTGCACGAGCTCGCCAAGAAGCTCGGAATGACCAACGCCGAAATGATGGCGCTGTGCGACACCATGGGTGTGGGTGTGAAGACC
>JANMNE010000343.1:0-29350 GCA_031373785.1 Ilumatobacteraceae bacterium
GATGTGCAGGCGCAACTCACCCTCGTACAGCTCGCGAGTGCGGGGTCGCAGCTGCGGTCGCTCTGCGAGCCAGCGCGTCGCGTACTCCTCGAACGTCACCTTGCCGGCGTCGGGGTCAATCCACGAGCCGCGGTCCACGTCGGAGCGGACCGAAGCGAGGTACGCGTCGGCCTCGCGCTTGGTGCGGAATGTCGTCGGCGCGCTGTGCCATACAAGATCGATGCAGTAGCGCGCCTGGAACCGACCAGACGGCAACTTGCGCACGCTCCCCCAACGGCTGCGACCCATGCCGACAGCCTAATTCCGTTATGGCACGGAAGTGGCACGAAGTGGCACGGCGACCGATTTCTGGAGCCTCGCTCGGAGGGTGCACCACCTCTGAGCTGGTCTTTCAATGGAGCGGGTGACGGGAATCGAACCCGCGTTCTCAGCTTGGGAAGCTGATGTTCTGCCTCTGAACTACACCCGCGTAGGTGGCACAGAGGTTAGCGTCGGCACGTGATTCTTTCCGACCGAACGTTGCGCGAACAGATCGCCGAAGGGCGCATCATCATCGAGCCCTTCGACGATTCATTCGTGCAGCCATCGTCGATCGATGTGCGGATCAGCAACCTGTTCCGGGTGTTCCGCAACTACACGGCGAGGGTCATCGACGTGAAGGAAGACATGGCCACCCTCACCGAGCCGGTCGAGATCGAGGCCGATGGCGTGTTCATGCTGCACCCTGGCGAGTTCGTACTCGGCAGCACGCTGGAGCGCATCGGCGTGCCCGACGACCTGGTCGGGCGGATCGAAGGCAAGTCGAGCCTCGGCCGGCTCGGGCTGATCATCCACTCGACCGCCGGGTTCATCGACGCCGGGTTCGACGGCCACATCACGCTCGAGCTCACCAACATCGCCACGTTGCCGATCACGCTCTACCCGGGCATGAAGATCGGCCAGGTCAGCTTCATGCAGATGACCACCCCCGCCGACAAGCCCTACGGCAGCGGCGCCACCGGCTCGAAGTACCAGGGCCAGCGCGGCCCGACCCCGAGCCGCTACTTCGAGAACTTCAACCACTGACCCGTCTGTGTCTGCGCTGTGCGTAGTGGCAGCACCGGAATCGCGCCCGACCCCCGGTCCGAACCGCGACCCGAGCGGGGCGCGTCGCGCTAGAAGAACCAGCCGGTGAGGTCGACGACGTGGAACGCCGGAGACGTGGAGAAGGTGCAGATGTCGGCGCCGCCGGCGGCGCGGGTCGGAGTGATGGCTTGGTTGGCGACGACGTCGGCGGCGACGAAGTTGAGCGTCGACGAGTGGTACGGCGTCGACCAGCCGGGCTCGACGCACGGTCCGATCTCGGCCCAACCCGAGCTCCGCGGCGTGACGGCGATCATCGAGACCATCAAGGCCCGCACATTCGCGGGCACGGCTGTGGTGGCGACCGGCGCGTTGGCGGGGAGGATCCCGATCGGCGGCACGTCGAGCGCGACGCGACCGAACACCGAGCCCACACCGATCCGCGTGTCGACCAGGCGGGTGGGCGCGACAGCCTGGTAGTGCAAGCCGTCGGGCGCGGCGTCGTAGGTTCCCTGCAGGTCGATCACGATGTGCACCGGCGCGCTGCTGTGCACGCAGACCTCGCCATCCGACGCGCCGATCTGCACCAGGTTGGCCACCACCTGCCCCGCCACGTAGTTGACGTTGGAGACCACGGGCAACGCTGCCTGGCAGGCGAAGACGGTGACGAAACCAGCCAACGCAGGTTCGGTGATGGTCACGTTGATCGCCACGCCGGCGGCGCCCGGCGGCACCGCGATCGGACGCGTCTCGCCGATGCGCCATGCACCGCCGGCGAGTCGTGAGTCGTAGATGCGCGTCGGCGCCATCGGGTGGAAGCCCAGTGCTGTCGCTGCTGTGGAGTAGCTCCCCGTCACGTCGACCAGCACGTCGGTTGCGACCATCGTGAACACGCAGATCGAGCGATCGACAGAAAGGCTGACGACGGCGTGTGTCGCCCGTGTCGTGCCGGCGAGGTAGTTGAGGTTCGAGGTCGGCGGCATCGGCTCGTCGCACGAGAACGCGGTGAGGTAGCCGGCGCCGATCGGGTCGACCGCCGCGAGATCGATCACCGCGGTACGGGCATCGTCGGTCACCATGCCAGCCAGGCCGACCCGCAACACATGGCCGCCCGCCACCGGCGCGCTGTCACGGGTGTCGATGGCCCGGATCGGAGGGCTGGTCGGCACGAACCCGAGCGACTCGGTCGTGGCAGTCAGCTGCGGCGACGGCAACCCAGGTGGTGCCGCGAGCTCGAACAGCCGCGGCTGGTAGAGCGTGGGGTTGTCGAGTGCCAGCGGCTCCATCTGCCATGCGTTGTTGGAGATGGCGACGACGAGGTTGCCGGTGTCGGATCGCCACGGCATCAACTGGGCGGCGTACGTGTTCGTGCGTCCGTCGACCGTGCGAGTGGGCACCGTGACCGTGTGCACCGTGACCCACGGCCCCTCGGGTGCTGGCCCCACGTCGACGCGCACAGCGCTGCCGTTCCAGTCACCGACCTTCACCACCGAGACCCACATCCCGTCGATCAGGCGCGGCTGCATCGGGTTGCCGGCCCCGTCGGGCGTGACGCTGATCGGAACGGCGGACGCACGGTTGGCGACCCAGTCATCGCCGTCCCAGTAAGTCGGCTGCAGGTCGAAGCGGCCCATTGGAACGCGAGCCACGAACACTTGAGACGGCGGTGGTGATGTGGGGTCGGGCAGGTTGAACTGATCGTACGACCAGCCGAACAGATAGCTGAACGCTCCGTCGGACTCGACCGCCGACCCGTAGACCACCGACGCTGTGGAAGCAGGTGCCGGCACGAACGAGATGAGATCGAGCGTGGCAACGTTGAACCGCGCCACCCACACCGCCACGGGATGCGCGGGTGAGGCCGCCCCGGAGCCCAACTCGTTGACCATCTCGACGTAGAAGATCGCCAGCCGACCCGCCTGGTCGAGCCCGCCGCTCATCGGCCAGAACCAGTGGCTGCACGTCGCCGTCAGGTCGCCACCCACGTACGACGCGTCGGCGACGGCGCAATGGGCGCCGGGTGTGATCGGCCCGTGCAGCGTCGTGAAGCAGTTTCCTTGCTGCACGATCAGGGCGTTGTGGGCGAACCCGGTCGGCGGTCGCAGCGACGACGATCGCGCGCCTGGTGTCGGCGAGATGAAGGCGTCCTGCACGGTCCACACGTTGCGCCCGTCAGGCAGGGCGATCACCCGGGTCGCATCGAACCCGACCAGATCGCCGAGCTCGTTGGTGAGGAGCCGGTTGAGGCTGGCGGTGTCGGTGCCGGATGCACACTCGGTGTTGATCTCGGCATGCGCGAGGTGCGGTGACGTGCAGACCAGGCCCGTGGCCACCACGGCAATGCTGATCAGGCAGGCGGCGCGGCCACGCATCGAGCAAGGCTAGTGAACGGCCATCGCTCGGATACGTCGGGCACGGCGAATGGCCACATAGGGTTCGGACTCATGTCTGATCCCGTTCAACTCGCTCTCGTCGGCCTGGGCCGCATGGGATCCGTGCACGCCAACGCGCTGGCCGCCCTCGACTCGATCGAGGTCGTCGCCGTGGCCGACCCCAGTGCAGACGCGCGGGCCGCTGCGGCGCTGCTGTTCCCCACGGCACGCCTGCTGGCCGAGCCGGCCGACGCGTTCGAGGTCGCGGGTGTCGAGGCGTGCCTGCTGGCGACGCCCACCCCGTTACATCCCGCGCAGGTCCGCGCTGCACTGGCCGCCGGCCTGCACGTGTTGTGTGAAAAGCCACTCTCGCTCGACCCTGCCGAGTCGCTCGACATCGATCACGCGGCAACGCGCGCCGGGCGGGTGTTGCAGCTGGGATTCTGGCGCCGGTATGCCCCGCCGTGGCGGGCAGCGAAGGATGCACTCGAGGCGGATCGCATCGGTGTGCCGCTGTACCTGCGGTTGGCGCAATGGGATGCCGACCCGCCGCCAGCGTCGTTCTGCGATCCGCGTGTCAGTGGTGGTCTGGCGATCGACTGCGGCGTGCACGAGTACGACCTCGCCGAATGGCTGAGCGGGCACCGCGTCATCCGCGTGCGGGCCTATGCCGCGCCGATCGTCGACCAGTCGTTGGCCGCGGTCGGCGACGTCGACAACCTGGTCGCGGTGCTCGAACTGGAGGGTGGCGCCATCGCCACCGTCGACCTGTCGCGCAACTGCCGGTTCGGCGACGACGTGCGTACCGAGATCCTCGGTTCGCAGGGCGCGTTGTTGATCGATCTGTTGCCCGCCGGCCGGGTTCGCCTCGGGACTGCGGATGGGATGGTCGACCTCGACGGGGTCGACGTCGCCGACGTCACCGCGGCCGGCGTCAGCGCCCAGGCCGATGCCTTCGCCGCGGCCATTCGGGGCACCGGCCCGGTGGGGCCCGGCGCGGTCGCCAGTGCCAGCGCCACCTTGATCGGTCGAGCGGTGCAGACGTCGATCGAGACCGGCGAAGCCGTCACCATCGAACCCATCGGGGTGCCGTAGCCCGACCGCGTCAGCGGGCGAGCGTGTCGGTGAGCCCGAAGTGGGCAACGAGCAGATCGCTCCACTCGCGTTCGGCCACCGGGGTCTCGATGAACGGACCGCGGCCCGTGCGCACACGCAGCACGTCGCGTCGCAGCGTGACCCGCGAGCCGGTGCCGTCGACTGCTCGTGAGGCGAACGGCTTGTGCGCCCAGGAGAGGTCGGGCGCGGTCTTCAGGTACTCGCTACGGGGGGTGAAATCGGCGAGCTCCATCGGACGAAAACCGCCGCGCAGCTGTGGCACCCAGCCGTCGTCGGGCATCAGTTCCGACAGCACGAACGCCTCGGCGTCAGCATCGACCTCGATGCGTGCCCGACGCGGGTTGGCGTCGTACTCGCCCTCGATCACCGGCAGCGGCACGACGCAGTTGTCGCCGAAGCCGACGTCGACGAACCACTGCTGGTCGCCGAGGTGCACCACCAATCCGAGGTGATCGAGCGCCGGCCCCCAGCCGCCCGGCTGGTCCCACACCTGGCACGAGACGAAGTCGACCTCGAAGCCGAGCGCGCCCAACAACGAGCCGAAGCAGCCGTTGAGCTCGAAGCACCATCCGCCGCGGGCCTGCTCGACGACCTTGGGATACGACCAGTCGATGTCGGTGCGCACGCCGCGGGCGTGGAACACGTGCAGGTTCTCGAACGGCACGTGGGTGAGGTGTGCCAGCTGCAAGTCGGCCAACAACTCGAGTGTTGGCGAGCCGACCTGGGCATCCATCCCGATGCGTGCCAGGTATCGATCTGCCGAGAACACGACGCCGACACTACGGCGCACTCGATCAGGTCGAGGTGCTGAGCGGAGTGTCCTGGTTGGCCAACTTGCGCTCGCCCGCCTCGATCGCGTCGAGCAGGTGAATGGCGATGTCGGCGACCTTCACCTCGGTCTCCTCCACGCCCGCGGCCTTCACCCCGTCGTCGAGCATGATGTAGCAGAACGGGCAGGCAGTGGCCACTCGGGACGCACCGGTGGAGATCGCCTCGCGGGCCCGCTCGTCGTTGACCTTCATGCCGATCGTCTCTTCCATCCACATCCGCGCCCCGCCGGCGCCACAGCACATGCCCGTGGTGCCGTTGCGCGGCATCTCGACGATCTCGATCCCCTTGATCGAACCAACGACCTTGCGCGGCGCCAGGTACACGTCGTTGTGCCGACCGAGGTAGCACGAATCGTGGTACGTGATGCGCTCCTCCAGCGTGGCCAGCGAGACATCGAGCTTGCCGGACTCGATCAACGACTCGAGCAGTTGGGTGTGGTGGATGACCTCGTAGTTGCCACCGAGTTGTGGGTACTCGTTCTTCAAGGTGTTGAAGCAGTGTGGGCACTGGGCGATGATCTTGCGCACGCCCATGCCGTTCAGCATCTCGACGTTCGGCATCGCCAACATCTGGAAGAGGTACTCGTTGCCGCTGCGCCGTGCCGAGTCGCCGGTGCACATCTCGCTCGGCCCGAGGATCGCCACGTCGATGCCGGCACGGCGCAGCAACTTGGGCATGGCCTGGGTGACCTTGCGGTTCTTGTCGTCGAACGAGCCGGCGCAGCCGACCCAGTAGAGATATTCGGACGTGATCGGTTGCCCGGGGTCGACGATGGTGACGCCGTCGAGGCCCTTGGCCCAGTCGCCGCGCTCGCCCTGGTTCATGCCCCATGGGTTGCCCTGGTTCTCCATCGCCCGGTAGGCGTTGCCGAGCTCGGCGGGGAAGTTGCTCTCCATCAGTGACAGGTAGCGGCGCATGTCGAGGATCTTGTCGAGGATCTCGATGTTGACCGGGCAGACCTCGTCGCACGCCCGGCAACTGGTGCAGCTCCAGATCTCCTCCGCGGTGATGCGCTCGAACAACGAGTTCGACGAGATCGTGATCTCGGCGTCGGTGCCGATCGGCGGGCTGACGTGACCGTGTGCAGCGGTGGCGGCCATCACCTCGCCCGTCTTCAGCACGATCTCGCGGGGATCCAGCGGTTTGCCGGTGGCGTGCGCCGGGCAGACGCTGGTGCATCGGCCGCACATCGTGCATGCATCGGTGTCGAGCAACTGCTTCCACGTGAAGTCTTCGACCACGGATGCCCCGAAGGTCTCCAACGCTGTCTCGCTGAGATCGGGCATCGCCTTCATCGCGCCCTTTGGACGCTCGCGGTCGCGCAGGTACATGTTGAGCGGCGACGTGAACATGTGGCGCAACATGGTGATCGGCAAGAGGGCCAGGAACACCACGAACCCGACGACGTGCAGCGACCACATGATCTGGTGCCACAGCGTGAGCGTGTCGGGCTCCAACCCGTTGAAGAGCTGGCTCAACGGGTAGCCGATGAAGCTCCACTTCTCGTAGCTCGGTTGTTCGATCTCGGCGATGCGGAACGCCTCGGCGAAGAAGCCGGAGGCGCCGATCAAGAAGAACGTGCCGAGGATCGCGGCGTGCTCCGGCTTGGTCTTGATGCGGATGCGGTAGGGCCGCTGCACGTAACGACGCACGATGGCCCAGACGATGCCGGCCATGAAGACCAGCCCGGCCACGTCGCCGAACATCGCGTAGGCCATGTAGGCCCTGCCGTGCAGGAACTTGGCGCTCTCGGGCATCTGATGGTCGACCTCGAGCACCGTCGTGACGCCCAACAGCGCGAGGAACCCGAAGTAGATCATCGAGTGCATCAGCCCGGCGGCCGAGTCGCGCAACAGCGTGCGCATGTACACGCCGGCGCGGAAATCGGCGAGGCGCCGCTTCACGTTCTTGGTGGTGGTGCGCCGGCGATCTGGTGCTCCGCGTTCCCAGTTGCGCACTCGATCGGCGAACACGATGGCGCCCCACACCAGCATCACGGGGATCACCGTGTAGAACGCGACCTGCAAGGCCCCGGGGATCCCGCCGAACACCTCTCGTGACGGTGAGTTCTTGTCGTGCCACTTGGTGATCTGCGGCACGATGCCCGAGACCAGCGTGAACAGGCCCATGAAGCAGCCGATGCCGATCACGAGTTGGTGCGGCTTGACCCGTTTGCGGCCAGCGCCTGAGTTGGTTGGGGAGGGCTCCGGATGTGTACTCATGGCAGGTCAGACCATAGTTGCACGACGTCGGGGTTTGAGAATGGGTGCCCAGTGGTAGGTTCTACAGAGAACACAAGCGGTCGGACATCAATCTGCGGGCCTAGCCCCAAGGAGGACAGATGAACGACGAAGTGCAGGTATACAGCGGTCATCCAGTGATCGATCGCCATGGAACCGAAGTTGGAACCATCACTGATGTGGTGTACGACGAGATCACCGAAGAGCCGACGTGGGGAGTTGTGTCCCCCGGTCTGCTACACGCCCGGCACTACATCCCGCTGACGCCCCCGGTCTATCTCGACACCGGTGGTGCCGTGGTGGTGCCATACGACAAGACCGACGTGCTGCGGGCCCCCAAGGTTCATCGCAACCATGTCGTCTCGCCGACCCTGCGTCGCGAGCTGGAGCATCACTACTCACTCGTCGACTGACTGTGTGGCATCGCCGCCCACCGCCATGCCGGCGGACCACAATGGGCGGCGATGTACCGGTCGAAGATGCTCACGCTGCTCGCCGGTGTGCTGATCGTGGGTTCGGTCGTCGCCGGGTGGATCGCCATCGGCCGACTCGCCGCTGCAACACAGCGCGGCCTGGCTCGTACCGAGGAGTCGCTGTCGACCGCGCGTGACCTCGCCGCGGATACGGCGTCGTCTGCCGGCCAGCTGCAACAGGTGATCACCGTGGTCGGCGAGGGCCTCAGCAGCACCGTCGATGCGCTCGTCGCGACCCGACAGGTCAGCGCCAGCGTGCGCGGGTTGCTCGATGTCGTGTCGGTGTTCGACCGTGTCGAGAACCTGTCGAAGAGCCTGACCGAGGCCGAGGCATCGATCGCCGTGGTCGAGATCGATCTGGCCGAGGCCTCGGGATCCGTCGATGAGGCCGGGCCCGTGCTCGACAAGGCGGTGACCTCACTGACGTCGATCCCCGCCGAGCTCGACCGTTCGATCGCCGAGGTCGAGTCCAGCCGAGCCCGGATCGGTCAACAGGTCTGGCTGTGGAGGCTGGCGATCGCTGCCGGTGGAGCCGCGTTGCTGGTCATGCTGGTGTTGATCTCCCAGCTCCGAGCGCTCATCGTCGCCCGGTCACCGGTTGCCGGCGAACCTCAGCCGTAGTACTGGCGGTCGAGGTCGCGGATGCGGCCGGCAAGCGAGGCAAGCAGCTTGTGGGCCATCGACGGCACGTCGTCGAGCACGGCCATGAAGTGGCGCTGGCTGAGCAACAACAGCGTGCAGTCCGATTCGCAGATCACGGTCGCGGTGCGCGGGCCGTGATCGAGCAACGACAGCTCGCCGACGACGGTGCCGGGGCCCAACGAGGCGACCTTCTTGCCGTTGCGCTTGACCATCACCGATCCTTCGAGCACAACGAACGCCTCGCGACCGGTTTGACCCTGGTCGACGATCAGTGACCCGGCCGGCATGACGACTTCGTCACCCGCCTTGGCGATCTTTTCGAGGTCCTTCTGCGAACACGCCGAGAACAACGAGACTTTGCGAAGATGGTCGAGGTACGCCTTTTTGCTTGCCATATCGCCAGAGCATAGACATCCAGCGTGCGCGGCTCGTACCGTGCTGCGCGACGGGGCGTCAGCCGCCGGCTTGGGCGGCGACCTTTGCTGCCGCGGCAGCCACCGCGTCGGCGTCGCCGAGGTACCTGGCGGAGGTCACCCGGAGGGCATCGTCGAACTCGTATTGCCGTGGCGCGCCAGTCGGGATGTTGAGCTCGGCGATGTCGTTGGCCGACACATCCTCGAGGTGCATGACCAATGCCCGCAACGAGTTGCCGTGGGCGGTGATCAACACGTTCTGGCCGACGAGCAACTGCGGTGCGACGACATCGTGCCAGTACGGCAGCACGCGAGCGACGACGTCTTTCAAGCACTCGCTGGCGGGCAACACGTCGGGTGGCAGCAGTCGATAGCGCAGGTCGTTGAGCGGATGCTCGAGACTGTCGATGTCGACCGGCGGCGGTGGCACGTCGTAGCTGCGCCGCCACAGCTTGGTCTGCTCGGCGCCGTGGCGTTCGGTGGTCTCCTTCTTGTCGAGCCCCTGCAGCGCGCCGTAGTGGCGCTCGTTGAGCCGCCAGTGTCGTTGCACCGGCAGCCACACCTGGTCCATCACCTCGAGGGCGAGATGGCACGTGACCACGGCGCGGGCCAGCACCGACGTGTGGGCCACGTCGAAGCGCAACCCAGCGTCGGCCATCGTGCGGCCGGCCGCGGACCCCTCGGCGAGGCCCTTGGCGTTGAGGGGTACGTCGTGCCAGCCGGTGAACAGGTTGAGCTGGTTCCACGTGCTTTCGCCGTGGCGGAGGATCACGAGGGTGCCGGTCACTGCGCCCATGGTAGGTGGGGATAACCCCCGCACGCAGATGCCGGGCTGCCGGATTCCGCCGGAGGCCGCACCGGCTCACAGTGGAACCATGATCGAGAAACTTGCCTTCGCATCCGTCCATCACCGCTATCGGACCCTCATCGTCTGGCTCGCCGCGCTCATCGGAGTCGTCGTGCTCATGCCGTCGGTCACCGGTCTCAGCACCGCCGTCGTCTTCAAAACGGACGACGTCGCCTCGACCACCGCCGTCATCGACCAGATCCGAGCGCTGCCGCGCATCGACCATGTCGACAGCCCCGTCGATCATCCCGAACAGGTTGGTCCCGGCGGCGGAGATCAAGCAGATTGCTGCAACGGACCAATCGGCCGACCTGCAGATCGCCCTCGGTGGCGATCCGTTCGTCAACGGTGAAGTGCCGGCGACCGAGGGCATCGGTCTGGCCGCCGCGGTCGTCATCTTGCTGATCGCTTTCGGATCGGTCGTCGCCATGGGGTTGCCGATCGTCAGCGCCCTGATCGGCATCGGTATCGCGCTGAGTGCCATCCCGCTCGTCTCGGCCGTGCTGCCCACCGCTGACTTCACCTCGACCGTCGCAGCCATGATCGGTCTCGGCGTCGGCATCGACTACGCCCTCTTCATCTCGATCTTCGCCACGCTGGGCCTGGCGACATCCGACACCGAGCATCGCCGGGTCCTGGCCGTCCTCCAGTACTTGCAGCACGGCTGAGGCGCGAGTGCTCGGACCGCAGCCATTCGCGGTTCGATCGTGCCGGTTTTGGCGTACGATCGATACCCGTGGATGCGACCTTGCCCCCAGCTGACCTCCATGCGGTCGTGCGTCCGTTCGCCGACTGGCCGGGCGGCCTCATGCCCGCGCTGCACGCCTTGCAGCACGAGTTCGGGTACATCGATCACGATGCGATTCCGGTGCTCGCCGATGTCTTCAACCAATCGGTTGCCGAGGTGCACGGCGTCATCACCTTCTACAAGGACTTCCGCACGACCAAGCCGGCAGGCCCCATCGTGCAGGTCTGCCGCGCCGAGGCGTGCCAGGCCCGCGGCGGCAACGGTCTGATCGCTGCGGCCACCGAATTGGCGGCCGGTGTCGCTGTCGAGGTCGAGGAGGTCTTCTGCCTCGGCAACTGTGCGCTCGGACCATCCGTCGCAGTCGACGGGCACCTCTACGGCCGGGTCGACGAGGCTCGCATCGCGACGATCATCAACCGGGCCGCCCAGCAGATCGCGCCGAGCCCGGCAACCGAGTCGACGGGCGACGGCACCGTGATCTACGTCCCCCTCGACGCGGCAGCGCGTGCGGTCGGCGCCGACGATGTCGCTGCGGCCTTCGCCGGGCAACCCGACGTGCGCGTCGTGCGCAACGGCTCGCGCGGGATGTTGTGGCTCGAGCCGATGATCGAAGTAGCCACCGAGCAGGGTCGCATCGCCTACGGCCCCGTCAGTGCGGCCGACGTGCCGAGCCTGATCGCCAGTGGCGTGCAGACCGGTGGGGATCATCCGTTGCGGTTGGGCCCGACCGAGCAGCTGCCGTGGATGGCTCGCCAGCAGCGCATCACCTTCCAGCGTGTCGGCGTGGTCGACCCGCGATCGACCGATGACTACGAGGCCCATGGTGGGCTCATCGGGCTGCGGCGCGCCCTCGCCATGCGGCCGGCCGAGGTCGTCACCGAGGTCACCGACAGCGGCCTGCGCGGCCGCGGCGGCGCTGCGTTCCCGACGGGCATCAAGTGGCGCACGGTGCTCGACGCAGCTGGGCCGACGAAGTACATCACGTGCAATGCCGACGAAGGCGACAGCGGAACGTTCGCCGATCGCATGCTGTTCGAGGGCGACCCGTTCACGGTGATCGAGGGCATGACGATCGCCGGATGGGCAGTCGGTGCCAACGACGGCTTCATCTACATGCGCAGCGAATACCCCGACGCCACCAAGGCGCTGCGCGCCGCGATCGCCGCGGCCGAGTCGAAGGGCTGGTTGGGCGAGAACGTGTTGGGCAGCGGCTTCGCCTTCCGCGTGCACGTGCGCGTGGGCGCCGGGGCGTACATCTGCGGCGAAGAGACCGCCATGTTGGAGAGCCTGGAGGGCAAGCGCGGCGTGGTGCGCGCCAAGCCACCGCTGCCGGCGTTGGTTGGCCTGTTCGGCAAGCCCACCGTGGTCAACAACGTGATCAGCCTGGCCACCGTGCCGGCGATCCTGGCCGACGGCTCTGCCGCGTACGCCGCCTTGGGTGTCGGTCGCAGCCGCGGCACGCAGGTGTTCCAACTGGCCGGCAACATCGCTCGCGGCGGCATCATCGAGACCGCGTTCGGCATCACGTTGGGTGAACTGGTCGAGGATCTCGGCGGTGGCACCGAGAGCGGCCGCCCGGTGCGCGCCATCCAGGTCGGTGGCCCGCTCGGCTCGTACCTGCCCAGCGAGCGGCTCGACCTGCCGATGGACTACGAGGCGCTTGCCGCCGCCGACGCGCTCCTCGGCCACGGCGGCATCGTCGTGTTCGACGACACGGTCGACATGGCCGCCCAGGCTCGCTTTGCGATGGAGTTCTGCGCGATCGAGTCGTGCGGCAAGTGCACACCGTGTCGCATCGGCAGTATCCGCGGCGTGGAGCTGATCGACAAGATCGTCGCCGGCGACGTGGGCGACCGCGATGCCGACATCGCCACGCTCGTCGATCTGTGCGAGGTGATGGCCGATGGTTCCCTCTGTGCGATGGGCGGCCTCACCCCACTGCCGGTGCGCAGCGCGCTCACCCATTTCACCGACGACTTCCACCATCCAGTAGGAGCGACCGTATGACGCTCAGCATGTCCGTGCTCACAGGGTTGCCCGATGTGGGGTTCGCCGTAGACCACGATCTCGGCACCCCGGCCCCCGACCGACGGTTGCGCGAGCCCGCGCCGGCAACGGTCGACATCACCATCGACGGTCAGACGGTGCTGGTGCCCGAAGGCACGTCGATCATGCGCGCCGCGGCCCTCGCCGGCGTCGACGTGCCCAAGTTGTGCGCCACCGACAGCCTCGAGGCGTTCGGCTCGTGCCGCCTGTGCCTGGTCGAGATCGATGGTCGCAAGGGCACCCCTGCCTCGTGCACGACCCCGGCAGCGCCGGGCATGCAGGTGACCACGCAATCGCCCAAGCTCGAACGGCTGCGTCGCGGTGTGATGGAGCTGTACATCAGCGACCACCCGCTCGACTGCCTCACCTGCGCTGCCAATGGCGACTGCGAGCTGCAAGACATGGCCGGTGCGGTGGGATTGCGTGAGGTGCGGTACGGCTACGCCGGCGACAACCACCTCGGCTTGGAGAAAGACACCTCCAACCCGTACTTCACGTTCGACTCGTCGAAGTGCATCGTGTGCTCGCGCTGCGTTCGCGCCTGCGAAGAGGTGCAGGGAACGTTCGCGCTGGTGATCGAGGGCCGTGGCTTCGGCTCCCGGGTCGCCGCCGGAGCCAACGGTTCGTTCCTCGATTCGCCGTGCGTGTCGTGCGGTGCCTGCGTGCAGGTCTGCCCGACGGCGACGCTGACCGAGACCACGGTCATCGAGCTCGGCCAACCACGCCGCACGGTGTTGACGACGTGCGCGTACTGCGGCGTCGGGTGCTCGTTCAAGGCCGAGATGCAAGGCGAGCAGGTCGTGCGGATGGTGCCGTACAAGAACGGTGGGGCCAACGAAGGCCACTCGTGCGTCAAGGGCCGGTTCGCCTGGGGCTATGCCAGCCACCCCGACCGCATGCTCGAGCCGATGATCCGCGAGCACATCGATGACCCGTGGCAGATCGTGTCGTGGGACGAAGCGATCGCCTACACGGCTGCCAAGTTGCTCGACATCCAAGCCCGTCACGGCAACGCCGCGATCGGCGGTATCACCTCGTCGCGGTGCACGAACGAAGAGGTCTTCGTCGTGCAGAAGATGGTGCGGACGGCGTTCGGCAACAACAACGTCGACACGTGCGCACGCGTCTGCCACTCGCCGACGGGCTTCGGGCTCAACTCGGCGTTCGGGACGTCGGCCGGGACGCAGGACTTCAAGTCGGTCGAGCAGGCCGACACCATCTTGCTGATCGGCGCCAACCCCACCGATGCTCATCCGGTCTTCGCGTCACGGATGAAGAAACGCCTCCGCGACGGCGCCAAGCTGATCGTCGTCGACCCGCGCCGCATCGACTTGGTTCGCAGTGCCCACGTCGAGGCCGAGCACTTCTTGCAGCTGCGCCCGGGCACCAATGTGGCCATTGTCAACGCGCTGGCGCACGTGATCGTCACCGAGGACCTCGTCGACCACCAGTTCGTCACCGAGCGCTGCGACCCGGCCAACTTTGCGATGTGGGCCGCCTTCGTGGCGCTTTCCGAGAACAGTCCCGAGGCGACCGAGGTGCACACCGGCGTGCCCGCCGCAGACCTGCGCGCCGCGGCACGCCTGTATGCCACCGGCGGCAACGCGGCGATCTACTACGGCCTCGGCGTGACCGAGCACAGCCAGGGCAGCACGATGGTGATGGGCATGGCCAATCTCGCCATGGCCACTGGCAACCTCGGCCGTGACGGCGTCGGTGTCAACCCGCTGCGCGGCCAGAACAACGTGCAGGGCTCGTGCGACATGGGCTCGTTCCCACACGAGCTGTCGGGCTACCGCCATGTCAGCGACGACGGCGTGCGCGCCATGTTCGAAGAGCTGTGGGGTCACGAGATCCAGTCCGAGCCCGGCTTGCGCATCCCCAACATGTTCGATGCGGCCATCGACGGCCACTTCAAGGGCCTGTTCGTGCAGGGCGAAGACATCGCCCAGAGCGATCCCAACACCGTGCACGTCATGACCGCACTGCGCTCGCTGGAGTTGCTGGTCGTACAGGATCTGTTCGTCAACGAAACGGCCAAGGTCGCCCACGTGTTCTTGCCGGGAACGTCGTTCCTGGAGAAGGACGGCACGTTCACCAACGCCGAACGGCGCATCAACCGGGTGCGCCCGGTCATGCGCTCGCGATGTGGGAAGCAGGAGTGGGAAGTCGCCTGCGAGCTCGCCGCGGCGCTCGGTGCGCCGATGCACTACGACGAGGCGAGCCAGATCATGGACGAGATCGCCCAGTTGACCCCGACGTTCGCCGGAGTGTCGTTCGCCAAGCTCGATGAGGTCGGCAGCGTGCAGTGGCCGTGCACCACGCAGCGCCCGCTCGGCACGCCGATCATGCACGAGGGCACCTTCGTGCGCGGTCTCGGCAAGTTCAACGCCACGCCGTACGTACCGACCGAGGAGCGCAGCAACCGACGGTTCCCGCTGCTGCTGACCACGGGCCGGATCCTCAGCCAGTACAACGTCGGGGCCCAGACGCGGCGCACCGACAACGTCGTGTGGCACCCGGAGGACATCCTCGAGATCCATCCGCACGATGCCGAGGAACGCGGCATCGGCGACGGCGACGAGGTCACCATGGCCAGTCGGGTCGGTGCCACCACGCTGCACGCGATGGTGTCGGACCGCATGCCGCAAGGGGTCGTGTACACGACCTTCCACCACCCCGTCAGTGGTGCCAACGTGGTCACCACCGAGTGGAGCGACTGGGCCACGAACTGCCCGGAGTACAAGGTCACCGCGGTGCAGATCACCCCGGGGCACTCGGCGGCGACGGTGGAGCTCGATCACCCCGAGCACCGCCTCAGCGCGCTGGTGCGGATGGCCAACCAGATCGCCCGTCAGTTCTCACACGAATCCGACGAGACGGCAGTGGCCGCAGTCACCGCTCACCTCGAACGGTTCTGGGAGCTCGAGATGCGCGTCGACCTGGCGCGTGCTGTGGAAGGCGGCACCGTGACCGTCGATCCGACCGTGGTGCAAGCCGTCGAGCGGCTCGCCGTCATCGTCTGATTCAGACGGTTTCGGGCACCTTGCGGCCGGCCTCGATGGCGTAGTCGGGATAGCGGTGCGGGTCGCCGGGCACGCCGACCGAATCGCGGAAGAGGGTGATCGCCCGCATGCACGCGGCCTCGTGGAGACCGGCGTTCATGATGCGATTGACCGAGGGGGTCAGGTCGATCGACTCGAGGCGGATCGCCCTGGCGACACCCTCGCTGGTCGTGAGGTCTTCGGCAAGGGCGGCTGCAGCAGCCTTGGCTCGCTTGGTGGCTGGACGAGGCTTTGCAGTAGGCATGAACGATCCTTCGCAGTTGGAAAATGAACGCCCGTGTCGGACGTCGCTGGGGACCGGCAAGAGAGACCACCATCGTACCGCAGAGCAGGGCCTATGGCTCGGAGAAGCCGGCCTCCTTGTGCGCACCATCGCACAGCGGCTTGTTGCCCGACTCGCCGCAACGACACAGGGTGACCCGGTTGCGTGCCTCGAGCTGCGTGCCGTCGCTGTTGATGATGGGCACGGCTGCGGTGACCCACAGTGGACCGTCGCTGATGACCCCGATCGCCTGCGGCATCAACGGCTCGTTGACCGCACCGTCGAGCTCGTACGTCAACGCGCCCGATGGGCAGTGCTCGATCATCGAGATCGCGTGCATCCGCGCCGCGGTGTCGCCGGTCTTGGCCGCCTGCTCCCATACGTTGGTCACCGTCGTGCCGCAGAACCCGGCGTGCACGCAGATGCCCTGGTCGTACCGGACGTTGACGTCGCCACCGACCACCTCGGCGCGCTCGTCGTAGGTGCCGCCGGACCGATCGTCGGCCTGGAAGCCGACGCGCGCGTGGGTGCCGTCGCAGAACGGCTTGTTGCCCGACTGCCCGCAGCGGCACAGCGCATAGCGATCCTTGGTTTCCAGCGTCGACGTGGTCGCCCAGGTCATCGGTTCGCCGAGCTCGCTCTGCACGTCGCGCCGGCGGCGCAGGGCCAAACCACCCGAGACCAGGTACGGACCATTCGCCGCAACGGTGATGGAGGGCTCGTCGAGGTCGCTCATGAATCGAGCCTAACGCGGATCACCGAGGGCAATTCTGGGCTCAGCGGGCGACGCCTTCGATCAGATCTGCCGCCTGATTGGTGCCGTCGCGCGACCGAATCACCGCTGCGTTTGCCGCCATTCGCGTCTGCAAGTCGTCGTCGGCCAGCAGCTTGTCGATCGCGCCGGTCAGCTCCGAATCCTCGAAGGTGTAGGTGGCCAGGCGCACGCCGTAGCCGGTCTCGTGCACCCGTTGCGCATTGTCGTACTGGTCCCAGAACAGCGGCAGCAACACCATCGGCTTGCCGAAGTGGAAGCACTCGGTCGTGGTGTTGTTGCCCCCATGGGTGATCACCAGGTCCACCTCGGGCAACACCGTGGTCTGCGGGACCTGCTGGGCGCCCCACATGTTGGCGGGGAGCTCGAAGGTGTCGTGCAGTGGGCCCTTCGACACGATGTACCGATGCGGCGTGTGGGCCAGCACGTCGATCAGCCGCTGCATCAACTCGACATCGGCAGAGCCGAGCGAACCGAGTGAGAGGTAGATCAGTGCGCCGCCGGTACCGAGGTTGGTGGGCACTTCGAACGGTTCGTCGGTCGCCCGAACCGACGAATCGAGGCGATGCCACGTGGGTTCGAGCGGTCGCCGATCGGTGTAGTCGATGATCTCGGGATAGGTGTAGAGGTTGAGATCGGGGCTCTCGTGGATGAACTCGAGGTCGCTCAACGGGCGGGCACCGCACGACTGCACCCACTCGTTGTAGACCTGCCACATCGGCCGATGCGTGCGGTCGTACTCGCCCCGGAACGCGTCCCACTCCGAGCGGTCGTTGGCCGGCAGCCCGCTGTACGTCGGTGGGATGTCGGAGCCCTTGATCTCCAGCGGTTGGCAGCTGACGATGCGCACGAACGGCACGCCGGCAGTGGTCAACGCCGGGAAGCAGTTGACGTTGTCCTCGATGATCACGTCGGGTCGCTGCCGCTCGATGATCTCCTTCAAATGTGGCTCGCAGTACATGGCCCCGTCGATCAATGCCTGCCAGGTCGGTCGCATGAAACCGGTCAGCTGGTCGAACGTCGAGGTGCGGAACACCGGCTTCGTCTCGTGGATGAAGTCGGTCCAGAACTGGCCGGCGGCCTGCTCCGGCGCATCGGCCGGCGGCGGTGGCGCCAGATCGACGAGGTCCTCCACGAAGCCCATGGGCGCCAGGCGTCCGGCCCACGATGCCTCGGCGGCGAACACCACGGTGTGACCACGCTGGCGCAAGATGTCGCCGATCCCGATGCAGTTGTTGGTCGGCCCGTAGGCGCTCTCTGGCATGAACAAGAAGGTGGCCATGGCTACCGTTCTAGCGTGATACCGGGCGCCTCGATCGAACTGGCTGCCCGGTTGCTCGGTCGGCAGTGCTCCGTCGAGCGGCCGATCACGGTCGACCAGACCAACCTCAGCGTGGTCGTCGACGAGGCGGTCGTCGTCAAGTGGCTGCGCCCGCCGGTGCCCGTGCCCCATCCGGGCGTGCAGTTGATCCGCCACCTCACGGCGGCGGGATTCGACGAGATGCCGGCGTTCCTCGGTGTCGACGAACGCGACGACGTGGTGCACGCGATCGTCACCGCGTACCTGCCGGGCGCGCTCGACGGGTGGGATTGGTGCGTCGACGATGTGGAGGCGTGGCTGGCCGGCCGAGTCGACCTCGCCCATCTGATCGACTCTGCTCGGCGGATGGGTGGCATTGCGGCGCGCCTGCATGCTGCACTCGAAGATCTGGAGCCGTCGATGGTCGAGGTCGGGGCCGTGGCCGCGCAGGCCATGACCGATCTGCGGCTGGCGACGGATCGCCTCGAGGGCTTGGAGTGGCTCGACCAGCAGCGCGTCGCCGAGGTGCTGCGGCCACTGCACGACGCGGGCCCGGTGAGGGGTCACCGCATCCATGGCGACCTGCACGCCGGCCAGTTCCTCCGCGCCGGGGAGATCCTGGCGGTCACCGACTTCGACGGCAATCCTCTGCAGGACCTCGGTGATCGGGCTCGCGCCCAGTCGCCGTTGCGCGATGTCGCCTCGCTGGTGCAATCGATCGAGCACGTCGGGGCCGTCGTGGTGAAGCGCCGACGGCCCGATCGAGCCGACGATGTGGATCGGTTCGCGGCAGCGGCGACCTCGGCCGCGCTCGGCGCGTACTCGGCCGTGCACTCCATCGACCATCGGTTGCTGCTCGCGTTCCGAGTCGCTCAGGAACTGCACGAATACGCATACTCGATCCATCACCTGCCCCATTGGCGATACGTCGCCGATGCTGCTCTGCCGAGGTTGCTCGGCCTGTAGGTTCGAGGTCGTGGACCCGGCTGCCTTCCTCGCCGACCTCGAGGCCAAGCCCGCCATGCTGCTCGGCTTGCTGGACAACATGCCCTCATGGCCACTGGTCGGCGCCGGCCCGATCGTGTTGACGGGCATGGGTTCATCATGGTTCGCCGCCGACGTCATGGCCCGCCGCCTCCGCCGATACGGCATCGTCGCCGTGGCCGAGGTGGCGTCGGTCGAGGCCACGCTGCCACCGTCACCCGAGATCACGGTGATCGGGATCACGGCCTCTGGCGGTAGCGCCGAGACGGTCGCGGTGCTGGCCGGGCACCACGACATCAGCCACACCATCGCCCTCACCAACGAGACGGCGGCGTCGTTGCCCGCCGAGCACACCGTGTTGATGCACGCGGGGGTCGAGGCCGGTGGCGTGGCGTGTCGGACCTACATCCACACCCTGGTCGCGTTGCTGGCGTTGGAGCAGCAGGTCTCCAGCGTCGACCTGCGGTTGGGCGAACGCTTGCGTCGCAGCGCCGCGGCGATCGCCTACCTCCTCGATCGACGCGAGGGCTGGATGCCGCGGGTGCTCGAATCGATCGAGGGCACCGAGGGTGTGTGGCTGCTGGCTCCGGCGGAGCGACTGGGCTCGGCGTTGCAAGGGGCACTGATGGTGCGCGAGGGGCCGCGCCGCGCCGCCGATGGCTGTGAGACCGGCGATTGGAACCACGTCGATGTGTACTTGACCAAGACCCTCGACTACCGGGCGCTGCTGTTCACCGGGTCGCGTTTCGATGCCGACGCCTTGCGCTGGATGACCGACCGTCACAGCCACGTCGTCACGGTCGGCGGCGAGCCGGATGGGGCGATGGCGAGCGTGCGGTACCCCGGTGACGACGACCCGATCGTGGCCCTGCTGACCGAAGTGCTCGTCGCCGAACTGCTGGCAGCGCACTGGTGGCTGGCGGCAGCCGGATGACGGAGAGGTAGCGAACCAGGCAAAGCGCAGGTAATGATCGAAGGGTGCTCGGCACGTACGACTACCCGACCAGCCACCGAGTGTTCGAACTCATCTCGGTCGGCACCTTCGTCGGCTTTGCCGCGGCGCTGACCCGCCGGGTCGCGGTCGAGGTCGGTGACCGCCTGTCGTTCCCCGTCGTCGTGCTGTTGATCGGCCTGGTGCTGGCGGCCTACGCCGTCGCCGACCTGGCGTCCGGCATCGTGCACTTCCTCCTCGACAACTTCGGCTCCCCCGAGACCCCGGTGATCGGCCAGAAGTTCGTCAAACCGTTCCGCGATCATCACGTCGATCCGATGGCGATGACCCAGGGCGACTTCATCGCCGTCAACGCGGACAACGTCTTCGTGTGCCTCCCCGTGGTCATCCCTGCGTTCTTCTTCCTCGACACCGGCGAGCATCCGTATGCGGGAGTGTTCATCGTCGGACTCGTCGCCGGGGTGATCATGACCAACCAGTTGCACAAGTGGGCACACATGCCAACCGTGCCGCGCCTGGTCGCCGCGGCGCAGCGCAATGGCGTCGTGCTGTCGAAGGAGCATCACTCCGTGCATCACAGCGGTGCCTACGACAGCAACTACTGCATCACGTGGGGTCATCTCGACGTGCTGTTGAACCGCTGCATCAAGCTGCGCAAGTAGTCCGTCACCTCAGGCGAGGGGGAGTCTCACGCTGGCATCGAGGCCGCCGCCGGCGCGGTTCGCCAACGCCACGTCGCCGCCACTGGCCTCGGCCAGTTGCCTCACGATCGCCAGGCCGAGGCCGGATCCGTCGTGTGTTGCGCTGGCGGAGCGCCAGAAGCGGTCGAAGGCGTGGGCGAGTTGGTCCGTCCGCATGCCGGGGCCGCGGTCGGCCACGTGGATGGTCGCCCAGCCGTCGTCGCCGAGCGCCGACACGGTGATCTCGTTGCCCGGCATGCTGGCGTTCAGGGCGTTGTCGATGTAGTTGTCGACGATCTGCTCCAGCGCACCCGGCACGGCCAGAGCGGTGAGGCTGGAGATCCTGCCCGCCGTCACGGTGACCCCGCGATCATCGGCAAGCGGTGCCCAGATCGCGGCGCGTTCGGTGACGATGTCGGCGACGTCGATCGGCTGGGTCTTCACCGTGCCCTGGTCCGCCCTTGCCAGCATCAACAGCCCCTCGACCAGGCGTTGCAGGCGCTCGGTCTCCTCGCTGGCCGCCTCGATGTCGCCACGGGCTGCCGCGGGATCGGAGTCGACGTTGACCGCGGCGCGTTCGAGTTGCAGGCGCAACGCTGTCAGCGGCGTGCGGAGCTGGTGCGAGGCGTCGCCGGCGAACGATCGTTGCCGTTCGACGAGGGTCGAGATCTTCTCCGTCATCGAGTTGAACGAGGCGGCCAGGCTGCGGATCTCGGGAGCACCCTCATCGACCGCTGCGCGGCTGTCGAAGCTTCCCGCGGCGACCTGCTCGGTTGCCCGCCGGAGCCTGCGCAGCGGACGAACGATGGTGGACGCCATCAGTATGGCCGCCAGTGCTGCGGCACTCAGCGAGATCAACCCGACCACGAGGATCCCGCGGACCTTCGACGACACCCGATCGTCGATCGTCGTCGCCGGGTAGGTCAGCCGCACGACGCCGACCGGCTGCGCGCCACTGAGCACCGGCACGGCGACGTAGACGATGTCGCCACCCAGCGTCTCCGAGGCCCGGCGCCCTGAGGTGGGGCTGCCTTCCAGGGCGGCGGCGATCTCCGGGCGAGTCGAGTAGTCGTCGCCGCGGCGGGCCACGTCGCCCGAGACGGCAAGGGCGATACCGGTCTCGTCGGTGACCACGACCAGTGCGTTCGTGCGGGCCCGGTACACGTCGACGGTGGTCTGGAGGGCGTCGGTGTTCGTCAGACCCTCACCCGACAGGGCGTCTTCGGATGTACCGGCGAGGATGAATGCGTCGCGCTGCACCTTGGCCAGCTCGCGTTCGGTCTCGACGTTGCGCAGGTATCGCGCCAGCGGGATGTCTTGGGCCGCGAGGATGATGATGGTCACGCCGACGAATGCGGCGATCAAGCGCCATCTCACGACGGAGGTTCCAGCCGGAAGCCGACGCCGCGAACCGCTTCGATCCATCCGTGATCGCCGAGCTTCTTGCGCAGCGAGGCGACGTGGGCATCGACGGTCTTGGTCGGACCGTACCAATGGGCATCCCACACCGCTTCGAGGATCTCGGTGCGCGTGTGCACCGCCCCGACGTCATTGGCCAGGAATGCCAGGAGATCGAACTCCTTGGCCGTCAGGGTGATCTCCTCGGTGTCGATGCGCACCCGCCTGGTGCGGCGATCCAGTTCCATCGGGCCGATCGCCTGCACGGCGCTGGGGTCGCGCTCGTCGCCGGTGGGTGATGCGTCGACAGCGCGCCGGCTGACGGCGCGGATCCGGGCCACGAGCTCGCGCAAGCTGAACGGCTTGGTCACGTAGTCGTCGGCGCCGAGCTCGAGGCCGAGCACGCGGTCGAACTCCTCACTGCGTGCAGTGAGCATGATGATCGGGGTCGTCGAGCGGCGGCGGAGCTCGCGGCAGACGTCACGACCGTCCATGTCGGGCAGGCCGAGGTCGAGCAGCACCAGTTCCTGGCCACGTTGCGCCAATGCCTCGGCACCCGTCGTGACATGCACGACCGTGTGTCCCGCTGCCGTCAGACCCTCGACCAACGTCTCGGCAATCGCCTTGTCATCTTCGACCAGCAGCAGATTCACGTGGTCATTGTGACAAGTCGGCCAACGCCCGTGGGCTTCTTGGACAAATCTTGGATATTCGCGATCCGTCCCTTGGGAAGGGTGTTCGTACCGTGTGGGCATGCGATCCACTGCGATCGCGGCGACGGAAAGGTCCCAAGATGATGAAGACGAAGATTGCCACGGTGATTTCGATCGCCGGAGTGTTGGTGGCCGGTTCGGCCGCCGCACTGGTCAACACGCAGGTGCTCGGCGGCAGCACGTCGGCGGCCTCCCCACTGGTGATCGACAACGGATCGCCGGCCCAAGACATCAGCCCGACGGTGACGGTGCCCACCACGGTGACCACGCCGGTCGCTGTGGCCCCGGCCACACCGGTCGCACCGGCCGCCGCTGCGGCGCGGACCCAAGCGGTCTACGCAATCGGCGATGCCGGCACCGTGACCCTCGATACGGCCGGTGACATGCTGACGATTGTCGCGGTCACGCCGACCGAGCCCTGGATCATCACCAAGTCCGAGTCCCAGGACTCGACCGATGTCGAGGTCAGGTTCCAGAACGGAACCACCGAGGTCGAGTTCCACGCCAACCTGCTGTTCGGTGTGGTCACCACGGCGGTCGACTCGCACGACACGTCGGCGACGTCGAACTCGACGAGCAACTCGGTCGACGCCAGCGGTAGCGGCAGCCACAGCGGTGGCAACGACGACTCGACTCACGGTGGAGGTGGCGACGATGATTGATCCCCTCCTGCCCCCCAGCGCCGCCGAGCGGCTCGCAGCGTTGCGGGCACCATCGGCGAAGCGTAAGAAGCCCGCACACACGTCGAAGGTCCTGACCGCCGGGATCTCGACCACCGCCCTGTTCGGCATGGTCGCGGTGATGGGCTGGCAAAGCACCCACGGAGCGGCCTCGGCCGCTGCGGCCCCCGAGGCCACCGTGCCGGTTGCGCCCCTCGTTCCGGTCGTCACGCCCCCAACGACGGTCTTCGTGCCGACGCCCGTCCCCTCGACGGTCGCTCCGGCGGTCACGGCTGCACCGGTCACCGCTGCGCCGGTGGTCGCTGCCCCGGTGGTCGTGCCCGTCGTCATTCCCGTCGCGGTTCCGGCCCCCGCTGCCCCCCAGCAGCAGGCCCCCAAGGCCGCCAAGTCGAACACCGCCACCAAGTCATCGGGCTGAACCTGTCATGAACCACGACCGAGATGCAGGCGACGTCCACGCCGGGTCGTGGCGAGCCATGGGCTGTTCGGTCGAGGTGTTGATCGTCGGCGGCTCGCCTGATCTGTTGGATCTGGCGAGGACGTCGATCGATCATCTCGAAAGGTGCTGGAGTCGCTTCCTCCCCGAGAGCGACATCAGCCACCTCAACCACGCCGCCGGGTCGAGCGTTCACATCGACCCGGCGACGGTGGTGCTCCTGCAAGCGATGCGCGACGGTTGGCGAGCCACGTCGGGGGCGTTCGACCCGACATTGCTGGCGCCGTTGGTCGGCCTCGGTTACTCGGCCAGCTGGCACGATCCCGCCACGGTCACCTCACTCCCTCACGGCGCAACGATGCGCGGTGACCTCGACCAACTCGACCTCGATGCCCAGCACTGCACGGCGCGTGGCCCGCTCGGCATGTGTCTCGATCCCGGCGGCATCGGGAAAGGTCTCGCAGCCGACATCGTTGTCGGCCGCCTGATGGAGGCCGGCGCGCTCGGCGCGTCGGTCTCCATCGGTGGCGACGTCGCCGTTCGCGGCGCTGCTCCCCAGCCGGGTGGTTGGCTCGTCGGAGTGTCCGATCCGGTCAGCCTCGACATCGAGATGGAGCAATTGCGGATGCTGCAAGGTGGCGTCGCCACATCAGGCACGCTGCGCCGCTGCTGGCACAGCGACACCGGCGAGGCCGTGCACCACCTGCTCGATCCGGAAACGGGTCAGCCGGCTCGCCATGCCCGCCAGATCGTCGCGGTCACCGTGGTGGCCGGTACCGCCGCGTGGGCCGAGGTGTGGACCAAGGCAGTGATGGTCCGCGGTGCGGCGATGCTCGACGTGCTCGACGATTTCGGTCTTGCCGCCCAACTGATGTACGCCGACCGGTCGACGCACGACAACAGGTCGTGGGCGTTGTTCGCCGCGTCAGGCCAGGAGCGGGGCGACCTCGCCGCTGATGAAGTCGAGATGATCTGGGTCTGACATGTCGAGCACCTGCAGGTAGATCCGTTCGGCACCTGCATCGACGAAGCGGCGGATCGTCGACGCGGTCTCCTCGGCCGAGCCGGCGGCTCCGTTCTTGCGCAGCTCGGCCGGGTCTTGACCGATCGCCGCTGCCCGTCGAACGACATCGGCCTCGGTGGCACCGGCACACACCACGAGCGCCATCGAGTAGCGCAGCGGGTGCTGTCGACCGATCGCTGCGCATGCGGCCCCCACACGTTGCTTGCGTTCAACGAACGCCTCGAGCGAGTGGAAGGCGACGTTGTACTCCGTTGCGTACTGCGCGGCCAGCGCCGGCGTTCGCTTCGGTCCGCCTCCACCGATGATGATCGGCAGTGGATGTTGCGCGGGCTTGGGAAGGCCCGGCGAGTTGCTGACGCTGTGCACGGTGCCGGCATAGCTGAACATCTCGCCGACGGGTGTGTTCCACAACCCGTCGATGATGGCCAGTTGATCGGTGAGGTTGTCGAAGCGTGCCGGGGTGTCGGGGAAGTCGAAGCCGTAGGCGGTGTGCTCGGCCTCGTACCAACCGGCGCCGATGCCGAGCTCGACGCGGCCACCGCTCATCTGATCGACCTGGGCCACGCTGATCGCCAGGAGCCCGGGCGCCCGGAAGGTGACCGGCGAGACCAAGGTGCCCAATCGGATCGTCGAGGTCTCGCGGGCCAACCCGCCGAGCGTGACCCACGCGTCGGTGGGCCCGGGCAATCCGCTTCGTCCGCCCATCACCAGGTAGTGGTCGCTGCGGAAGAAGCCGCCGAAGCCGAGGGCCTCGGCGCGCTGGGCCAGTGCCAGCTGCGTGTCGTACGAGGCGCCCTGATGCGGCTCGGTGAAGATGAACAGGTCGGAGAGCTGCATCACCGGGACCGTAGCGGGCGACCCGAGGCCTCGTCAGTCGATGATCGACTGGTACACGAGCTGCTTGAGTTGACTGCGGATCGGGTGCGTGCGGCTGGGCAGCAGTTGGGTGAAGAACTGCACGGTCAGATCCTCAGCCGGGTCGACCCAGAACAAGGTGCTGGCCGCGCCGCCCCAAGCGAACTCGCCGACGCTGCCCGGCACTCGGGCCGTCACGGGGTCGATCGTCACGCTGACCCCGAGCCCGAAGCCCACCCCGTCGAACGTGGTCTCGGCGAACAGGGGGCGGGCGAAGGCGGTGAGGTCGACGCCGCCAGGCAGGTGGTTGCTGGCCATGTACTTCACCGTGCGGGGGGCGAGGATGCGCACACCGTCGAGCTCGCCACCGCGCAGCAACATCTGGGTGAACCGGTGATAGTCGTGTGCGCTGCTGACCAGACCACCGCCACCGCCGTGTGCCTTCGGCTCGCGTAGGGTGCCACGGTCCATGGCACCCATCCGCACTGCCTTGCGGGTCTGCGGGTCTGCTCCGTACAGCGCAGCGAGGCGGGGTGCGTTGGCGGGATCGACGAACCAGGTGGTCTCGTTCATGCCCAACGGTTCGAACAGCCGTGTGCGCATGAGCTCGTCGAGACGCTGCCCGGTGATGACCTCCAGCACGCGCCCGAGCACGTCGAGACCGACCGAGTAGTTCCATTCGGACCCCGGTTGGAACAGCAGAGGCAGGGATGCCCACCGGTCGACCACGGCCTCGAGGTCGAGGTCACGTGGCATGCCCCACTCGAACCCGGCCTTTCGGTACAGCTCGTCGACGGGATGAGCGAACATGAACCCGTACGTCAAGCCGCTGGTGTGAGACAGCAGGTGCCAGAGGCGCATCTTCTCGACGACCGGATCGAGGATCGGCGCGGTCGAGCTGCCGGCCCGCCACACCTTCTGGTTCCGGAACGCGGGGATGTAGCGATACACCGGATCGTTGAGCTCGAAGGCGCCTTCCTCCCACAACTGCATTGCCAGCACGGCGGTGATCGGCTTGGTCATCGAGAAGATCCGCCACAGCGTGTCGACTTCGACCGGTGCCGACGCCTCGACGTCGCGCTGGCCGTACGCCGACAGGTGCACGAGCTTGCCGTGCCGGCTGACGCTGATCAGCCAGCCCGGCAGTCGCCCATCGTCGACGTACCTGCGGAAGTGGTGGTCGATGCGGGCCAACCGCTCTGCTGACATTCCGACATCGGCGGGGTCGCCTTCGAGCTGCAGCGTTACCATCGGCTCGACGATACGACGAAATCGATAGGGCTGGTCAGTTCAGGACGAGCGACCCCGGCGCCTGTCGTAGCTCGATCACCGGCGCGAGTCGGGCGAAGTCTCGATCATGGTGGAGTATCGGCAGGTCGAGCCGCAATGCCATCGCCGCGATGAGACAATCCATCACCCCGCGGACGGTGACACCACGCTGGCGAGCGGTATGGAACAACTCGGTGGCTGACTCAAAGTCGTCGCGTGGACACACGAGTTCGAGATCGACGGTCTCCAGCAGACGTCGGAGCGTGCCGACCTCGGCGCGATCACGAGCGCCGATCAGCAGCTCGGCTTTGACCGGTTCAGCAAGGATGAGCAGGTCGTGCGCAAACGCGGCGTCGAGCGCACGATCTGCGGCGCTCTCCCTCTGGCGAAGCCATTCGATCCACGCCGACGTATCAGCGATCAGCATCTGTTCGCCAGTGGTGCAGTGCGTCGTCGTCGAGCACGATCGGATCGTCGACGGGCCGGTCTTTCCAGAACCCTCGCATTGCCATTGCCTCGGCCTTGGTCATGGGGACGACCGCCAATTTCCGAAGCGCAAGGTTGATGGCCTCGCGCTTGGAGTCGAGGTTGTACATGCGCATGACCTGCGCGCAGGCGTCGTCGTCGATATCCACATTGGTGCGTGACATACACCAATCATACACCATCGAGCGCGGTGCGGTACGGGGCCATGTCGATGCCGGGGTAGCGGATCGCCATGTCGTCGATCGTCTGCTCGGTCCAGTACGGATGACCGGGGGCGGGGACGTCGAGCAGGGTGCGGGTCTCGGCATCGACGTTGGTCACGAACTCGATCATCTCCGGGCGGTTCCCGAGGTGCCCGAATGCCTGCTTGTTGGTCCAGGTCGCGTCGGCGGCCCGGTAGTCGGCGAGCATGGTGAAGCGCGAGGCGTTCTGACCCGTCAGCGTCGTTCCCCGGTGGAAGACCTCGGTCGAGTACACCAGGACCGTGCCGGCCGTGCCGGTGGCCAGCACCTCGACATCGCGCAGCTCGCCTGGGGCCACCACCCGTTGACCGAGAGGGATGTGCGCTGTGTGCTGCTTCGGCACGGCCGCGGTCGCCCCGTTGTGTTCGTCGACATCGCAGAGGTAGATGAATGTGGTGACCTGCATCCAGCGGCGCTCCACCGTGGGCACGACCAGCGTGTGGTTGCCGAAATCGCGATGGTGGTGCTGGTCGTAGTCGGTGTTGCCGGCGTACTTCGCCCACAACTCGCCCTTGTAGAGGCGGATGTCGTCGACGCCCAGGATTTGGCGGGCGATCGACACGATCCGCGGGTGGGCGACCAGGCGGTTGAGTTCGGGCGAGGCCCACGGGAAGTTGTTCAAGCCGGAGAACGCGTTGTCGGTGAGGTGGGCGTACGCACCCGGATCGGCGAAGTACCGCTGCGGTGACGGGAAGGTCTGCCACACGCCCGCTTGCAGCGTGGCCACCTCCGGCGCGCTCAGCACGTCGGGCACCATGACGAAACCCTGGGTGTTGAAGCACTCGAGTTGCTCCTCGGTCAGCACGCCGCATTCTCGCATCCCCGGACTCGAGCCCTCGTGAATCGTCCGTGACGAAACTCGCCCTCCACCGAACCGGTCGATTTCGGATCTGGGCATGCTCAGCTGCCACCTGCGGATCAGGGCGCGAAAGGCGCCCAGATTTCGGCGGCCCGACATCGAGTTTCGTCACGGACGATTCGGAAGGAGCCGGGATGGGAGGGGGTCGGGGTTCGGGGTTCGGGGTTCGGGTCGAAATGCGAAAGTTGAGTGTAACCGACTCAAGTTTTCTTCGGTCGATGTTGCGGGGGCCTGGGCGGTTGCCGTAAACTTGCGTCACGTTCACTCAAGTTTGAGCCGTCCACGTCTATACACCCTGAACAAGGAGCACCCCCATGGCCAAGGCAGTCGGAATCGACCTCGGCACCACCAACTCCGTCGTCGCCGTCCTCGAAGGCGGCGACCCGGTCGTCATCCCCAACTCCGAAGGCGCTCGCACCACCCCCTCGGTGGTCGCGTTCTCCAAGGCCGGCGAGGTGCTCGTCGGCGAAGTGGCCAAGCGCCAGGCGATCACGAACTCCGACCGCACGTTCCGCAGCATCAAGCGGCACATGGGCGAGTCGTGGAAGAGCCCCGACATCGACGGCAAGCAGTACACACCCCA
>JANMNE010000380.1:0-3398 GCA_031373785.1 Ilumatobacteraceae bacterium
GTCTCAACCCGACCTATCGGGCGGCGTTGGTGTTGCGCCATGTCGACGGGCTCAGTGTGAGTGCAGTGGCCGGTCACCTACAACGCTCGGTGGAGGCCACCGAGCAGGTCCTCAGCCGGGCGCGAGCGGCGTTCCGCGACATGTATCAGGGAGCAATCGGTGAGTGACGACTTGGACCTACGCGGCATCGATCAGCGCCATGAGCCGGACCCACAGTTTCGTTCTGCGCTGTGCAGCAGGTTGGCGGCGATCGTGACCGAAACTGATCCGGGCTCGGTGACCGAGGCACCCGGCCTGGCAATGATCGACCTCGAACGAGCAAGCGAGAAACGCGAGCCGAGTCGCAACGGCCGCAGAATCGCGAGGGTCATCCTGGCCGTCGCAGCGGTGGTCGCAATCATCGTCGTGGCAACAAGCGAGGTCGATGACGTGACGCCGGCAGCGGCCGTCAATCCTCTCGTCGACGTCCGGCCGGAGCTCGTCAACCGGGGCAATGTCGAACTGTTCACGGTCGCGACCGACACCCCTCGCTACCTTGCTCTGACCGCGCTCGGTCAATTCGACGGAACACGGTGGTCAACGGTGCCGGAGGAGACCCGGCCGGCGGAGGGCACACTTGGCCACGCGCCACCCAATGCCGAAGTCATCACACAGCGGATCACGATCAAGAACCTGGGTGGATCGCTGGCGCCGGCGTCGCGCACTGCAACGTCCGCTGCGTGGGCGGGCATCTCGCTGTCGTGGGCCAACGAAGCGGGCGCGTTCTATGTCGACGGCGATCTCCAACCCAACTACCAGTACCAGGTGACGTTTGCCGACAGCGCACCAACGGCAGAGGAACTGCGCACCGCGACCGTCGACCGTGCTCCGGACTCCGCCTACTACAACCTGCCGAGCAATCTCCCGAGCGCGATCCGCGACGTTGCCGTCAGCGTGACCACTGGCGCAACCACGCCATATGACCAAGCCCGGGCTCTGCAGGACTGGTTCCGCACCAACTTCGAGTATTCGCTCACCGTGCAGCGCGGCCACAGCAACGACGCCATGGTCAACTTCTTGAGCATCAGGAAGGGGTACTGCGAGCAGTTCTCGGGAACCTTCGCGGCCATGGCCCGCAGCCTGGGCCTGCCGACTCGGGTGGTCGTCGGTTTCACCCCGGGGCAGCTGCGTGCCGACGGCTTGTACCACGTTGCGGGCCGCGACGCCCACGCCTGGGATGAAGTGTGGTTCGACGGCTACGGCTGGATCTTGTTCGACCCCACACCGGGGCGTGGCGCGCCGGGCGCTGAACAGCACACCGGTGCTGCGGCAGCCCAACAGGCCACCCCGTAGGGCACAGGGAGCCGAATGCCTTCACTTCGTGAAAGCCGTTGGCCCCGACGGCCGAGTACAGATTGGAAATGAGCACGGTCGCATCAACGGCTGGACCCGCGCCGTGTTCGGCAAGCTGGTCAGCGTCGAGCGCTGAGCTTTTCCAATCCTTTCAAGCTGCGAGCGACCCCGGTAGCGATCACCCTGGCAGTCGGAACATCACCGCTGACCGAGTGCCTCGTCAGGCAGGGCCTGCGTTGTCGGTCGTGGCTCTAGTCGGCAGCGATGTGCCTTCCTGCCAACGCGCCAACGCCCACAGAAGATCCGATAGTCGATTCAGGTAGGGAACGATCTGGGAACCGTCAGCAGAAGAGCTGATCGACTGCCGCTCGGCGCGCCGGACAACGGTACGAGAAACGTCCAAGAGGGCTGCCACACGGTTCTGTCCTGGTACCACGAACTCAGACGGCAGCGCGAACCGTTCCGTCGTCGCGTCGATCATGGTCTCAACTGCGTCGACCATCGCTTGGGTCACAAGCGTTCGTTCACCGACCAGCTTGGCGCGGTTCTCTGGTGCTGTTGCCAGTTCGCTCATTAGCACCCAAAGGTCGCGTTCTAGCCTGATCAGCAGCTGGTCAAGTTCACTGCCTCGTTTGCACTCAGCTCGGGCCAATCCGATGAAGGCCTGAGCTTCGTCCACGTCGCCGTAAGCCATCGGCGCTGGATCGTCCTTGGCAACTCGGCCACCGAACAGCAGTCCGGTCGAACCGTCGTCGCCCTTCCGCGTATAGATCTTCACGCTCCAACTCTCGCGCAACCTTGCGAAGAACTTCGGTGGCGGAAGGAGGGAGTCGAAAAGCGCGAGTTGGGCGCGAAGGCTCCAAGGCGAGTTCGGTCCCTGATTCCTCGACTGGCTTCGAGCACAGCTCGGGCTGATGGGAGGTACTCCCGGTCGCCGCGAACGCTCAGACTTCCCGCGAACCTCCTGCAAGGCCACGAACGCGCATAGACCGCTCGGAAGATCTATCCGACACGCTCGTCGACCAATTCACCGAGTAGCCGCAAGATCAGCGAGCCCGAGTCAGGGTTGTACTCGACGACCTCAGCCGGCACGGTCGCATCAACGGCTGGACCCGCGCCGTGTTCGGCAAGCTGGTCAGCGTCGAACGGTGATGCCTCGTTCACGCGACGGTGCCATAGGGGTCAGTCCAGATGCACTTCGGCGGGTCGGGCCGGGGGCACCCTCATCCTTGTCATCGAAGGCCCACGAAGAGAAGTTCATCCAGCGCTGGAACACGCCACACCGTGGCGCCAACGATCCGCGCCGCATCCAGTGCGTCGAGCAACTCGTCCACTTCGTCGGCGTCAGCGACAACGTGACCAGATGAGTCAACGCCCACCCACCGACCCCGATAGGCGGCGACGATCGACAGATCCATGTTCCGCAGAGACCTCCTACTGCAATAGCCGAAGCTCGATACTGCTACCACCCCGACTCGAGGTCAATGTCGAGCTGTACGAGTTCGACCGCACCGTCGGATGCCAGCTGGCCGACAACGGCGAGTCTTGGCACGAGTATTCCTGCGGCGATGAGAATCCGATAGTCGGGCCGGCCAGGTATCGGCCTGGGGAGCTCGTCAAACCCGACGGCGAAGCGTTCCACGATGCGCAGCAGCTCAAACACCTGGAAATCGTTTGTCGAGGGCTCGCCGTTCGGACCGCGCTCGGATGGCAGCTGACGGTCGAGATCCTCGAAGAAATCCAGCGTTGCGCGAACAATGAGGCGCTCATCGCTCATTTCGTGTGGGGCGTGTCGATTCTGGCAATTCGATCCTCGACCCTTGACCTGACCCGCTCTACAAACTCACGGGGTACGTCGTCGAGATCCGTGACGAGGCTCGCCTCAAAGGCAGCGTCCTGCTCGGCGGGGCTCATCTGTTCGAGCTCCTCAGCGGTCCGGACGTTGCCTGGCATGCCGACAATCGTAGCGCAGGCTCCCCGTCGGATGTAGCGCTGCTTCACGTGTGACCGTCCAAGGACTCGGCCAGGGTGGCGGCAACGCCGGCATCGGCGCCGTCGATGGCGTG
>JANMNE010000382.1:0-5626 GCA_031373785.1 Ilumatobacteraceae bacterium
GGCGAGCGTACCGATGTGGCACCTTCCACGTAGGCTCGTAGGCGTGTTGACCTTCCCCGAGATCGAGCGAGCCCTGGTCGTCACCGCCCATCCCGACGACGTCGATTTCGGTGCTGCAGGAACGGTGGCAACGCTGACCGACGCCGGTGTGCACGTGACGTACTGCCTGGTCACCGATGGCGACGCGGGTGGCAGCGACCGGTCGATCCCACGACACGACATGGCCATGCTACGACGCAAAGAACAGACCGACGCTGCCGCGCAGGTCGGCGTCACCGATCTGTTCTTCCTCGGTCACGGCGATGGGCGGGTGCAGGCCACGCTGCAGCTGCGCGCCGACATCAGCGCAGTCATCCGTCGCGTGCGACCGCGTGTCGTCATCACCCAATCGCCCGAGCGCAACCTCGATCGCATCTACGCCAGCCACCCGGACCATCTCGCGGCGGGCGAGGCGGCGCTGTGCGCCGTGTACCCCGATGCCCGCAATCCCTTCGCCTTCCCGGAGCTGTTCGAAGAAGACCTCGAGCCATGGGCCGTCGACGAGGTGTGGGTCATGGGCGGTGCCAGTGGCACGCATCCGATCGAGGTCACCGCGGCCGTCGACCGCAAGATCGCCGCGCTCATGTGCCACGTCAGCCAACATCCGGATCCGCAGCGAACGGCAACGATGGTGCGGGAGTGGATGGCCAACACGGCCAAGCAGTTCGGACTACCCGACGGGGCGTCGGCAGAGACGTTTCGCGTCGTCGATACTCGTTAGCTACCATCCGGTAACAAGACTCATCGAGGGGAATCACCATGCCTGAAGCAGTCATCGTCGCCACCGCCCGCAGCCCCATCGGCCGGGCCAACAAGGGTTCGCTCACCACGCTGCGCCCCGACGACATGTCGACCCAGATCATCGAGGCGCTGATGAAGAAGGTGCCGCAGGTGCAGGGCTCCGACATCGACGACCTGATGATGGGCATCGGCCAGCCGGCAGGCGAGGGTGGCTTCAACATCGCTCGCGTCGTGGCCGTGCTTGCGGGCCTCGACGGCGTTCCCGGCGTCACGGTCAACCGCTACTGCTCGTCGAGCCTGCAGACGATCCGCATGGCCTTCCATGCGATCAAGGCCGGCGAGGGCGACTGCTTCATCGCCGCCGGCGTCGAGACCGTCAGCCGGTACGCGTCGGGTGCCAGCGATATCGCACCGAACGCGATCTTCAAGCCGTCGGGCGAGCGCACCAAGTCGCGCGCCCAGGGCGGCCAGGGCAACTGGACGCCCCCGTCGGGGCTGCCCGACATGTACATCGCCATGGGCCAGACAGCGGAGAACGTGGTCGAGGTCGAAGGCGTGACCCGCGAGGAGATGGATCGCTTCGGTGTGCGTTCGCAGAACCTGGCGTGCGAGCACGCCGAGAACGGCTTCTTCGACAACGAGATCACGCCGCTGGTGCTCGAAGACGGCACCGTCGTCAGCAAGGACGACGGCCCGCGCCCGGGCACCAACTACGAGACCGTCAGCCAGCTGAAGCCGGTCTTCCGGCCCGATGGCACGATCACCGCCGGCAACGCCTGCCCCCTCAACGACGGTGCAGCAGCCGTGATGGTGATGAGCGACGCCAAGGCCAAGCAGTTGGGCCTCACACCGTTGGCGCGAATCGTTGCATCCGGCGTCTCTGGCTTGAACCCCGAGATCATGGGCCTCGGCCCCATCGAGGCCTGTCGCCAGGCGCTCGCACGGGCCGGCATGACGATGGACCAGATCGATCTGGTCGAGATCAACGAGGCCTTCGCAGCGCAGGTCATCCCGTCGGCCACGCACCTCGGCATTCCGATGGAGAAGCTCAACGTGCACGGCGGCGCCATCGCCCTCGGTCACCCGTTCGGCATGACCGGCGCCAGGATCATGACCACCCTGATCAACGGCTTGCAGTACGAAGACAAGACCTTCGGCTTGGAGTCGATGTGTGTCGGCGGCGGCCAGGGCATGGCCATGATCGTCGAGCGGCTGAGCTGAACTGAAGCGGAGGCCTAGCGGCTCTCGGCGCGGACCCGGATGATCTCGGGTTCGTTGGGCAGTTGGATCGCCCTCACGATGTAGTGCTGGTCGGCGGTCAGCAGTTCGGCCAGCGCCCAACACGCGTCGGATTCGCGTTGGCCGTCGCCGATGGGGTGCAACTCGTCGACGTCGAGCCCGGCCGAGTCGGCTTCTGCATGCCAGAGCGCCACCAGACCGCGGCGCAGTTCCGGGTCGTCGATCAGGTCGGCGCCGCGCAGGCACAACTCGACACTGGTGATGGTGACCGGTTGCAGCTCGGCGCGGTTGACGACATCGCCGCTGAGCTCGCCGTCGAGCATCACCACCACGGGGCCTCCGTTGCCGGCGACGCCGCCCACGAAGCCGTACCGGATCAATGGCCAGCCGTCGTCTCCGGTCGTTTCGAACCGAACTCGATCACCTGGCCGGTACATCATGCCGTTGCCTCGGCCAGTACGGCGTCGCTGAAGGTGGGCCACATGCGCAAGGCCTCGTCGGCCCATTCATCGAACGCTCGATCAGTTAGGGCGAGGCAGGCCACCCCCACGGCAGGATCCACCCACATGAAGGTACCGGCCCCACCGAAGTGTCCAAACGTCGTCGGCGAGTTCGTTGTGCCGGTCCAGTGCGGTTGCTTGACGCCGCGAACTTCGAAGCCGAGTCCCCAGGGGCATGGTGCGAACCGTCCTACCCCAGGGATGACCCCGTTCAGATCGGGGAACTGTGGCGTCACCGCGTCCGTTGCGGTGGCGGCGGAGATGAGCGTCGGTGTGCAGGCCTCGATCGCAAAGCGAGTGAGGTCGGCCGCGTTGCTCCACATCCGGTGCGCGGGCGAACCGTTCAACGTGGTCGAGGTCATCCCGAGCGGATGCAGCACCGCCTCGTCGAGGTAGCTGTCGAAGCTGATCCCGGCAGCGTCGGCGACTGTTGCTGCGGCCATCTCGATCCCGGTGTTCGAATAGATCCGGTTACGCTCCGGGCGGGCGATCGGCTCCGTGCCGTCGAAGCCGTACCCGCCCGCATGGCACAGCAGGTGGCGCAGTGTGCAACCCGCTTGACCGACGGCGAGATCGAGCGCGACGATTCCCTCCTCGACGGCAACGAGGCACGCCCAGGTCGTGATCGTCTTGGCGACCGACGCGATCCGGAAGATGTGCTGCTGGTCGCCCTCGGTGTCGATCGAGCCGTCGGGGTGGATCGCCGCCGCGGCGGCGATCCCGACCGGCCAGTCGTGGATCAGCCTGAGTGCCTGCACTGCGGGTCAGGCGAGGCCGGTGGAGCGCAGCATCTCGGCGACCTGGAAGGCCAGATCGAGACTCTGCCGGGCATTCAGCCGCGGGTCGCACACCGTCTGGTATCGATCGTCGAGCTGGCTGTCGAGGATCTTGTCGGCGCCACCGACGCACTCGGTCACGTTGTCGCCGGTGAGCTCCACGTGAATCCCGCCGGGCCACGTGCCCTCGGCGTGGTGCGCCTGCACGAAGCCCTTGATCTCGGCGACGATGTGGTCGAAGTCGCGTGTCTTGCGGCCCGACACCGAAGTGAACGTGTTGGCGTGCATCGGGTCGCATGCCCACACGACCGGGTGCCCGGCTTCGCGCGCTGCCCGCAGCAGCGGCCGCAAGCCATCTTCGATCTGGTTGGCTCCCATGCGGCTGATCAACGTGAGACGCCCGGGGATGCGCGCCGGGTTGAGCTTGTCGCACAGTTCCAGCACGAAGTCGGCTGTGGTGCCCGGGCCGATCTTGCAACCGACGGGGTTGCCCACGCCGCGGAGGAACTCGATGTGGGCGCCGTCGAGTTGACGGGTGCGCTCACCGATCCACAGCATGTGCGCCGAGCAGTCGTACCATCCGCCGCTCAGCGAGTCCTGGCGGGTCAACGCTTCCTCGTACCCCAGCAGCAGCGCCTCGTGGCTGGTGTAGAAGTCGACCTCGTGCAGGTTGTGGTTGTTCTCCGTGTCGACGCCGCAGGCGCGCATGAACCGCAGCGCCCGATCGATCTCGGCGGCGATCTGGTCGTAGGCGCGGCCCTCCGGGCTCGATGCCACGAACTCTTGCGTCCAGGCATGCACCCGACCGAGGTCGGCGAACCCGCCCTTGGTGAACGCGCGCAGCAGGTTCAAGGTCGACGCCGACTGGTGATAGGCCTGCACCAACCGGTCGGCCGACGGCACCCGCGCTGCCTCGGTGGGGTTGGGATCGTTGACGATGTGCCCACGGAACGTCGGCAGGTCGATCTCGCCCACCCGTTCGAAGGCTGCGGACCGAGGCTTGGCGAACTGCCCGGCGATTCGCCCGACCTTGACCACCGGAACGCCCAGTGAATAGGTCAAGACGACGGCCATCTGCAAGATGACGCGCAACTTCTCGCGAATGTTGACGGCCGAGAACTCCTCGAAGCTCTCGGCGCAATCGCCTGCTTGGAGTAAGAAGGCATTGCCGGCGGCGACGTGCCCCAACGTGGTCTGCAACGACCGTGCCTCACCGGCGAACACGAGCGGGGGATAGGAGGCGATCTGCTTCAGTGCCCGATCGAGGTCGCCCTGATCGGGCCACGCCGGTTGCTGCTCGGCAGGAAACGTCTGCCAAGACGAAGGTGTCCACGCCTTTGCCACGTGGCAATACTAATTGCGCCGCGCGCAATCTCCGCCGTGATTAGCAAGCGAAAGGCCAGGCACGGAATCTCCGGTTGGACCGGATCATCCGTGCCTGGCCTCAGGGCAGGGTCTTGGAAATCTCAGGCTGCGAGGATGCGCACCGCGTCTTCGCGCAACCCGGCGACTGCCCGGCTGACGAGACGACGAGCGGCTTCGGCAGTGACGCCGAGGTTCTCGCCGACTTCGCGGAAGCTCTTGCGCTCGCCGTCGAGCAACCCGAACCGGGCCTCGATGGCGTAGCGGGCACGCTTGTCGAGCGTGCCGAGCAGTTCGTCGAGCAGCTCGCTATCGACCATGGCCATCACGGCATCCTCAGGGGTGCCGTCGCCGTTGGCCATCAAGTCGCCGAGGGTGGCATCGCCATCGTCGCCGATGGTCTTGTCGAGCGAGACGGGGGTGGTGAGCCGGTGCAACTCGGCATTGCCGAGGTCCAACGTCTCGCCGTCGCCCGAGGCCTGGCGCAGCGCAGCGCGGAGGCTGGCCGAACGGTCGCCCGGGATGCGGATGAGGCTGGCCTTCTGATCGAGGGCCCGGCCGATGGCCTGGCGGATCCAGAAGGTTGCATAGGTGGAGAACTTGAAGCCCCTGCGCCAGTCGAACTTGTCGACGGCGTGCTCGAGCCCGAGGTTGCCCTCTTGGATGAGGTCGAGCAGGTCCATCCCTTGCGGGAGGGGGTAGCGGCGAGCGATGGAGACGACGAGGCGAAGGTTGGATCGGATGAAGCGATCCTTGGCGTCGGCAGCGGCAGCAACGGCCGCCTTGAGGGCGGCACCCTTCTCGCCTTTGGCGAGACGGTCGGCAGCATCGCGGCCGGCTTCGATGACGCGAGACAGCTGACGCTCTTCTTCAGCGTTCAGCAGCGACACTTTTCCGATGTCATTCAGGTAGAGACCGATAGAGTCATTCATGGCAATTGTTCTCAACTTCTTTGTGTGTTTGCGTATT
>JANMNE010000076.1:0-8990 GCA_031373785.1 Ilumatobacteraceae bacterium
CGCCCCCCCGGCCCAGGCCGCTGTGGCCCCCCGGCGGCCCCCACGACCAGTCCGTCCGGCAACGACGCCGCTCGAATCGGACTGTCCTCGGTTGCGCAGAAGGTTGGCACGGAGGTCGCACCGACTCCAGCGCGAGTATCAACTTCCCACGCGCTGGCTTTGCCGTTGCCGTAGCCATCGTTGAGCCCGCTCTCACCGAACAGGTCGCCGTCGATCACCTGGCGTTGGGCTCCCGTGACGGCATCGGCGACGGTGACCCCGGCGAAGAGCGGGTGATCAGCGGCCTCGATCTTGTATGCACATCCCTGCACACCGCAGCGCTCGGTCGCAACGCCGAGAAGTGAGCGTTCGGGCATGTCGGGAGTGAGCACTCGAAACAGTGAGGTGACCCGTGGTCCGCCCTCGAGCCCTTGTCGAAAGATCATCGCGGTCTGATCCGGGACGTATTCGCCGTTCTCGTAGATGCCGTTGCCGCCCAGATACAGCAGGCTTCCACCGCTGTCGAGATATGCGGCGAGATTGCTGTACATCTGCCGAGACCAGTACTCGGGGTGTGTGCTCAGCACGAGGCACCGGTACTGCGATGCATCGCACCCTGCGTTGTGGAAGTCGATGTCGCTGTACACATCCGGGGGGAATCCCTCGCTGGAGAGCCAGCCGAGGACCCACAGTTCGCCGCGGGTCAAATGATCGTCGGCCGCCGGCGACGCCCCGGGAAGCGGACGCAAGAAGCTCGTCGTCGCGCGTCCGGAGTACTTCGATTCTCCTCCCCAGCCGTTGTAGGCGAGCCAGGTGTTGACGTTTGCGAGTAGAGCGATGTTCGAACGATCTGCTGGTGCAGGTTTGACGACGAAGGTGATGTCGAATGACGTTCCGCTTGCATCCGCACACGACGCGGCGTACAGACCTGAGCCCCACCAAGCGGGGATGGTGAGCGAGAAGGTCTCATTCCACTGGCAACCGGATCGCACCGCATCCGACGGTACGAGCTGCGGGCCGGAATTGAAGTCCAGCGACATGACATCGACGGTGTCAACGGCCCTCGACGTCGACGTGCAGCGCTGGATCACCGCGTGCGTCGGGCCGTCACCGGAGACCATGAACTGGACCGTCTCGCCCGGCGAGGCCGACAGTGGCCAGCAATATCCTTCGATGGGGCGCACGGTGGATTCGCCCACCGACACATTGCCGCTGCTCGGTCGGTACCGTCCCACATCCGTCCACAGATCGCCGTTGAAGACTCCGGCCAGGAACTGCCATCCGTCGACTGGGGCGACGTTTCCGCATTGTTCGAACGAGAAGCTGGTCCCGCTGTTCTCGCCCACCCACATCGACCCGCTGCTCGGGTGGTAGCCGAACAGGTCGCTCTTCGCCCGGCCGGTGAAGTGGCCCGCAACGAACTGCCAAAGATCGGGCGGGGTGACGACAGCCCACTCGTGCAGGTCGAAGGTAGTGCCGAGGTTCTCGCCGACCTGCACCGAGCCGCTGGTCGAGTTGTATCCCATGATGTCGGTTCGCCCGTTTCCGGAGAAGTCGTCGGCAACAAACTGCCATCCCGCGACCGGGTCGATGTTGCCCCACTGTTGAAACTCGAAGCCGTTGCCGGTGTTCTCGCCGACCCACAGGGATCCGTTGCTCGGGTGGTAGGCGAACAAGTCGCTCTTGCTGTGACCTGTGAAGTATCCGGCGGCGAACTGCCAACCATCCACTGGGTCGACCGAGCCCCGCTCGCTCACGGCGAAAAACGTATCGAGGTTCTCACCGAGCCATATGGAGCCGTTGCTGGGGTGGTAGCCCACGATGTCGGCGCGTCCACTTCCGGTGAAGTCGCCGACCGTGAACTGCCAGCCATCGGCGGGGTCCACCCGGGCCCATTGTTGGAAGGCGAAATCGCTTCCCGTGTTCTCACCCACCCAGAGCGTCCCGTTGGTCGAGGCGTACCCGAACAGGTCATTCCTCGTCTGGCCGGTGAAACACCCGGCGGCGAACTGCCAACGATCTGGAGGGTCGACCGTGGCCCATTGACTAAACACGAACGAACGGCTCATGGTGTCATCCCCGGCAATTCGACGGAGCGTCTTACAACGACGCCTGAGTCTGCAGACTACCGCGCCGCTGTGCTGCCCTCGACCGGTGGTCGACAGGTGCTGATCAGCCGGCGCGAACCAGCTCGATGAAGGTGGTGCCGGTGTTGAGCGGTACAGGCTGACCGGTCGCCGTGTCGACGAACTCGAATGGGTCATATGGCGTGGCTCGCGACCAGGTCGCCGAGATCGCCTTTCCATTGCGGTGCACGACTGCCGCGCCGGCGCCAATGGTGATGGGCGTTGGTGACCGGGCGTCGACGGGCGACGGCACGTATGTCGTCGTGATCTCGACGACATTGCGCGCCGAGATCTGCACACCCGACTCGGTGAGGTGAGGCTGGCCATCCTGGGATCGCACGTACGTCCCAATTGCGCTGTCCCAAGCCCAATTGACGACAACGCCATCCATCGCCACGGTGAACGGCGTGTCGGCGACCACGGCGCTGTTGGTCGGCGCGACCCATGCCGAGTCGATGTGCCACAGCGGCCGGGCCGGACCAGCAGTGGGGGACCTGTTGACCGCGCAGGTCGGGTCGAGCAACAGGTTGTGCGGACCCGGTCGGTCGGCGGTGCGGAAGTAGCACGGGTTGTGCAGCGCCGTGTAGTTGACGAGGACCTCGGACCGCGCCGCCGAACTGATCCAATCGGTCACGCCCGGATTGGCGCCGGAGTACGCAAAGACCGGCCGATTCATCGCCGATAACAGATCGAGGTCGCCGATGCGTGCCGACCGAACGGGCCCGACCACATCGGGCAGGTTCGTGTGGAAGAGGGCAACGAAACGGGTGATTCCTTCGACGTTCTCCTCGATGATTGCATCGGCCTGCTCGAGTGCATATTGCGGACGCGCCGGCCCGTAGTTGTCGATCTTGACGGCCAGGATCGGTCGACCGGTGACGGTTGCATCCGCGGGTGAACCGGTCAGTGCGGCAACCCCGTCGAGCGGTGCGAGCGCTGCGTACGGAGGCCACACCGGCACATTGACCGATGTGATCGAGCCAGGCGGCAGCACCTGGGTGCGCGTGTCGGTGCGCTGGTTGGGGAACGAGTTGATCCCGACGTCGGAGACGCCGTTGATGTCGACGATCAGCGCAGCGGGTCGAAGGGTGTAGAGGCAGATGTCGCCGTTGGAGTCGGCTTTGACGATCAACCGGTTCGACGAGACGGGTGAGATTGATCCGTCGTAGTTGAGGTCGGATCGGCTGATCGTGCCGTCGGTGTCGGTGGGTATGCCGTCGGCGCATCCGTAGGCAGTGACGAAGCCCGCTGCGGTGGCTCGGTCGACGGTGAGTTGCCCGATGACGGTCTTGCCGCCGACGGCCTCGGGAACCGAGACCCGCTGCACGTCCCCGTCGCCGAGGACCGGGTCGGCTTGGGTACGTGTATCGGTGCGATGGTTGGGGAACGAGGCGATGCCGACGTCGGAGACGCCGTTGATGTCCACGATCAATGCGGCGGGTCGGAGGGTGTAGAGGCAGATGTCGCCGTTGCTGTCGGCTTTGACGATCAACCGGTCGGAGGAGACGGGTGAGATTGCTCCGTCGTAGTTGAGGTCGGATCGGCTGATGGCGCCGTCGGTGTCGGTGGGTATGCCGTCGGCGCATCCGTAGGCCGTCACGAACCCGGCTCCCGCGGCCCGGTCGACGGTGAGTTGGCCGACCACGGTCTTGCCGCCCACCGCTTCGGGAACCGAGACCCGCACCACTCCACCTCCGGCAACGACTGGCTCGGATTGGGTGCGGGTGTCGGTGCGGCGATTCGGGAACGAGTTGACGCCGGTATCGAACGTCACCGCGTTGATGTCGACGATCATCGCTGTCGCGCTCAACGTGTAGAAGCAGACATCGCCGTTGTTGTCGGCTTGGACGATCAAGCGGTTCGACGCGATCGGCGACACACTTCCGTTGAAGTTGAGGTCCGACCGGCTGACCCCACCGGTGGTGTCGGTCGGTATCCCGTCGTCGCACCCGTACGCGGTGACGTACCCAGAGCCGACTGCTCGGTCGACGGTGAGTTGGCCGACCACGGTCTTACCGCCGACGGCCTCCGGAACAGTGATCCGCAGCACACCGCCGGCCGGGATCCGCCCGTTGACCAATGCCGAAGCAGCTTCGCCCACCAACAGGACTGCGGGCAGCATCAGCGCCGCGATGCTCAGGGCAGCAATCCGGCGCGCCTTCCATACGGAGCTGTTGGAGAGGCGACGCGACCACACCGGCGACCGGTCTGTGATGAGCACGACGATCGACAGTACCGCGTATCTCCGCAACGATTCCCGCGGGGTTCAGGTCGTGTACCCCTGGATGGTTCGTCCGTGCGACCGATCGGTGAGGGCCGACGCTCGCTGGCGGAACTCGGTCAACAACGCGTCGCGGTCGATCGTCGTCAGGTGACGATCTCGCATCAGCACCGTGCCGTCGACGATCGTGGTGCGCACGTCGGAGGCTTGCACGCAGTAGACGAGGGTCGCTGCGAGGTCGTGCAGCGGCTGGCAGTGGAAACCCGACACGTCGACCAGGATCACGTCGGCCCAAGCACCAACGCGCAGCTCGCCGATCATGCCCGGTTGGCCCATCACCGCCGCAGCACCAGGCCCGGCGAGCTGCAACGCGGTCCCGCTGCGGAACCAGGTGGCGTCGTCCGCGGCGTGCTTCTGCGTGATCGCGGTGATGCGCATGTTCTCGAACACATCGAGCGTGGAGTTCGACGCAGCCCCATCGGTGCAGTAGCCGATGGGCACCCTGGCAGCGAGCAGGCTGCGGATCGGTGTCAGCGGCCCGAGCGCATACTTCAGGTAGCCCTTCGGGCCGTGGGTGACCCCAACACGATCACGGTGCGCGGCCAACAGCGCGATGTCGGCATCGACGATGCCGTTGCCGTGGGCGATGATCACACCGGCGTCGAGTACCCCGGTCTCGGCGAGCACCTGAATCGGTGTGATGCCGCGACCCTCGACGCTGAGTTGCGTCTGGTGCATGTCTTCCGCAGCGTGTGTGTGAACCCGCACACCCAGCTGGCGAGCGGCATCGGCCGCGCCCGTCAAGTGGTCATCGGTGACCGTGTACGGAGCGTGTGGGCCGATGGAGGTCGTGATCCGCCCGCCCGCGCGACCATGCCATGTCTCGGCGAACGCGACCGACTGTGCAAGCCCTTCGTCGCCCTGTGAGCTGAAGAACGCGGAGCAGAGGTTGGCGCGCAGCCCGCTCTCCTCGACGGCCTTGGCGGCTTCGTCCATGAAGAAGTAGTGGTCGGCAAACGACGTGACCCCGGCCTCGATCATCTCTGCGGCGGCGACCATGGTCCCTACGTACACGTCGCGCCCGCCGACGTTGACCTCCATCGGCCAGATGTAGTCGTTGAACCAGTTGGCGATCGGCACGTCCTCGGCCACGCCGCGCAGGAACGTCATCGCGGCGTGGCAATGGGTGTTGATCATCCCTGGCATTGCCACCAAGCCGCTGGCGTCGATCACCTCGCGGGCAGGTGGCCGCACTGCCGACGATGGCCCGATCCACGTGATCGCACCGTCGGTGACCTCGATCGTGGTCGACGCTGCGAACTTCGCAGGCCCGTCGACCCCGATTGCGGGCGTGCCGACCAGTGCTGTGGCGCCGACGATGGCCAGATCGACCATCGGCTGGTCGGTGGCGGAGTGGTCAGGCGCCATCGAGTCAGCCTTCCACAAGCACGTGCGTCGGGATGGGGAGACTCGAACTCCCGACCCCCTGCTCCCAAATCTGAAAAGAGCCTGCTCAGGGGGTATTTGTTGGTGTTTCCCTGTGTTGTTGTGTGTTGCACAGTGCATGTGACCTGCGGTGCTGCCGGACCTTGCAACACGGGGTGGACGGCGGCGGACCGGCCGGTGCTCAGCGGATTGATACATTCCCGATACGCCATTTGGCCTGCGCCCTTTTCGGGGTGACAGGGGACTCCCTGGGGTCGGTCAGGGGTGGGCGCAGCCGACGAGTTCGGCCACTTGTTTGATACCCGTCTGATACAACGCGTTGGGTTGAGGGCACTTTTGGAAGTGACAGAGGACAACCGCCGGATCGGATGTCCGTGTGACCGACGAGGTTAACCGGCTGCACGGTGCGCCGAAGGCCCGCCGTAGCGCGCTACGCCGCGTCCGTCACCCTGGCGGCACGTATAGCGGCAGATACACGGGTGATCGAGGCGATGTGTCGACGGAAAGTGCGCCCCGCGAACACCTGAGTGTCAAGCGCTATGCGTGCTGGACCGGACGGGCGGTGTCAAGATGCGCAGGTGTAGTCGAGACCATCCGGGAGTGTGCACCGAGCCTCCACCACCCCGCCACGACTGGAATTCGCTGTCAGTCTCGTCGGTGTATCGAGGTGTTAACGGTCCTTGAGCATTGTGGTGACGTCTCGGTTTGCGGCGATCGTGGCGAGGACGGCGGAGAGTGCGCTGCAGATGCCGAGTGCGATGAGTTGGCGTTCCCAGGTGGCTGTGGTGGGGAAGCTGGTGAGGTGTTCGATTGCTAGGGACGAGGTGGCTGCAGAGAGGGCCCAGCATCCGAGGAGCAGTCCGTTTTCGAGGGCGAGAAGCACGAAGAGCGCGAGGCGGGATGTGCCGGCGATGCGGTAGATCCCGAGTTCGCTGGCGCGTGATCGATAGGTGAGGGCGATGACGAGAGCGAGGAGGGTGCCGATGGCGGGGTAGATGGTTAGGCCGGGGCGGCGCAGGAACCGTTCGTAGGGGTGTGTGCCGACGGAGGTGAGGACGCGCCGTGTCGAGACCTGGAGGGTGGTCGCCGAGATCGACGAGGCGAGACGTAGGCCGATGGCGTCATCGCTCGAGGGGGTCACTGTGACCAGGCAATTGTGAACGTTTCCGGCCATGCGATCGAGGGGTTGGGGTATGACGATGCTTCCGTCAAGGTTGGCGAGGGCGAGGTCTTTGGGGATGAGTTGGGTGATTTGGTAGGTGGTGCCGCGTGTGGCGGTGAGCGTTCGGACCTGTTCGAGCGATTTGGCCAGGTCGTGTCCGGCCATGACGGGTATTCCGTCGGTCGTCGCAGCGGTGTCGCGCAGGTCGTGCTGTTCCGCCGAGAGCCCGACGACAACGATCGGTATCGTCCGTGGTCCGAGTTGTGTGAATTGTTGCAGCGTCCGCTGTCCGATGGCGGCGACGCTGATCACGCCATTGGCCGTTGCGAGGCGGGAGCAGGATGGTGCGGAGATCGCATTGTTGTTCTCGCCGTCGACGCCGATCAGGTACGTGGTCCAGCCTTGGCGTTGCAGCGCGGTGACATCGTTGTCGAGCTGTCGCCACTCGTTCAATGACAGCAGCGAGAGGGCGGATCCCACGGCGACGAACAGCAGTGCGACGACTCTCAGTCTCGAGCCGCGACCGAAGACGTTGCGCACTGCTTCGACGCACAGCGTCGACAATCGCCACGAGCGGTCGCTCACGTGAGCTCCTGGAGGTCGCCGTCGATGACGAAGACTCGATCGCAGTGAGGCGCGATCGCCAGATTGTGTGTGGCAATGATCACCGCGATGCCCTCGTCTGCGGCGCGTCGGAGCGCAGCAACCACCATCTCGGTGTTAGTCCGGTCGAGACTCCCGGTCGGTTCGTCGGCGAACAGAAAGGGCCGGCCAGAGCACAGGGCCCGGGCGATGGCGAGGCGTTGCTGTTCGCCACCGGAGAGCACCGCGGCGTGATCATCGCGCCGTTCGTCGATCCCCATCCGTCCCAGCGCGTGTTCGGCGAGTTCCTGGGCGTGGGAGCGGTCGCCTCCTGCCGCCAGAGCGCCGATCATGGCGTTGTCGAGCACTGTTCTGGCGCCGAGCATGTTGTTGCCTTGCGGGATCCACGACGCGAGATGGGCGCGCATAGGACGGGGGCGATCGGGGTCGCCGTTGACGAGTTCGACTTTGCCGCTGTCGGGTTCGAGGAGCGCGGACATGATCGTCAACAGGGTGGTCTTGCCGCTGCCCGAGGGGCCCGTCAGGGCGACCATCTCGCCGGCCGCCACCTCGACATCGAGGTTCTCGAACAGCTGGCGTTCACCAAACCGCTTGGCGACACCTGTCAGCCTGACGCGCACGACTTGGCCAAGGATTGGGTCACGTTGGTGACGACCGTGAGACCGATCAGATCGGCCGGCACGTAGCTGACACCGGGTTCCTGCGAGTCCACAGCGACCGGATCGAAGCGGCGTGGCTTGTACTGGTCGACGGACGGCACGACGATCACGCATCCTTGGCCAGTCGGCAGAGGTACGATCGCCGACGATGGAAGCACTCCGGGATGGAACGGCTCTCGCCGGCGAACCGTCACCGCGTCGACCGTCGTCGTGGCCGCATCGAACAACGATTCGAGACTCGCCAAATCCTCGGCAGTTGGCACAAGACCGCTGAGATCAACGCTGTCCGCCCCGACGCTCAACGACAGAGGGACGTCGCGCACCAACACCTGACGAGACGCAGGCGCGCTGAGCTCGAGAGTTGCTCGCTGGAGATGAGACGCAGTACGAAAGATCTCCGAACCTGGCGCTGCCGCACCACCGACACTCGCCGCCACCTGCCCGACAGGCCTTGACGCCGCCCCGCCTGAACTCGTTGAGCCAACCCAGACGGTGTACTCCGGTCGGAAAATCCCGTCAGACGAAGCGCCGATCTGCGTCTGAAGGTTCTTCACCGCCCGCGTCGTCGCCGACGTGAAACGGTGTTCAGTGTCGAGAGTCGATGACGGTGCTGCGCCTTTTCGTACGAGCAACGCGTCAAGCCAATCCACGTCCGGCCCACTGCTGCCACTGGAGATCTCTCGATACATGGGTTGTCCCGTGAGCTGCGCGAGCCGAGCGATCCCGTCGACACTCGCCAGCGCTGAGCCATCCTCGATCAGTGCCCCCGGCTGGATCGCTACATCGGTGATCAC
>JANMNE010000099.1:0-15601 GCA_031373785.1 Ilumatobacteraceae bacterium
AGGGAGTGTACGACCGGCCCTCGGCTCGTGCAATAGGTGTTTGGGCCTAAGCCCTGGCCAGCCAGGCCTGGTGCAAGAGGTTGAAACTCCCTGCGTACGGGTAGCGCCGAAGCCACACCTGGCGCAGGGCCTGGGCGTCGACCCACTCCGCATCGACACCAGAACCATCCCACTCGTCGATGAACGCCCTGCTGCGTTCCCCGATGAAGACCGAGGCCAGCACCGCCTTGTCGTCGCGTTCCACAATCGATTCCGGCAACAGGTCGCCGACGACCGCGACCATCACATCGGTGCGGTCTGGCGGGCCACGGCGCGGCCAGGTCTCGGCGAGCGCGCTGAGCAGCGTCGGTTCGGCCAACGGGTGCACGACGCTGCAGTCCGAGCCCTGACCGACAAGATCCAGCGTGTGCTGGGCGACATGCCAGGCGCGACGGGCGAACACCCACGCGAGGTACCGGCGCCAGCTCACCGGCTCGGTCTCGGCCGGATCGTCGAGCGCGGACTGCACAGCGCGGCGACCGGCCTCGGTGAGCCACGGGTGCGGCCCGCCGCGCTGCCGGTACCACCGCTTCGTCAGCGACGGCCCGCGGCTCAGCGTCGCGACAGCAACCGCCTTGGCTGCACCGACTGGCCCCCAATCCACCGGGTGCAACGCGGCGCGGAACTTCCATCCACCGAACGACTCGTCGCCGCCCTCGCCCGTCAACACGACCCCGCCCGAGGCTGCGGCCACGATCGGCAGGTAGCTGCCGATCTGCGACGGGTAGAACAGGCCCCGGGTCGTCAACCGCTCGGTGATCGCCGGGTCCAGCAGATCGGCATCGGGGCGTTCGATCACGATCCACTCCGTCAGCCCGAGGTGGCGCACCACCATCACCTGCCACGTCGCCTCGTCGCTCTCGGGATGATCCGGGAAGCGCAGCGTGACAGGAATCGGCAACGGGGCTCCGTTGCGACGGGCGACATGTGCGGCGAGTGCGAGGACCGCGCTGGAGTCACGCCCACCGGAGAAGCACACGAACACCTGCCGGCCCGAGGCGAACTGATCGTCGATGATCCGCTCGAGCTCGGCCCGGGGAGACAGCGGGCACGGGGGCAAGACCAGTGCCTCGGGGACCACACCCAGGGGGGTACCGAGCGCCAGCTCGGCTCGGCTCCAACGATGATCGGGTGTCATCAGGCCGATGGCTCGAGCAGACCTCGCTGCAGCAGGGATTGAAGTGTCGAGGTGACATCTGCCGCGACGACACCGGGCTCCACGTCGAATTCGTCGATCATCATCACCTGCACCTCTTCGGCAGTGTGGCCGGCGCCGAACAGTTCCCAGATCCGTCCGGCCGAGCCGTTGAGCGAGACGTAGGCATTGGTTGCCGCATTCAAGATGACCGTGTCGGTCTGCACCACCCGGTGCAACACGTCGTCAGGAATTCGATATTGCATCGGCGCGAGGCTAGTGGCACATCGCGGTCAGCGACCGCGAACGATTTGGCCCGCCCGGCGAACCAACCAGCCGAGGTTGCCGAGGCGCGTGCGGTGCTTGAACCGCAGATACTCGTCGACAGGCCAGATCACTTCCGCCGAGCGCCGCAGTCGTTGCTCGCCACTGAGGACGTTCACCAACCCGAGACGCGCCTCGCTGTCGTGGATCGAATCCCAAAACCATCGTCGGGCGCGCGTCGGTGAATGGCTCGTGACGAAGGCGTGCCAGGTCGGGGGGATCGGCACGAGTTGTGCGGCTCGCTCGAGCGACCACACGAACAGGTCGCGTTGGCTGCGGCCGGCGAGCAAGGCGACGACGATCGGATCGGCGGGGTCGACCAGGCGCGCCAGTCGGGCGAGGTCGGGCAAGGTCGACAGCTGCGCGCCGCCGGAGGTCGAGTGCAAGACGCTGTGCACGAACATCGCCGCCGGGCTGCACACTTGCAACGCGACGTCGCGCACGATGATCGTCTGCGGGCTGGCGAACAGCGGCTCGGTCGGGAGCCTGCTGGTGACCAGGCACCCCTCGATCGCCTGATGGATGTCGATTGCCACGCCACGGGTGTCGGTGATCTGGCGCTCCTTCAGCATCGCCGACCTCACCGGGCCGGCCTGCACCTCGGCCGGGGCAGCGGTGATCGACGCGAGAGCGGCGAGCGTGTGATCCAGGTCGGCAGGGTGCACGAGGATGTCGATGTCGCGCGAGCTGCGTTGAGCAACGTCGCGGTACAGCAGGTGGGATGTCGCGAAGCCCTTCAATGCCCGCCAGTCGATACCCGCCTCGGCCAGAAGGCGGTGCACCTCCAGCGCCGACGCCTCGATGGCCAGGGCCGGCAGGGCGACTTCCTCGTACGCGGCGTCGAGCTGCCGACGCTGCGCGTCGGTCAGCACCGCAACGGTCGGCGCCGCATGCCACAACTGGCCGACGAGGTTGTGCGCCCTGGCCCATGTCAGCAGCGCAGCCCACGACCCGGCGTCGACGGTTGCGGGGGCCGGCGGATCGTCCAGTTCGAAGCGCAGCACGACGGACTGCAGATCGGCGGCCGGCACGCCCGGCAGGCTATCCCCGCCGCAGCCGGGGCAACCCGAGATCGAAGCTGGCGTAGTGCTGGCGCACATCGGGCACGTCGTTGACGGGCTGCGAGTCGAGCTCGACCCAGGCGTGCGCCATCCAAGCCTCGTCGACCGGCGACTTCGCACCCACCACCAACTCAGCGTCCATGCCCCGCCGCCGCAGCAGGTACCACAGCAACAACGACCGGCCGAGACACAGCGCGCCGACCATCTTGCGACCCGCCACGAGCGACACCGCGTCCGCCATTTCGGTGGCCACGCGACGGTCGGCGACCGCCAGAGGTCTGTCAGACCTCGCTGCGAGGGACGACGCAGTGCTTTTCAGTCCCCGGGACTTAAGCATCACCTGGATCGGCGTGAGGAGGACGGCCGATATCACCACCACACGCCATTGCGCGGCGCTCAATGCACGGATGCGTTGTAACCGAGACCTCATCTCCGCCTCCGGGAGGGTTCGTTTGCTCTCTGTGCGTGGAGGATATCGATCGGCGCTTCAGCCACTCTGAGACCATCGTCTTAAGCCGATTGTACGCTTGCGGCTGCCCTCGTACCCGGACCACCATGCACGCCAAGGACGGAAGGCGGGGACGGATGTATGACGTACACAACCTATCGGGCACCGCTCGCTCATCGGTGTCACTCCTCGACGGTTGGCATGCCACGGAGGCCGACAACGGAACCGTGTATCAACGGTTCTGCAAGCGAGGTGTCGACCTCACCCTGAGCTTCATCGCGCTCATCGTGTTGCTCCCGATGCTGCTGGTGATCGCCGGATTGGTCCGCATCAAGCTCGGCCCGGGGGTGTTGTATCGCCAGTCGCGCGTCGGTCGCCACGGACGCAACTTCGTGATGCTGAAGTTCCGCACCATGCAGCACCCCACTGCCGACGATGCCGAGGTGGCCGAGGAGCGCGCCGAGTACAAGACCTCCGACCACCCGCGGCTGACCCAGTTCGGTCGGGCGCTGCGGAGATTGAGCTTCGACGAGCTCCCCCAGCTGTGGAACGTGATCCGCGGCCAGATGAGTCTGGTCGGGCCACGGCCCGAGCTCAGCGAGAAGGTCGACGACTACGGGTTGCGGTCACACCCTCGCCATCAGGTCCGCCCGGGGCTGACCGGTGAATGGCAGGTCACCCATCGGTCGTCGGGCATCCACCTGATCCACTGCTTCGACGACGACATGCACTACGTGTCGCGCATCAATCTGACGCGCGATGTCGGCATCATCCTGCGTACCTTCGGCGTCGTGCTCGGCGCCAAGGGGATCTAGCGCCGTCGCCTTGCGGACCCGACGCATGTCAGGGCACTCGGCGCTACTTCGATCCGTCGGCGTTTGGCGCCGCGAGCCCCGCCCCTCCTACGGGTAGCCGAACCGTTCAGCGACGCCGCAGCGACCGCCAGGCCCACACCAGTGGGATGGCGGCCAGCACATCGGTGACATGCACACCGTGGTCTCTGCTGAGGGTCAGGATCACCGGTCCTTCGAGCGGATGGCTGACCAAGACCCATGCCGCGGCGACCGCCAACGCGACGGCGACGACCGCTGCATCTCGATACCAAGGTGACCCGCCGCGCACCACCCCGGTCTATCAACTCATGGGGTGGTCGCCGCGACCGGCGCCTCGACGACCACAGGCCCCGGAGCGGACCCTGTGGACGTACTCGTGTCGCTGTACAGCGAGTCGCCACAGGCTCGAACCGCGGCCGGCGCAGGATCGGCGACCACACCGGTGACCACGCCGTTGTCGATCGTCAGCGCCGGCAGGCACGCCTCGTTGATCTGGTCGACGGATTGGCCGTCGAGGACGCGCTCCATCAGGGTGCGGCTCACCGGGCCGTAGATGAACAGCCCGAGCGGGGAATCGAACAGGCTCGCCCCATCGACCACGTCGTGCAGGCTGGTTGTCGCCGACGCCAGGACGGTGCCGAGCGGCGACACGTACCACTTGCCACCTGATTGCACGACCGAGATCGATGGCAGGCTCTCGAAACCGCTGGAGAGCACGAGCAGGCTGAGACCACCGAGCGCTCCGGCATCGCTGCACAGTTGGTAGCCACCGTCGATGGCCTCGCCGATCGAGCTGACCGCGAACAGCGACTCGGCACCGCTGCCCCGGTAGGTGGTGCACCCGGCGGCGCGTTCGATGGTGAAGGGCAGGGGATCGCCGGTCGGCTTCGTGGGGAAGTCCAACTGCGTGATGTTGCCGTCGGGGTCGGCGCTGGTGAAGTTGTAGGAGCCGTCACCGGTCGCCGGGAAGATGTCGCTGAACTCCAGCCCGTCGATGGTTGCCGGCATCTCGCCGGGAGGAATGAGTGCGTACCCCGAGCCGTCGAACGCGGAGACAATCGTCGGCAGCGCCGGGTCGGCACTTGCCGAGGAACCCTGGTTGAAGCCGGCAGGCGCGGTGCCCTCGGCCTTGAACGTCAACGGACGCAATGTGAGATGGTCGCCTTCGCCGATCGTCTCGTAGGTCAACCCGGAGAGGGCCACCGACCAGCCGTCGGCCCGAGCGCGCTCGATGCCTGCCTGGGCGCTGTCGACCCACGACTGAGCCAGCCATGCCATCGCGTCTTCGCCGGGGGCGAAGGTCTCGAGCGCTGCAGGTAGATCGAGCGCACTCAGCCGGGCGAACAGCGCGTCGACCGCCTGCTGCGGTGAATCGAAGCCCACCGGTGTACGAGACACCGGCCCCGGCTCGTCGAGGTGTGTTGCGCGGCGCAGGTACTCGGCCACGGTGTACTCGACGCTGATGTACCAGCGACCGTCACGCTCGACGGTCATCAGAACGTATGGCGTCGTACTCTGGCTGATGTCGCCTACGGCCGTACCCGGCGTTGTGCTGCCGAGCAACGCCCGCACCTTCTCGCCGAACGGGAACGCCGTCGGGTCGAACGAGGCGCTGAAGCGGCCACCGGTCACCGACACCTCCGCCAGTCCACCTTCGAGGAAGTTGGTGTCGAGCGTCAGGTCATCCACCGAGATGTCGATGCCTTTCACGCCATCGGCGTTGAAGTCGGGGGAGACCAGACCGATGCGCTTGGCGTCGCCCGTTGCCGAATCGACGGCAGCGTGCAGCACGCTGACCTCCTCGGGCAAGGTCACGTCGATCATGCCCAACAGATCCTCGTGCTCCATCGCGGAGACGAACGTCGTGACCGCCTCTTGCGGGGTGGCCGCGCCACCGTCGTTGCTGGCCCCGAGAAACGAGTAGGTGGTGAACCCGCCGGCGCCCACCAGAGCGGTGACCGCGGCGATCACACCGGCTCGGCGCCGACGACGAGGCGAACGGGCCAGGGCGACCACCGGCACCTCACCGGGGATGTGCACCGTCGTGGGTGCGTGGTCGGCGAGTTGGGCGAGCCGTTGCCGCAGCAGCGTCTCGGTCTGGGCGAACTCCTGGTCGGACATCGATTTCATCGGATCACCTCTCGAAGTTCGGCAAGCCCGCGCCGCACCAAGGTGCGAACGGTGGACCTACGGCATTTCAGAATTCCTGCGATGTCCTCTTCCGGGAGATCGCAGAGGTAGCGCAGCACGATCGCTGAACGCTGGCGGATGGGGAGGGCGACCAGTGCGTCACGCAGTTCGATCACGCCGACATCCATCACGGAATCGGTCGGTTGATCGGGCCTCGGCGCGGCGACCGTGCGGCGGTGCAAGGAGCGGCAGCGATTGACCACGGCGACGCGCAGGTAGGCCGCCGGCTCTGCCAAGGTGTTCATTCGCGGCCCGACCTTGGCGAACACATCGTGCACCACGTCTTCGGCGGCCGGCGCAGAACCGGTCAACACGAACGCGACGCGGAGCAGATCGCGATACACCGTGGCGTAGACGGCCTCGGTGCCCTGCCAGGCTTTCGATTCCGCAATGGGAATACGAGCCGACTCGGGGAAGGCGTCGCTCATAGCGAGATTCATACTGTGTCTCACGCACGAGCGTGGCAATCCGTTTCAAGAAATCTTCTAGACGAACCTACGAGGTCGACCACACCATCGAACCGTCCACGAAGGTCGCCGCGACCAACGGCACACCGGGGCGGTAGACGAAGTCGATCGGGTTGGCGGTGGCGAGCATCGCAAGGTCGCCTCGCGACCCCGCCGCGATCCTGCCGACGTCGTCGCGCCGCAAGGCCGCGGCGCCGCCCGCCGTCGCAGCCCAGATGGCCTCGTCGATGGTCATCCGCATGTCACGAACCGCCAGTGCGATGCAGAACGCCATCGACGTGGTGTAGCTCGAACCGGGATTGCAGTTCGACGCAAGGGCAGCGACCCCGCCGGCGTCGAGCAACCGTCGGGCGTCGGGGTACGGCTGGCGGGTCGAGAAGTCGGTGGCCGGCAGGAAGGTGGCGACGGTTTCGCCACCGGCGAGGGCGGCGATGTCGTCGTCGGAGAGATAAGTGCAGTGGTCGGCCGAGGCACAGCCGAGCTCGACCGCCAGTTGCACACCTGGGCCGTGGCCGAGTTGGTTGGCGTGCAGCCGCATTCCGAGCCCCACCGACTTGCCGGCCTCCAGCACCTTGCGCGACTGCTCGGCATCGAATGCGCCGCGCTCGCAGAACGCATCGATCCAACGCGCGTGGGGCGCGCACGCGGACAGCATCTCGCCGCAGACCAGTTCGACGTAGTCGTCGACGCGATCCTCGTACTCCGACGGCACGACGTGGGCGCCGAGGAACGTCGTCTCGTCGGTCAGTCGCCGGGCCACGCGCAAGGTCCGCGCCTCGTCGGCGGCGGTCAACCCGTAGCCCGACTTGATCTCGATCGTCGTCGTGCCGGCGCGCCTTGCCTCGGCCAGCAGCAGCGAGGCGCGGGTCAGCAAATCGTCGTCGGTTGCGGCTCGGGTCGCATCGACCGTCGTGCGGATGCCACCGGCCTCGTACGGCCGACCCGCCATGCGCGCCGCGAACTCGGCGGAACGATCGCCGGCGAACACGAGGTGGCTGTGGCTGTCGACGAACCCGGGGAGCACGCAGCGCCCCGCCGCATCCACCCGCTCGTCGGCCGATGGCGCGGCGCCGGTGCCGACCTCGGCGATCAGTCCGTCGGCCATCACGACCCAGGCATCGCGCAACTCGCCGATCACTCCGGTCTCGTGACCGGCGTCGTTGGTGATCAGCCGCCCGATGTTGTCGACGACGACCGATCGACCGGTCACGCCCACGCCTGCCTGATCGAGTCGTCGAGCGCCTGGTTGACATCGATCATCTGGTGCATGCCGCCGGCGACGACCACACGGCCGGCGATCACGACGTGATGCACATCGCTTGCTGTCGCCGCAAACACCACCGCGGCCGCCGCATGGTCGAAGTCGGTCCCGGCAAGGCGGGGTGTGGTCAGATCGACCGAGGTCAGGTCGGCCAGCGCGCCGACCGCAATGCGCCCACCGTCGTGCCAGCCGAGGCTGCGGTAGCCCGACATGGTGGCTGCTGCCAGCAGCTCGCCGGGGCGATGGCTCCCCCGACGCAACGAAACCAGGCGTTCGTCGAGCTCGATCGCTCGCGCCTCCTCGAACGGATCGATCACCGCGTGCGAGTCGCTCCCGATCGCCATCGCGACGCCCGCGGAACGGAACCGACCGGTCGGGCCGATGCCGTCGGCCAGGTCGCGCTCGGTCGTCGGGCACATGCAGCACGTCGAACGGCTCGACCGCAATAGTCCGATGTCGTCGTCGGTCAGGTGCGTGGCGTGCACCGCAGTGAAACGCTCGCCGAGCACGCCGTGGCGGTCGAGCAGCTCGGTCGGCGTGCAACCGTGAACCGCGCCACACTGCTCGTTCTCCGCGGGCTGCTCGCTGACGTGGGCGTGCAGCGGTGCCCGATGTGCGGCGGCCCACTCGGCAACCGTGGACATCGCCTCCGGCGGCACGCTGCGAACAGAGTGGATGGCTGCACCGATCTTGGCGATGCTCGTGCTCATCAGTAAGTCGACGCGTGTGGCCCACGCATCGGCGCCGCCGTCGTCGAAGCGCCGTTGCGTTTCGTTCAGCACCGCGTCGGGAGTCATCCCCGCCTGCAGGTAACAGGCATCGAGCAGTGTGATGCGAATGCCTGCCGCAGCGGCAGCCTGCAGCAGCACGTGACCCATCTCGTTCGGCACCGCGTACGGCACGCCGCGACGATCGTGGTGGAGGTAGTGGAACTCGCCGACGCACGTGAAGCCGGCCAGCACCATCTCGGCGAACGTTGCCGTTGCCAGATCGAGGTAGGTCTCGGGATCGAGCCGCTCGGCAAGCGCATACATCCGGTCGCGCCACGTCCAGAACGAGCCGGACTCGCCGTGTGTGCGCCCACGCAAGGCGCGATGGAAGGCGTGGCTGTGGGCGTTGGCCATGCCGGGCAGCGTGAGACCACCGAGGCGCTGGGCGCCGCGCAGGGGCAACCCGCCGACGCTGACCGCCGTGATCAGATCGTGCTCGACCGTGATGTTGACGCCGCGCTCGACCTTGCCATCGAGGTCGCCGAGCCAGGCCAGTTCGCACCAGTACGTCGTCACCGCCGCGTCCTCACGACCCGACTCGGGCGACGAACTCGGTGATCCGCTCGATGAACGCAGCCCGGTGGAAGCGCTCGAACTGCTCCCACGTCGTGAACGTGCGCGGATCGACGACGCGGTCGAGGAACAGCACACCATCGAGGTGGTCGCACTCGTGTTGAAAGGTGCCGGCGGTCAGGCCTCGCCGGATCTCGTCGATGGCGACGCCCGCGCGATCGAGGTATCGAACGCGGACGTTGACGTGTCGCATCACCGAGCCGCGCAGGTTCGGCACCGACAGGCACCCTTCGTTGATCTCGACCAACTCGTCGTCGATCGGCTCGATGACCGGGTTGACCACCACGGTCAACGGGATCCGCGGCTTGTACGGGTAGCGCGGGTTGTCGCCGACCTCGATGGCCGCGATCCGCACCGGCACCCCGACCTGGTTGGCGGCAAGCCCAGCGCCGTTGGCGTGCCGCATCGTCTCGATGAGGTCGTCGATGAACTGTTGCGTGTCGGGCGTCGCCAACTCCTCCGCAGTCACGTCGCGGGCGCGCTCGCGCAGCACCGGGTGCCCGACGGTGACGATGTCACGAACGCTCATGGGCCCTCCGACATCGGGATGCGCACACCCCGTTCGGCGGCGACATCGATCGCCCGCTCGTACCCCGCGTCGGCGTGGCGGATCACACCCATCCCGGGGTCGGTGACCAGCACACGACCGAGCTTCTGGGCGGCCAGGTCGGTGCCGTCGGCCACCACCACCATGCCGGCGTGGATCGAGCGACCGATGCCCACGCCGCCACCATGGTGGATGCTGACCCAGGTGGCGCCGCTGGAGGTGTTGACCAGCGCGTTCAGCAGTGGCCAGTCGGCGATCGCATCGCTGCCGTCGGCCATCGCCTCGGTCTCGCGATACGGCGAGGCGACCGAGCCCGAATCGAGATGGTCGCGCCCGATCACGATCGGCGCCGACACCGCACCCGTGCGCACCATCTCGTTGAAGCGCAGACCCATGCGATGACGCTCGCCGTACCCGAGCCAGCAGAACCGCGCCGGCAAGCCCTGGAACGCGACCTTCTCGCTGGCTAGCTTGATCCACCGATGCAGACCCTCGTCGTCGGGGAACTCGTCGAGCACCGCCTGATCGGTGGCGGCGATGTCGGCCGGGTCGCCCGACAGCGCAACCCACCGGAACGGGCCCTTGCCCTCGCAGAAGAGCGGGCGGATGTAGGCGGGCAGGAAGCCGGGGTAGTCGAAGGCCCGGTCGTAGCCGCCGAGCTTTGCCTCCGTGCGCAAACTGTTGCCGTAGTCGAAGACCTCGCGACCGCGATCGAGGAACCCGACCATCGCCCGGCAGTGCGTCGCCATGCTCTCGCGGGCGCGGCGGATGAGCTCTTGCGGATCGGTGCGTCCCAGTTCGGCCGTGGCCTCGGGCGTGAGGTCGGCAGGGACGTAGCTCAGCGGATCGTGGGCGCTGGTCTGGTCGGTCACGATGTCGGCGGGAAAGTCCATCTCCAACAACTTCGGCAGCACGATCGCGGCGTTGCCGACCAGGCCGACCGACAGCGGGCGCTTCTCGTCGCGGGCGCGAATGCAGCGGTCGACTGCATCCTCCAGCGAGTCCGCCACCTCGTCGAGGTAGCGGGTCTCGACGCGCCGGCCGACGCGCCACGCATCGACGTCGATGCACAGTGCCACGCCATCGTTCATGGTGACCGCCAGGGGCTGCGCGCCACCCATCCCACCCAGGCCTGCCGTCAACGTGATCGTGCCCGCCAACGTGCCACCGAACTTGCGGCGACCGATCTCGGCGAAGCACTCGTACGTGCCCTGCAGGATCCCTTGCGTGCCGATGTAGATCCACGACCCGGCCGTCATCTGGCCGTACATCGTCAGGCCGAGCGCCTCGAGGCGGCGGAACTCCTCCCAGTTGCCCCACTCGGGGACCAGGTTGGAGTTGGCGATCAACACCCGCGGTGCCCACTCGTGCGTGCGAAACACCCCGACGGGTTTGCCCGACTGCACGAGCATCGTCTCGTCGTCGGCCAGCGTGGTCAGCGTGCGGATCATCGCGTCGAAGGCGTCCCACGAACGCGCCGCGCGGCCGGTGCCGCCGTACACGACGAGGTCGTCGGGCCGCTCGGCAACCTCCGGATCGAGGTTGTTCATCAACATGCGCATCGCCGCTTCTTGTTGCCAACCGCGACACGTCAACGTCGAGCCTCGTGGTGCCCGTACGGGCCGTGGTCCTGACATCGTCGTTCCCCTTTCGTCGTTCGCTCGACCAGTCAGTCGAGCGGGCCGGTGACCCGCTCGACCGCTGCCAACAGTTCGCCACTCATCACCATCGCCTCGGCGTGACCCAGCTCCGGCGACAACCACCGGTCGGGCCCCGCCCCGGCCACCCCCGCCTCGCGCAACGCCGCTACCGCGGACGCCGTCGGTTCGGCGGGTTGCAGCGGTCGACGAAGATCGATGCCGCGCGCTGCGCACACCAACTCGCAGGCGATGATCCTGCCGAGGTTGGCCACCGAGGCGCGCAACTTGCGCGCCGCGCCCCACCCCATCGACACGTGGTCCTCCTGCATCGCCGACGTCGGCAGCGAATCGACGCTGGCCGGCGATGCCAGGCGTCGGTTCTCGGCCACCATCGCCGCCTGCGTGTAATGAGCGATCATCAACCCCGAGTTCACGCCGGCATCCTCGGCGAGGAACGGCGGCAGGCCGTGCGAGCGGGTGCGGTCGAGCATGCGATCCGTTCGCCGCTCGGCGATGGCGCCGACCTCGGCGGCGGCGATCGCCAGGAAGTCACAAGCCAACCCGACCGGGGCGCCGTGGAAGTGCCCACACGACTCGACGCGACCATCGGGCAGCACGCTGGGGTTGTCGATCGCCGACCGCAACTCGGTGTCGGCGACGGACCGGGCGAAGGTGATGGTGTCGCGCGCCGCGCCGTGCACCTGCGGTGTGCAACGCAGCGAGTACGCGTCCTGCACGCGCGGGTCGTCGGTGCGGTGACTCGCAACGATCGGGCTGTCGACCAGTAGCCGACGGAGGTTGTCGGCCGACATCGTCTGGCCGCGATGAGGACGCAACGCCATCAGGTCGGCGGCAAACGCCCGGTCGGTGGCCATCAACGCTTCCACGCTCATCGCCGCGGCGATGTCGGCAGTGCGCACCAGCATGTCGAGATCGGCGAGGGCCAGCACCAACATGCCGAGCATCCCATCGGTGCCGTTGATCAGCGCCAGTCCCTCCTTGGCTCGCAAGGTGACGGGGGCGATGCCGGCCGCCGCCATCGCCTCGGCGCACTCGCCTTCGCCGATCAGGGCCAGGGCAACGTGGGCGAGCGGGGCGAGATCACCACTGGCGCCCAGCGAGCCGTGTTCGTGAACCGCCGGGGTGATGTCGGCGTTGAGCAGCGCGAGGATCGTGTCGACCACCACTTGGCGCACACCGGAGAACCCCATCGACAGCGTGCGCGCTCGCAGTAGCATCATCGCCCGCACCACTTCTGTCTCGACGAGCGGCCCCATCCCGGCCGCATGCGATCGGATGAGGGCGCGCTGCAACTCCTCGCGCCGTTCCGGCGGGATCACCGTCGTCGCCAGCGAGCCGAACCCGGTCGAGATGCCGTACACGGCGGCGTCGCCCGCGGCCAGACCTTCGACAATCGCCGCGCTCCGGGCAACCGCGGCGCGGGCGGGTTCCGACACGCTGACCCTGGCCCCCCGGCGGGCGACGGCGACGACATCGTCGGCAGTGACACCAGTCGAACCGAGGACGACATCGCTCGCCGTGAATTCCATCAGTCGGTAACTTACGTTGCGCGCGGACACCGTGTGGCTTCTGCCGGAATTCGGATCGGCGGGTAGCGTGCGCCCATGGCTGGTTCGATTCTTGGCACCCGTGTGCTGCGTACGGAAGATCCCGAGTTGCTGTTCGGCACAGGGGAATACGTCGGCGACCTCGACCTGGGTAACCAGTTGCACCTGGTGTTCGTGCGCTCCGAGATGGCGCACGCGTTGATCACGGGCATCGACACCGAGGCAGCCAAGCAGGCGCCTGGGGTCGTCGCGGTGTTCACCGCCGCCGACCTCGGCATCGCACCGTTCCAGAGCATGGCCACGGTGCACGACGACTTCGCCCGACCGGCGCTGGCGGGCGACAAGGTCCGATTCGTGGGTGAGGCGATCGTCGCCGTCGTGGCCGAGACGATGGTGCAAGCCAAAGACGCCGCCGACATGGTGATCGTCGACTACGAGGTGCTGCCCGCCGTGGTGACGCCCGAGGAAGCCTTGACCCTCGACGCGCCATTGGTGTTCGAGCAGCACGGCGACAACGTCGCCATGGCCACCACCGACCCGGTGAACCCGGATCTGTTCGGCGACGCCGACGTGATCATCCGCGGTCGGTACGTGAACCAGCGATTGGCGGTTGCGCCGATGGAGCCGCACGGTGCTGCGTCGGCGATCGACGACGACGGCCGGCTGGTGGTCTACGGCTCCACGCAGATGCCGCACCTGCTGAAGATGCTGATGTGCCAAGCCCTGGGGGTCGGCAAGGACGACCTCCACGTCGTCACCCCACTGGTCGGTGGCGGCTTCGGCGGCAAGGCCGGCATCTATCCCGAGCAGGTGGTGGTGGCCGCGGTCGCACGGCAGTTGCAGCGACCTGTGGTGTGGGCGGCAACGCGGAGCGAAGACATGTTGGCGTTGTCGCACAGCCGCGGGCAGATCCAATACGTCGAACTGGGTTGCAAGCGCGACGGCACGTTCACCGGGTTGCGCGTGCGACTGGTCGGCGACGGTGGCGCCTACCCGGGGATCGGCTCGTTCCTGCCCAGCGGCACGCGGCGCATGTCGAACGGCACCTACCGATTCAGCGGCATCCAGTTCGACGTCGTCGTGGCGACCACCAACACCACGCCGATGGGCGCCTACCGCGGCGCCGGGCGACCGGAGGCCACGGCGCTGCTCGAGCGCATCGTCGACCAGGCATCGATCGAGCTCGGCATCGACCCGATCGAACTGCGCCGTCGCAACCTCCTGGCCGACGACGTCTTCCCCTTCACCACGCTCACCGGCATCACCTACGACAGCGGGGCCTACGCGACGCCGCTCGACGCCGTTGCGCGGTGGGCGGGTTACGACGACCTGCGACGCGAGCAGGCGGCCCGGCGGGCCAGCGGTGATCGCAACTTGCTGGGGATCGGGGTCTCCGCGTACGTCGAGATCACCGCCGGCGGCAACACCAGCGAGTACGGCGCAGTGCAGGTGCACGACGACGGCACGGTGTCGGTGCTGGCCGGCACCTCGGCGCACGGCCAGGGGCACCAGACCTCGTTCGCAATGATCGTCAGCGACCAGACGGGCATCCCCATCGACCGCATCCGGTTGATCCCCGTCGACACCGACGTGGTGCGCAGCGGTGGCGGCACGGGCGGGTCGCGTTCGCTACAACTCGGCGGCTCGGCCGTGATGCGAGCCACGGAGTCGCTGGTCGACAAGGCCAAGCACCTTGCTGCACACATGCTCGAGGCTGATGTCGGCGACATCGTTGTCGACACCGAGTCGGGCACGCTCGGCGTCGCCGGTGTGCCGAGCACGGGGCTCGATTGGGCCGCGCTGGCCATTGCTGCAGCGACCGCCGATGGCGTGATCGATCATGCCGACGGCACCCAGGGCTTGGCAGCTCAGCTCGACTTCAATCAGGGCGACCCGACGTTTCCGTTCGGTGCCCACATCGCCGTGGTCGAGGTCGACCAGGACACCGGAAAGGTCACCCTGTTGCGGCACATCGCCGTCGACGATTGCGGCACGGTGCTGAACCCACTGCTCGTCGAGGGCCAGCAACACGGAGGTGTCGCCGCCGGAGTCAGCCAGACCCTCTACGAGCAGGTGATCTACGACGCCGACGGCAACCCGTTGACCGGCAACTTCATGGACTACGCAATCCCGTCCGCCGCCGAGTTCCCCAGCTTCGAGGTGCACAGCACCGAGACGCCGACCCCGCTGAACCCCCTCGGCGCCAAAGGCATCGGCGAGGCGAGCACCATCGGCAGCACGCCGGCGGTGCAGAACGCCGTGATCGACGCGGTCGCCCACCTCGGGGTGCGCCACATCGATCTGCCCTGCACCAGCCAGCGTGTGTGGCAGACCATTCGCGATGCCGAAGCGGGCACACTCCCCGACCCCTGGTCGGAACCACCCGCCATCTTCGACCGCCTGGCCGCCGGCCAAGAGGTCGACGAAGAGGGCCTCAGCGCCGCCGAAGGAATCTGACCGTCCGCCGGCGGCTTCGGCCGAACTGGGCAGCCCCAGAACACTAGGTAGCGAGAAAGGGCTGCCCAGTTCGTCGCCAGGTCCGCGGGCGGGCGAGGGCTCGGGAAGTGGTAAGCGCCGCGACACGGCTGGAATCGATCATCCAGGGAGAGGGTGCACGAGCGAACAGATCTCGCGCCGACTTCCCAGGGAGTGTGCGATTGTGAATCGGGGAGCGTGTGAGCGGCGGTCGATCCACGAAATGGCTCTGTTTTGCCGAGAGTTCGGGCCTACCGACTACAACGTGGA
>JANMNE010000091.1:0-4158 GCA_031373785.1 Ilumatobacteraceae bacterium
ACTGCTGGTTGGCCTCGGGCCCGTCGAAGGCCAGCGGCTCTGGGCTGGTGAAGGGGACCGCATCCGCGTAGAAGACGGTCACGTGCAGCGTGAAGCGACCCTCCAACTGGACGTCCCGGTAGAGGATCAGCGTCCCGGGACCATTCATGTCGGACACCGCCGCGAACTCGCCACAGGCGGATCCTGAAGATCGAACGGGACGTTCAAGTCGCTCTGCGCCGAATCGGGGGCCGTTCGGCCATCGGTGTACATGAACCAGCCACCCGAGCCTGCACCGGCTGCCCGCCAATCGGTGAGTGCGCCAGACTCGAAGTCGTCCATGACGGTCGCTCTCGGCTCGGATCTCTCCGAAGTCGTCGGCGTGGCCTCGCCGGCGTCGGTGCACGAAGTGACCACCGCGAGGCTCACGACTGCGGCGAGCAATCCGATTCGAGGCAGTCTCGTCAGCTGCTCACGCCATCCTGCCCGGGGCCACGCTCGGGGGTGGGCTCGAACGGCACCCAGCCGGCACCGTCGAAGTAGATCTCAGCCCACGCGTTGCCGAACCGATCCTGTCTGGTCTGTATCGAGCAGCTGTGCACGTCGCTCATTCCCGTTCGATGCGGATCGAGTCGAGCACGGCGGCGAATTCAGCGCGGTCCGCCGCCGATGGCCCCGGGAACAGTGTCGTGTTGATTACGACGACCGTGCCGTCGACATCGAGGACCCACAAGGTCTCGATCTCGCCCGCTTCGTAGAACGACCAGCTTCCGAGTTGATCGGGCCCGGTCCCCGGGTGGACGAAACGATCGTCGTCTTCGTTCTCCCAGCTTCGGAACGCGGGCAACGGTTCCACACCGTGCCAGTTCACCGGCCGTCTTCTCGGGTTATAGCCCATGGTGCTGCAGTCCGAGGTCACGGCGGGGGCGGTGCGTTGGAATGCTTTGCCGGCGTAGCCGTCGACGGAGATGTCCGACGGGGCGGTCACGTCGGCCCATCCCCGCTGCTCGCTGAGCGCGGTGACAAGGCCGTCGACGGTTGCCACGGGCCCCGGGTAATACCCATCGCTCCAGTGGCAGGCGTCTGAGAACACCCTGACGGGTCGGCTGAACGCGATGCTGCCGGTGACATCGCAGCAGTTCTTTCCAATCTTGCGGAGGACCCGAGCGTTGTAGGAGAGGTTCGACCAGCCGTCGCCGATGGTGACGAGGATCCGCGCCGTCGGTGTTCCGTCGATGTCGTCGACGAAGTACGTCCCGGGCGCTAGAGCAATGAACTCGGTCGTGTGCGGCTCGAAGGGTTGGCTGAGCAGCGCTCGCGGAGGCGTCGTCGGGGGCACGGCAACGGTCGTGGACGGTTCGTCGGCTGGCGTCACGTCGTCGGCGTCACGGATCACCACAAAGACGACGCCGACCACGGCGGCGGCGGCGAGGATGCCGGCGACCAGGACCCGCGTCGGCCTCTTCTGCCGGGGTTCGGTTGGGTCCGTAGTCTCAACATCGATCATGTTCACTACTTCCTCGGTGAACTGAACGGGCGACCGTGTGTCCGGGTTGGGCATGTGGTCGAGCACCTTGAACTGAACGCGCGACCATGTGTCCGGGACGGGCACGTCGTCGAGAACCTTGAATCGGTCCGCCACCACGGAATCAAAGTCCTCACGCATGCTCAGCCTCCTTGATCGTGTGGCGCAACGTGGCGTGGGCCCGATGCAGCTGTACCCGTACGGTGCCCGCACTGGTCCCGAGCAGCTCGCCGATCTCGGGTGATGTGTACTCGCCGACGTACCGCAGCGCGACGCAGGCTCGCTGTTGCGGTGACAGGTCGGCCAACAGGCCCAAGAATTCGGCGACGGAACCCGTTGGTGGCATCGAGCCCTCCGCCGGCCGGACATCGTTGGAGAGCGACCTCGCCGCCAGCAGGCCTGAGGCGATGCGGAACGCGCTGCGCCACACCCACGCGGCGACATCGTCGACGGCGTCGCCCCGCTTCAGAGCCTGGGCGAAGGCCTCGGCCTCGGCGTCGCTCGCCAGCTCGGCGTCACCCGTGTACGACAGCAGCGAGCGCCACAGGCAGGGGTGCAAGGAGCGGTACACCGTCTCCACCCGGTCCTGATCGCCCATATCGCCCATCATCACCCTTATTGGGCTCCGACGGGGGAGATTCGTTAACGCGGCTGCTCACATTCGCCGTATATTTCCTCCGGCGTCGGTGACTTCTCGGACGGCGAAGGAACGCCTCGATCTCCTCACACACCCCGCGTCGATTGGTTGAGTCGGACCGGGGCGCGGTGTCAGCGTTTCCTGCTGGTCCGTTTCCCCGGCCCGCTCTCCGAACCGGACGTGCAGCTTCCACCGCATCCGGCTCTCCACGAGTCCGTTGGGTTACGTGGCTGTGATCGTGTTCCACTCGTCCCATGGCGTCGGGATCTTCGTGCCGCGGTAGCGGTAACGGGTGACCGTGACCGCTCTCGTGTCGAAGAGACTGACACCGTCGTGCGCGATGCGCCATCCGTTGCTGAAGTAGCGCCGGCGTAGAAACCGCCATGTGGCCCGACGGTGTTTGCGGCGGATCCATCCAACCACCCGACGCCACGTGTGGTGGTTGAGGTAGTGGAAGGTCGCTTTCGACACGCCGTGGCGGAAATAGGCGGTCCAACCTCGCAACGCCAGATTGAGCTGGTGAAGGAGATCGGCGAGCGGCTGGTGTGTGCCTTGTTTGGAGATCGTCTTGACCTTGGCCATGATCGAGGCGAGCGCCTTCTTCGATGGCCATGTGTAGACGACCTGCTTGTTCGATCCGCCCTTGATCTTGCGTTGGATACGAAAGCCAAGGAAGTCGAACCCCTCGTCGATGTGGACAACCATGGTCTTTTCGTCCGACAGGCGTAAACCAATCGGAGCGAGCACCTCTGCCACCTCGACCCGGAGCGCTTCGGCATGCTCTCGAGTGCCGGACACCATGACGACAAAGTCGTCGGCGTATCGCACGAGGCGATAGGTGGCCAGCCCTCGGGTATGTCGTCGGCACCGCGACGAGTCGCTGCCCCATGACTTCCACGCCTCGGCGAAGTGATCGTCGAGGACCGTGAGAGCGATGTTGGCGAGCAGCGGTGACAAGATGCCCCCCTGAGGGGTGCCGGTCTTGGTCCCCACCATCACGTCATCTTCGGAGAAGATGCCGGACTTGAGGAACGCCTTGACCAATCCCACGACGCGTTTGTCTCCGATCCGATTCCTCACTCGGTCCAACAAGGCCGTGTGATCGATCTCGTCGAAGCACGCTGTGATGTCGGCTTCGAGCACCCATTCATAGGAACGGGAGGTGAAGTGGTGAATCTCAGCGATCGCGTCCTGGGCTCGGCGTTTCGGGCGGAAGCCGTAACTGCACGGCTTGAAGTCCGCCTCGAAGATCGGCTCCAAGACCAGCTTCAGGGCAGCTTGCACGATCCGATCGCGAGCGGTTGGAATGCCGAGGCGGCGGCGTTTGCCGTTCGCTTTCGGGATCATCCGTTCGCGCACCGGGAGCGGCTGGAAGCGTTGAGCTTTGAGGTCATCTCGAAGCTCACCGAGCATCCGGTCGCCGAACACGATGGAGTTCGGTTTCACTCCATCGATCCCGGCCGATCGCGCACCACGATTGCCTCGCACCCGATGCCAAGCCACCACAAGGAAGGCCGGATCGGACACAAGGTTGAACAAGTCATCAAACCGACGATCAGGGCTGTCGGTCGCCCATTGGTGCAACTTGGCTTGCATACGCAGTACTCGTGGTTCGGCCTCCAAGAGGCTCGGCCACGAATCGTCGGTGTTCACCGGCGGTCTCCTGCCGTTGCTGGAGCGTTGTTGCTGACTCGCTGGGTCCCTTCGCCATGTGAACGGCTTTCCCGTTCTCGGACTACTACGAACCCTCCGCCCCACCCTGGGGCCATCGGCCGACAACGGGCCTGCCCGCCGCTGCACTGGTCGTGCAGCGGGGAGGGCGATCCCAGGGTGGTTCCCGCGTTCACCATCAACCGGTCGACGGGGCCGGTGTCCAGCTCTTCCCCTGCAACCTCGTCACGAGTACGCCGCAGGCTTTCCTCGTGACCTCCTAATCGGCCGCGGAAATCCGACTTCGGAGTCGCCCACCCGAGACCGGGTTGAGCGTGCGTTGCTGTCCGGCCCACATCCACCAGAT
>JANMNE010000095.1:0-9116 GCA_031373785.1 Ilumatobacteraceae bacterium
CCTGAGCCGTAGCGGTCAGGAGAGGCGCTTGTACAGCATTTCAGTTACCGGCCACGCCCCTTCGGTGGTGTTGGAGATGACGGTGTGGGTCAACCGTGACGAGGGGTGGTGCCAACTGCGGAACGACACCCCGGCGTCGTAACCCTCCAGGCGCACCGCCTCGCCGGATCCGGCCAGCCAGAACCCGAGGCCGTATCGTGTGCGCTCCGACACGACACTGCGCGGCCGCACCATCTCCGCCACCCACTCGGGAGGCACGATCCGACCCGCGAAGAACGCCGTCCACAACAACCGGTAGTCGGCAACCGTGGTGTAGATGCCACCGTCACCGGTACCGCGCACCGGGAGGTGGAACACGTTGGTTCGCGAGACACCCTCCATGTCGAGGTAACCGAGCGCCGCCCTTCCCGGAAGCTCGTCGGAACGCAGGAACGCACTGTCGTGCATGCCGGCCGGCCGGCACACGCGTTGGTCCACCAGATCGTAGAACGGCACGCCGCTGACCCGCTCGGCGATCAGCGCGAGCACGACGAAGCCACCATTGCAGTATGAGAAATCCGTGCCGGGCTCGAACTTCGTGGGGTGGCCGTCGAGTGCAACGACATAGTCCTCGGTCGTGACCAGTTGATGCACGGGCACCGGCATCAAGTAGGCGTTCCTCTCCTCCTCGACGTCCTCGTCGAGATAGTCCCCGATGCCGGACCGGTGTGCAAGCAGGTGCTCGACGGTGACGGCATCGTCGATCAACGGCAGGTCGCTTCCCAGAGCCGATCGAGCCGGCGTCGACAACTCGATCAGACCGTCGACGATCAGGCTGACGATCACGAGTGCCGTCAGGCCCTTCACCGCGCTGGCTGCGCCGAACTGCGTCTCGACCGTGTTGGCGACCTGCAGTCCGCGGTGCGCCAATCCGTAGGCCTTGGCCAACTCGATGTCATCGCCGCGATCGACACGGACCACGCCGGAGAACTCGGTCTCCGCGGCGACTCGATCGACCTCGTGCTCCAGTGACTCCATCCCCGGAGAGTATCTAGATCAGCTTGACAACCGAAACGCGGATATTTACTGTCCGTGTATGAAGTTGAACGAAGGCGTCGAGTGGAGCGTGCACTGCTGCACCGTGTTGGGGGCAATGCCGCCCGCGGTCACGATCTCGGGCGCGCGGTTGGCGGAGTTCCACGGCGTGCCCGCGCCGTACCTCGTCAAGCAGCTGCAGAAGCTCTCGCAGGCCGGCATCGTCGACGCCGTCGCCGGCCGCAGCGGCGGCTACCGACTGGCGCGGCCGGCAAGCGAGATCACGTTGCTCGATGTCGTGCTGGCCCTCGAAGGCCCGGAGCCGGCGTTCCGCTGTACCGAGATCCGCCGCCAGGGCCCCAGCGCCGTCGCCACGCCGAAGTACGTGCGGCCGTGCGGTATCGCCAAGGCCATGTGGCGGGCTGAGGACGCCTGGCGGGCGGAGTTGAAGGCCGTTACCATCGCCGACATCAACCGTGAACTGGCGACGAGTGTCGATCCCAAGCAGATCGCCAAGGCGATCAAGTGGTTTCAGGAGGTGCTGTGATGGGCCAGCGAGTGTTGGTCACCGGGTCGACGGGGGTGCTGGGTCGCCGAGTCGTTCCACGACTTGTCGAAGCGGGCCACACCGTGACCGCGGTCGTTCGATCCGAGGCGAAGGCCGCGTCCGCACGCGCCGTCGGGGCAACCCCCGTCGAGGTCGATCTGTTCGATCGCGCAGCGATGCGGGCCGCACTCACCGGCTTCGACACCGTCGCTCATCTGGCAACACACATCCCGACCGGGCCATCAGCCCTCCGACGATCGGGATGGCGTGTCAACGACTCGCTTCGGCGGGAGGCCTCTGCGGCGATTGCCGGCGCAGCCGTCGATGCAGGGGTGCGGCGGATGATCCAGGAATCGATCACGTTCCCGTACATCGACCGCAGCGACGAATGGATCGACGAGCAGTGCGAACGCCAGCACTACTGGGGCAACGAGAGCGTCGCCGCAGCGGAAGCCTCGGCGGCCGTCATGACAGCCGCAGGGGGTGTCGGGGTCGTGCTGCGCTACGCGATGTTCATGGCGCCCGACAGCGCGCACACCGAGAGCACGGTGAGCGCGGCGAAGAAAGGGCTGTTCACGCTCGTCGGCCCGATCGACGGGTACATGTCCTTCATCCACATCGACGACGCGGCTGCGGCTGTGGTCGCGGCGCTCTCCACTCCCGCCGGTGTGTACAACGTGGCCGAACCGGAGCCCGTGCGCCGCTCGGCACACCGCGACGCGCTGGCCGAGCTGGTCGGCCGGTCGAAGCTTCGATCCGTTCCTGCCGTGGTCGAGCGGGCCGGCGGCGACGTCGTCAACAGCATCGCCCGATCGCATCGCATCTCGTCGCAACACCTCCGCGAGGTGTCAACATGGACACCAACGATTCACTGCGTCGATCGTTGGAAGGAGCTCGGATGACCTACCGGAGATGGATCAGGATCGCTCTCGGTTACCTCGCCCTGGTCTCCCTCGAGATCGGGCTGTGGGCACAGTTCGCACCACGATCGTTCTACGACCACTTCCCCGGGTTGGGACGCGCCTGGGTCAGCGTCGACGGTCCGTACAACGAACACCTCGTGCGCGACGTCGGCGGACTGAACCTGGGACTGGCAGCGGTGTTGATCATTGCCATTGTCACGCTGTCGCGACCGACGATCATCGCCGCCGCAGCAGCATCGCTGCTGTATGGCATTCCGCACCTGACCTACCACATCGTCAACACCGACGGCCTGGCGTCGGGTGACGTCGCTGCCAGCCTTGGCGGGCTGGCGCTGTTCGCGGTCGTTCCCATCGCCGTCATCGTCGTCACTCCCAAGATCACGGCGCCGGCCCACGAGTAGCGTCGGCCGAATGGAGTCGACGATGAACGAGGGCGAGTTGGGCGCCGGTCTGGCACCGACCCCGAACTACCGGTACGCGGACCGAGTCAGGAGCCGGCTGTACGTCGCCGGGCAAGTTCCCCGCGATACCTCGGCTACGTCGACCAACTGGTCGAGGTCGACGCCGTCGTCGAACGGGCCTCCTAGTGCCACATCGCCGGCTCGGTGCGCTGTTCCCGCCGGCGGGTTGGTTGGGCGCGATTCAGGCGGCTATGTCAGGCGTATTTTCGCGCCCGACCAGGCTCATCGGGCGCGATTTCGGTATCCCCAGGCGTGATTTCGCGCACGACCGGGTTGGATCGCGGCGCTCACTAGGCGCTCTGCTTCCCAACACGGCCGGGTCGGGACATCCGTCGAGGTCGACGCCGTCGTCGAACGGGTCTCCCAGCCCGCGATCGACCGGTCGCTCAGCCGAGCGGCAGGGCCAGCAGACTGACGGTCTTGTTGCCACCGTCGGTGTCTTGCTGACCGACTTCGCGGAACCCGATCGAGTGGTGGAACAACAACGACGCCTCGTTGCGTGGCCGAACGTTGACCTCACACAGCAGACGAGGGAACACGCCCGTGAATCTGGCGACGACCTCGTCGTAGAACGCCTTGCCGATGCCGAGGCGTCGGTAGGTGGGATCGACAGCGATTCGATCGAGGTAAACGAAATCGTCGAAGGTCCGGCTGAACCAGCCGTAGTTCAGGCTGGCGTAGTCGACCCTCGGTGGGAAGGTGATGCAGAAGCCGGCGAACGCACCCTCGACCTCGGCCGTCAGGGCCAGGCTGGCCATGCCCAGCAGTCGCTCGATCTCGTCGGCGTCGAGCTCGTTGAGGGCGGGGATGCTGCGGTTGTTGAGCGCCAGCGCAGCAGGCAGGTCGTCGGCAATCGTTTCTCGAATGTTCACAACTCAAACGGTATTCGACCGAGCCCGTAGCACCGCCCTCAGCGCGTCGGGCAGTTCGTCGATCGAGCGCAGCAACACGGTCAGCGAGCACTCGATCATCAAGTTGATCACCTCGTGATCGAAGCGTCGCCGCCAGTCGGTGTGCAGCCCGATGATCGGCTTGCCGAGCGCGTAGGCGAAGCCGAGCTCCCACGCCGTCCCGTCGTCGGTGATGATCCCGTTGAGGCTGGCCACCACCACATCGCATTCCGTGATGCCACGCCGATCGTTGGCGAAGATGGCGGTGACGTTGTGCTGATCCTTCGGTGGGTTGTCGCGGTGCGGCAGGAAGGTCGCGAACCCGGCCGCGGCGACCGTCTGCTCCACCTTCTCGATCCACCACCGCTCACCCTCGTCGAACAACGGCCCGGCGATGTAGACCATCGGCGCAGTCATTGCCCGTCGCCCCAGCCGTTGGCGCGGATCTCATCGCCGTCGGCATCGAGGGGACGACCCTGCCAACGCAACGCACCCGGTGTCGCGCTGAGGTGAGCGATCAGCCCTTGCATCGGCGTGCCATCGACTGCGACGATCGCCTCGCGCGAGGCATAGTGCGGATCGACGGCGATGTCAGCCATCGTCATCACCGGCCCGATCGCCGCCTCGGCGGCGGTGAACGCCTCCATCACCTCCGCCTGCGTCCGTTGGGCGCACCACTCGGTCATCACCGCCTCGAGGGCCTCGCGATGCTCCATGCGAGCGCCGAACGAGCCAAATCGTGGGTCGTCGCCGACACCGAGGAGGTTGAGCACGCGTGTGGCAACCGAGTCACTCGACGTCGACACACCGATCCACTGCCCGTCGCTGCATTGGTACGTGCCGCGTGGCACGGAGTAGGGCAGGCCGGAACCCAGCCGTTCTTGCATCTGCCCGGTCAGCTCGTACAGCGAGATCAGCGGGCCCATCAGTTGGAACAAGCTCTCGAGCAGGCTGACATCGACCACCTGGCCCACGCCGCTGTGCAGCGCGACCATCGTCGCGAACGCGGCGACGACCGCGGTGACCTCGTCGGTGAGGGCGATGGCCGGCAGCAGTGGCTGCCCACCGGGCTCGCCGGAGATCGCCGCCAGCCCCGACATCGACTCGGCGATCGTGGCGAACCCGGGCCGGTTGCGATACGGGCCGGTCTGCCCGAACCCGGTGACCCGTGTGATGACCAACCTGGGGTTGATCGCGTGTAGTTCGTCGGGGCCGAGGCCGAGCCGCTCGAGCGTGCCGGGACGGAAGTTCTCGATCAACACGTCGGCCTCGGCGACCAGACTGCGCACGACACCGAGGTCGTCGGCCGACTTCAGGTCGATGGCGATCGTGCGCTTGTTCCGGTTGACCAGCTTCCACCACAGCCCCTCGCCGTCACGTGGATCGCGCCATGCCAACCTGCGCAGGCTGTCGCCACCGTCGGGTCGCTCGACCTTGATGACGTCAGCCCCGAAGTCGGCGAGGTACCGGGCGCAGTTCGGCCCGGCCAGCACCGTCGACAGGTCGAGGACGCGCAGGCCGTGCAACGGGAGCTGGACAGTGGGGCTCATGGGGCTCGCGGCGCTCATGGGCTTCAGCGCAGCACGTTCATGTCGTCGGGCAGGGCACCGCGGCCGGTCAGCGCCGACAGCAGCGTGATCGGTTCGGCGAGCTGCGCCATCAACGCGACGACCATCGACGAGGTCGCCGGTGGCAGCGCCATCGGCTGCCCGGTCGCCCGCTGCAGGTCGAGGGTGTGCAACGACACCTCGGCAGCACGGGTGGCCAGGTACTCGATGAACATCATCTGTCCCACGCCGGTCTCGACCACATCGTCGTCGGCGGTCGAGGCCACCAGAGCCAGCACTCGTTGGGCGGTTGCTTCGCTCTCGCCGACAGGATCGGTCAGCTGGGCGCCGCGTTGCCGGCCGCGCTCGGCGACCCCGGCGTGCACATTGGGATCGGCGAGGGCCGTTCGGTAGTACTCGGTGGCATCGGTGATCACCCGGTCGACGGTGGGCTCGGCAGCGAGGTAGCGCTCGATCAAGGTGAACCCGCGCAACGTGTGCGCTGTGAGCTCTCGCACCGTCCACACGCCGAGTCCCGGGAGCTCCCACTGATGGGGCTGGATCCGTTCGATTGTCGTCAACAACACAGAGATGGCGTCCTCGAACGCAGCCCTCACCGAAGCGGGATGTTGAAGCACCGGTCCTCCAATCTGCCCAGCGCGTACGACTCGTAGTCGATCCCGAAGTCCGCCATCAAGTGCCGGCAGCGATCACTCCAGGCGAGCGCCTCGGGCGACGACATGCGGTGCACGACCTGAGTGATGCCGCCCTCGTACACCCGATACTCGGCCCACGTGCCGGGGAAGTCCTTCACGCAACCGACCTCGATCGACGGGACGCCACACGACATCGCCCGCACCCGGTGGCGGTGAGTGTGCCCGGCCGTGTACGCGACGATTCGCGATCGACGCGCCGCCACCTCGGCGAGGCCGTCGCTGCTGTCGGGGTCGAGGCCGAAGTACTCGTTGTGACGCCGCCCCGAGACCCATTGCTGATGGTGACCCATCACGATCACCGGCCCACCGGCCGCCGCCGTCTGGTCATCGAGCCACTGCAGTTGCTGCGCGGTGATCGACCCCGGAGTGCGCTCCGGCAGCACGGTGTCGAGCAGGGCGATCGATACTCCCGGCAGATCGATCCACTCGTCGCCCGAGTACACCTGTTGTCCGTGGTAAGCGTCGTGATTGCCGCGCACGACGTGCAGGCGATCGCCGAAGGCATCCCGATAGCACGACTCGAACATCGCGAACTCTTCCTCGGTGCCTTCGTTGGTGAGATCGCCTTTCACCACCACCGCGTCGAGACCGGCGGCAGCCATCTCCTCGACTGCGGCGCGGTTCATGGTCTCGGGGTGTGGTGGCTCGCCGGGTTCGACGCGCTGGATCGGTCCGCGCGGATCGTCGTCGATCTTCCCGCACTCCGTCTCGCCGTGGTGCAGATCGTTGACGGTGCCGACCCGACAGAGCAGCGCGCCCGGCGGCCGCGCCAACGTCCGCACCTCGTGACTGCCGATGTGATGGACCGACCCGGGTGCGAGTTCGGTGAGGCGGATCACCGCGCCGGCGGGCGCCGCCGAGTGAGCCACGATCAGATCATCGGCGACGGTCGTGATGTCCACGCCGCCGAGAGTATCGGCTCAGGCCTTGACGACGACCGTCCCGGCGATCTTGTCGTGCCAGGTCTGGTTGCGCTTGTCCCACAGCATCCACAGGTAGCCGAGGTAGCAGAAGAACCCGGAGAACACGTGGGCGAGCTGCCAACCGAGAGCGCGCCAGGCACTGATCTGCTGGCCCCCCTCCGCGCTGACGACCCTGATGCCGGTCGCCTTCATGCCCCACGACTGGTTGCGGCTGACCTTGCGGCAGAAGATGACGAGGTAGGCGATCGACCCGGCCACGGCCAGCAGCACCGCGAGGGCGATCGTCGAGTTGTTCGGAACGTTGCAGCGCTCGACTCGGTCGTTGATGGTGCAATTCGCGATGTGACGCGGTCCCGAGAAGATGACGACGATCGCCGGGATCGAGAACACCAGGCCGGCAATGGCGTCGATCAGAAACGCTCCCAACCGGGCCCCGAAGCTGGCGTACTGCGGCCTGGCGTCGTACTGCTGCGGGTAGGCCTGCGGATACGCCTGATAGCTGGGCAGCGGGCCCGCACCCGGTGGAGGGGGTGGAGGCGGGGGCGGGGGCGGCGGGGGCGGGGGCGTCGCGCCGGGAGGCGGCCCGGGAAAGTCGGTCATGGTGCAGGACTGTACCCGTGATCGACCTCGCCGTTGCGGGACTAGCGGCGCGGGCGCTCGCGCCGCTTCGGCAACGGGGCGATCCACCACCGATTGCTGAACCGCCATGTGGGCACGCGCACGGCTGGAGCGGAGTCGATGTACACCGCCCGCGGCCACAGCGCTTCGACCGCGGCGACGATGACCGCGACCTCCTCGTCGGTCGGCATTGGCGAGATCTGGACCTTCGACGCCCGCGAATTCACAGCGGCATGTTGCCGTGCTTGCGGCGCGGCAACTCCTCGCGCTTGGTGCGCAGCATGCGCAACCCAGCCACGATCTTCTGACGCGTCTCGGAGGGATCGATCACGTCGTCGACATAGCCGCGCTCGGCTGCGTTGTACGGATTGGCGTACTTCTCGGTGTACTCGGCAACCAGCTCGGCGCGACGCGTGGCGGGGTCGGCGGCCTGCTGCAACTCGCGCCGGTAGACGATCTCGACAGCACCCTGCGGCCCCATCACCGCCAGCTCGGCAGTCGGCCATGCGTAGGCCAGATCGGCGCCGATCGACTTCGAGTTCATCACCACGTACGCCCCGCCGTAGGCCTTGCGGGTGATGATCTGGATGCGCGGCACCGTGGCCTCGCAATAGGCGTACAACAACTTGGCGCCGTGGCGGATGATGCCGCCGTACTCCTGGTCGACACCGGGCAGGAAGCCGGGCACATCGACGAATGTCAGCAACGGGATGTTGAACGCATCGCACGTGCGTACGAATCGGGCAGCCTTCTCGGAGCTCTCGATGTCGAGCACGCCCGCCAGCATCAGCGGCTGGTTGCCGACGATCCCGACGGGATGGCCGTCGACGCGGCTGAACCCGCAGACGATGCTGCGCGCCCAGTGCGGGAAGTACTCGAAGAACTCGCCGTTGTCGACGACCTCGCGGATGACCGCCTTCATGTCGTACGGCTGGTTGGCGCTGGGCGGGAGCAGTTCGTTGAGCGCCGGGCACAGCCGGTCCGGGTCGTCGCCGGTCTCGACGTGCGGTGGCTCCTCGAGGTTGTTCGACGGCAGGAAGCTGAGCAGGAAGCGCACGTCCTCCAGACACGACTTCTCGTCGGGCGATACGAAGGTGGCCACGCCGCTCTTGGAGGCATGGCTCATGGCACCGCCCAGTTCCTCCAGCGTCACCTCTTCACCCGTCACCGTCTTCACGACGTCGGGCCCGGTGATGAACATGTGGCTCGACTCGCGAACCATGAAGATGAAATCGGTCATGGCCGGGCTGTAGACGGCACCACCGGCGCACGGCCCGAGGATCACCGAGATCTGCGGCACGACCCCGCTCGACAGCACGTTGCGGTAGAAGATGCCGCCGTAGCTGGCCAGCGACACCACACCTTCTTGAATGCGCGCGCCGGCACCGTCGTTGAGCCCGATGACCGGCGCACCGACCTTCAGGGCGAGGTCCATCATCTTGTGGATCTTCTCGGCGAACACCTCGCCGAGCGCACC
>JANMNE010000101.1:0-6434 GCA_031373785.1 Ilumatobacteraceae bacterium
CACCGAGTTCACCCTCAGTGAACCCACCCTCCGGACCGACCAGCACGGTGTCGATGTCGGCGGTCATCGCGTCGCCGTCGGGATCGGCGATCGCACAACTGATCGACTTGATCGCTTCGTCGAATGGCTGCACGTCGCGAAGTTGCGGCAGCCACAACCGTCGGGACTGCATGGCCGCCTCGCGAGCGACTCGACGAAGCCGTTCCATTTGCCGTGGTCGACGCGACTCGTCCCAATGCACCACACTGCGCGCGCAGTGGATGAAGCCGATCGAGGTCACGCCGACTTCGGTCAGCTTCTGGACGATCCATTCCGGCCGGTCGCCCTTCGGAATCGCGCTGAGCACCGTCGTGCTCGGCGGCGCCGGCTCGAACATCGGAGACGAGGCGACAGACAATCCGTCGGCCAGCAGATTGGCCACCAGCCATCCACCGGCGCCGTCGCCGACGGTGATCGAATCGGTCTGGCGAATCCGCAGAACGCGTCGTAGGTGGTGCTCGTCGTCGTCATGCAGCACGGGTACATCGAGCGACTCGACGAAAACGTGCGAGGCCGACCCACGCAGCAGCGGGTTCACGAGAACGCGGATTTGATGCGGGAGAACAAGCCGTGCTCGGTGTTCCCCACTGGCTCGCCGCGCGACTCGGCGAACTTCGTCAACAACTCGGTCTCGAACTCCGTCAGCTTCGTCGGCACCTGCACATTGACACGCACCCGCAGATCACCCCGACCGCGACCGTGCAGGCGGTGCACGCCGCGCTGGCGAAACACGAACTCCTTGCCGGGTTGCGTGCCGATGGGCACCGCGATCTCTTCCTCGCCGTCGAGCGTCGGCAGCAGGACCTTGGTGCCCAGCGCGGCTTGGGCGATCGAGATGGGCAGTTCGGCGATGAGATCGTCACCGTCACGGGTGAACGTCTCGTGGGGCGCGACGCGAATGTGCACGTACAAGTCGCCCGAACCGCCGCCGCGCGGGCCGGCAGCACCGCGACCGGTGAGCCGCAAGGTCGAGCCGGTGTCGACACCTGCAGGCACGTCGACCTGAAACGTCTTCTCGGTGATCACCCGTCCCTCGCCACTGCACGTCGGACACGGTGTGACGACGACCTGCCCGAGTCCGCCACACTTCGGGCAGGCGCTGGAGGTCACCATTTGGCCGAGCATGCTCTGGCGCACGCGCTGCACCTGGCCGCGGCCGTTGCACTCCGAGCACGTGACCGGCTGGGTCCCCGATCCCGCGCCTGATCCGCCACAGTCGTCGCAGCGCAGCGCAGTGCGCACCGCGACCGACACCGTCGCACCGAAGACCGCCTGGGCGAACTCGATGTCGGCGACCACTTCGAGGTCCTGACCACGCGGGGGCCCGGCCGGCCCACTGCGGCCTCCACCGAAGGGGTTGCCGCCGCTGCCGCCGAAAAACGCCTCGAACAGGTCGCCGAAGCCCCCGCCGCCGAACATGTCGCCGACGTTGGGCCCGCCGGCGGCCGAACCGACGCCGGCTTCGCCGAACCGGTCGTACCGGGCACGGGTGTCGGCATCGCTGAGCACTTCGTACGCCTGGGCAACCTGCTTGAACCGCTCCTCGGTCGCCGGGTCGCCGGGGTTGGCGTCCGGGTGCAATTCGCGGGCCTTCTGGCGATAGGCCTTCTTGATCTCGTCAGCGCTGGCCGAGCGTGACACGCCCAGCAGCTCGTAGTAGTCAGCCACTATGCGGCACCCTCTCCGAGTCGCTTGGCGAGACGGTCACTGACCACCTCGACCGTGGCCAAAGCCTGCGGATAATCCATTCGTGTCGGCCCGAGGATCCCGATCGTGCCGACCTGATCGCCGTCGACCATCACGGGCGCGACGACCACCGAGCACACCGCCAACGGCTCGACACCGTGTTCGGCACCGATCGCCACGGTGAGCCCGCGATCGAGGATGTCGCGCACCAGCGACACCACGACGTATTGCTGCTCGAGGGTGCGCAACACGCTGCGCACCGTGTCGACGGCATCGAAGGCCTGCGCCATCGACGAAGCACCGCCGACGAACACCGACTCGTCGTTGCCACCCTGGCGCAACGCGGCGAGTGCCGTGACACACAGCGCGTCGACGGAGGGGTCGCCCGACGACCGGGTCTGGTCTGCTTTGTCGATCGAATGACCGACCATCCCCGCTTGCAGGTGGGCCGACGCTGCCGAGATTCGGAGATCCGAGGTGTCGGCGTCGAGGTCGATCGTCTGGCTGTCGATGGTGCCGTTACTGAAGACGGCGACGACCAGCGCATGCCGAGCCGAGAGCCCGACGATCTGGACCGACCGCACAGTTGCCAGCTCGGCACGCGGGCCGACCACGACCGCGGCGTGATGCGTGACTTGGGCGAGCAGGTTGGTGGTCTGGTGCAGCAGCTCCTCGAGGCGGCCGTGGGCTGTGTCGAAGAAGGTGCCGACGCGTTGGGAGGCAGCCGAATCGAGACGTCCGGGCGTGGTGATGTGGTCGACGAAGAATCGGTACCCCTTGTCGGTCGGCACCCGCCCGGCCGACGTGTGCGGCTGCGCCAGATAGCCCTCCTGCTCGAGCACCGCCATCTCGTTGCGCACCGTTGCCGAACTGACCCGCACACTGGGCAGATCGGCGATGTGCGTCGACCCCACGGGCTGCGCCGTGGTGATGTACTCCTGGACGACGGCTCGGAGGATGGAGGTCTTGCGTTCGTCGAGCATCTGGCACTCCAGGTTAGCGAGTGCTACCCGCGACGAGTCCGTATCGGCGCAACGCTTCGGCGCGCTCCGCGGCGTGATCGACGATCGGCACCGGGTACTCCGACGTGCCGATCTCTGGTATCCAGCGCCTGGTGTAGAGCCCGTCGCGGTCGAACCGCTCGGCCTGCGCAGTCGGGTTGAACACCCGGAAGTTGGCGCCGCGTCGGTCCCCGTGCCGGCTGCCCATTGCCACCCGTGGCTGTTCGACGCCAGATCGCCGTCGATCAGGTGGTTCATGAAGTGACGCGCACCCCACTGCCACGGCAGGTGCAGGTCCTTCACCAGGAAGCTGGCAACGATCATCCTGACCCGATTGTGCATCCATCCCGTCGCCAGCAGTTGTCGCATGCCGGCATCGACGATGGGGAACCCGGTTCGACCCTGCGACCATGCGGCGAGCCGTTGCCGGGCCGCCGCATCGGAGTCGACCGGCATGGCATTCATCCGCACGTCGAGGTTGGCCCAGCCCGACTCGGGGCGGTGGTGCAGCACATCGGCGTAGAAGTCACGCCACGCCAGTTCCGACGTGAACGTGTCGTGCGCCGATCCCGGCGCGAGGTCGACGAGCAGCTGCCGTGGGTGCACCACACCCCAACGGATGTCCGCAGACATCTGGCTGGTCCCTGCGATCCCCGGAAGGTCGCGCACCTCGTGGTATCGGTCGAGCGAATCGTCGGCGAACGACGACCAGCGTGCGGCGGCCGCGGTCTCGCCGATGTCGGGCAGTTCGCAGCCGGGGCCGACTGTCGGTGGCGGGCCGTCGCAGGCGACGGTCGGTGCGCCACGCCACTCCACCTCAGGGTGATCCAGCGGAGCCGCGATGGCGTGCGTTCGCCATCGCCTCAGGAACGGCGTGAACATGGCGTACGGGTTGCCATCATCCTTCACGATCGTGCCGGGGGCGACGACGTACGGCGATCCCCGCCCGACCAGGCTGCGGCCGGCGGCGCGCAGCCGTTCGGCCACGACGGCATCGCGTCCTCGCCCATAGGGCCCGTAGTCGCGGGTCACGAACACCGTTGCCGCGTCGACCTCGGCGGCGAACTGCGCAACGATGTCGGCCGGGTCGCCGTAGCGGTACACCAATGCGCCCTTCATCGACTCGTCGAGACGCCGCAGGGCAACGGTCATATAGGCGCGACGGGGTGCTCCTGCCGCGGCGAACGCCGGGTCGACGACGAACAGCGGCACGACCGGGAGCCCGGTGGAAGCCGCGGCGACCAGCGCCGGGTGGTCGGCCAGGCGCAGATCCCGTCGAAACCACATCACTACACAGCGCACATCACGGAGTCTCGCCTACGGTGTGGTCTCGTGTCCGATCCTGTGGTTGCCGGTCCCTCGCTGATCCTGCTCGTGCGGCACGGGGCAACGGAGTGGTCCGAGAACGGCAGGCACACCGGTCGCACCGACCTGCCCCTGCTGGAGAAGGGCCGGCATCAGGCCGACCGCCTGCCGCCGCTGCTGGCCACCTTGTCGGAGGGCGCGATGCCGATGGTGTTCACCAGTCCGCTCGAGCGGGCGATGGAGACCGCCCGGAGGGCAGTACCAGGCGTCGAGGCAACGGTGGTCGCAGCGCTTGCCGAGTACGACTACGGCGACTACGAAGGGTTGACGTCGGAGCAGATCGACGAGCGACAGCCTGGGTGGAACCTGTTCGTCGACGGCTGCCCGGGTGGCGAAAGCCTGCACCAGGTCGTGGCCCGCTGCGACGGGTTCATCGCCAAGCTCGAGCGGACGGCGCGTGGCGGGGCCGCGATCGTGTTCACCCACGGTCACCTCAGCCGCATCCTGACGACGCGGCTAGTCGGACTTCAGGCCCAAGCCGGTGCCGTCCTGCAGAACGATGCCGCCTCCGTAGGGATCATCTCCGACAAGCGTGGTCACTATGTGATCACCGGATGGAACATTCGCGCCGACTGAGCGACGGCGCGCCGCGGCTCCGAACCCCACCACCACCAAGGCGATCACGCTGCCGTAGGCCAGGCTCCACTCGGCGCTGACGTGGTCGGCGACCCATCCGGTGATCGGCGCCCCGATCGGGGTGGTGCCGAGGAACGCCACCGCGCCGAGAGCCAGCAAGCGGCCGCGCATGTCGGGCGGGCTCTCCTGTTGCGAGATCGCGTTCAGGGCGGCGATGAACGCGGCACCGCCGGCGCCAAGGGGGAGACTGACCAGGTACGCAACCCAGATCGACGGCGCCCAGGCCACGCCGAACCCGCTGAGCCCGAGCACAACTGCTGCGCCGAAGAACCACGCCGAACCGATCCGTGGCCGCGCCGCCGTCATCAATGAGCCGACCAGGCTGCCGACGCTGGTCACGGCCAGTAACCAGCCGAACAACTGCTTGTTGCCGAAGCGGAGGTCGGCCAGCTTCAACAACGACACGCCGTAGTTGAACGCGAACGTGCCGATCACGGTGAAGACCAGGAACAAGATGAGCAGGCGCCGGTTGTGCCGCACGAACCGCAGCGCCTCGCGCACCGGCTGACCGCCCCGCGATGCCGGCGGTGAGATGTACAGCTGCGTCTGGTCGATCCGCCAGATCGGCCAGAGGATCGCGGCGAACGAGAGCCCGTTGATGATGAACAGCCAGCCGGGGTCGAGCCATCGCACCAGCAGCGCTGCCAATGCCGGGCCGAAGATGCGTGAGCCGGTCATCACCGCGGTGTTCAGCGACACCACGTTGGAGATGTGGCGCGGTTCGACCAGCTCGATCACGAACCCGCGGCGAGCCGGGTTGTCGACCGCCTGCACCACGCCGTTGCCGAGCGACACCAGGTAGATGACGGGCAGCGACGCCCACCCGGCGAGGGCAAGCAGGCCCAGCAAGATGGCCAGAGCCGCCTGCCCGCTCTGGGTCATCATCGTCATCTTGCGCTTGTCGACGCGGTCGGCGATCGCGCCGGCCCACACGCCCAACACGAGCATCGGGAGGAACTGGCAGAACAGTGTGATGCCGACGTCGGTGGCCTTGCCGGTGCGCTGATACACGAGCAGCGACACTGCGGTCATCTGGATCCACGACCCGATGTTGCTGAAGCTCAGGCCCAGGAAGAACAGCCGGGCATTGCGATGCTCCAACGAGCGGAACATCTGCGACTGGGCCATTGCATCATTTCTACCGGCAATCGCCGGCGAGTGGAGCAATCGGCGAGCCGTCGTCAGAGGGTGCGGTGGTATCGTGCGAGCGTGCTCGTTGCCGCGCGCGGCCGGAGAGTTTGGCTCGCTGCGATCGTCGCGGTCACGGCGGCTTGTTCCTCACCCTCGGCTGAGAACCCTCAGGTGCGTGCCGGGGCGGTGTACGACTCGATCGTTCGGTGGTTTGGGCAGAGCTCGGCCGACGATCCCGATCCGCTCCCCGTGTTCATCGAGCCACGCGGTGAAGGCGCGTCGATCCAACTCGACGTGCAGGCCGAGTTGATCAAGTCGACCAAGGACGTCGCGACGGTGCGGTTCATCGACTCGCGGGACGAGGCACTGGTGACCAACGATGACGGCACGGTCGTCGTCGCCGACGGCGGCATCCTCATCCGGCTCGCCCCGGTGGTCGAGGAGGGCCAGAAGGTACGCATCGACGTCGATGTCCACGAGCAAGACGAACAGTTCCGAACGATGCAGTTCAACCTCGATCTCGTCAACGACCAGTGGGTCATCCCTGACGCACCCGTCGAGGTTCCGGCCGGCTAG
>JANMNE010000157.1:0-4317 GCA_031373785.1 Ilumatobacteraceae bacterium
GATCTGATCATGGGCAACAACAACCGCTCGGCGGTGGGCACCCTGGTCGAACGGTCGACTCGTTTCGTGCTGTTGTTGCATCTCGCGAACGGCAAGACCGCGCTCGATGTCAACACTGCGATGTCGACCGCGATCGCCACCTTGCCGGACGCGATGATGCGATCGATCACCTGGGATCAGGGCAAGGAGTTGGCGGCACACGCCCAGTTCAGCGTCGCCACCGGGGTGCCGGTGTTCTTCTGTGATCCGCACTCGCCGTGGCAGCGTGGGACCAACGAGAACACGAATGGGCTGCTGCGTCAATACATGCCCAAGGGCACCAACCTCGCCGTTCACACCGTCGACGACCTGGCCCGCATTGCTGACAGTCTCAACAACCGACCGCGCAAGACCCTCGGCTACATGACACCATCGGAGAAACTCGCCGAGCTTCTTGCGCTCACCGCTTGAATCCGCCCGTATTTTCGCGCCCAACGAAGCCGATCGAGCACGTGCTCCGATCGGCGCCTCGGCGCTACTGATCCGTCGCCGGCGATCCGGGATGCGCTCGCTGACTTCGTAGGTTGAGTGGTATGGGGCTCTCGGCTGGGGAATTGCACTGACCACCGGTGGTGGCGCGACGGGATTCTGGAGCTTCGACTTGCCCCGGCGTCCCGCGCTGCAATCTCCGGGAACCCGTCGGCGTCCCGGAGGCGTCGTCCGCGGATGTGGGTCGCGATCCACGAAGACATGGGTTGTCGTCAGCGTTCGAGCATGTCGGCTCGCAGCCGGGCCTTGTCGACTTTGCCTACGTTGGACAACGGCAAGCGGTCGTAGAGCTCCAGCCTTTCGGGATACTTGTAACGCGCCACGTCGCTCGCGTCGTAGTGGGCTCTCACGTCGTTGAGGGTGAGTGTCATCCCTGGACGCAGCACGACGCAGAGTCCGACTCGCTCGCCCAACTCGGCGTCGGGCACGGCGACTGCAGCGCAGAATTCGACCGCGGCGAGGCCGTAGGCCACGTTCTCGATCTCCTCGGCCGAGATTTTCTCGCCGCCCCGGTTGATCTGGTCCTTGGAGCGACCTTCCACGACCAGATTCCCGCCGTTACCGCTGCGTACCAGGTCGCCGGTGCGGTACCAGCTATCGGCGAAGGTGGTGTGGTTGTGGGCGTCGGCGTTGAAGTAGCCGCAGATCGTGTACGGGCCCCGGGTCCACAATTCACCGATCTGCCCATCGGCAACGGTGGTGCCAGCCTCGTCGAGAATGCGGATCTCGTCGTGCTCACTGGCTGGGCGGCCCTGGGTGGTCCACACGACCTGAGGCGGATCGGTGAGCCGGGTGAAGTTGAGGAGACCCTCGGCCATGCCGAATACCTGCTGGAGACGGCAACCGAGTCTCGGCTCGACCAGACGAGCGAGCTCGTCGGCCAGCCGCGAACCGCCGACTTGTAGTAGCCGCCAATGGGAGCGGACGTCGGGGAAGTCGTCTGCGGCGTCGATCCATCGTTGGGCGACAGCGGGAACCGCCGCGGTGACGGTGACGCGGTGGCGTTCGATGGTCGCCAGTGCGACGGCGGGTTCGGGCGATGCGGCCATCACCACCGTGCCGCCACTGAGCAGCGTGCCAAAGATGCCGGGGCAGCCGAGTGGAAAGTTGTGCCCGGCCGGGAGGGCGACGAGATACCGGTCGTTGCTGGTCAACTCGCAGATTTCGGCGCTCACCCGGGCGTTGTACAGGTAATCGTCGTGCGTGCGAGGGATCAGCTTCGGTAGGCCGGTGGTGCCTCCTGAAAGCAGGAACAGAGCGAGATCGGACGGTGGAGGCTGTGGTCCTCGATCGACGTCGTTGGCCATCAGGTCGGCGAACGCGACGCTCTCCTGCAGCCGAGGAGTGCCGGTCACGACCACCGTGCGAACAGTGTCGACTTGGGTCGCGAGACGATGGGCCATGGCCTCGTGATCGAACTCGCGCCACGCCGAGGGCACGATCACTGCTGCTGCCTGGGCGGTGCTCGCCAGATGGCCAAGTTCGCTGAGGCGCAATGCGGGCAGGGCCATGATCGGTCGCACGCCGACTCGGAAGCAGGCCAGAGCCGTCAGCACGAAGTCGATCGTGTTCGGGAGTTGCACGACTGCGGCGTCGCCTCGGGCGAGCCCAAGTGTCCGCAGTCCCCCGGCCACTCGCTCGGCCCGATCGAGGAGCTGGCCGTAGCTGAGGGCTTCGGAATCGTCGATCACGGCGACATGTTCGGCCGCGCCGCTGGCCATCTCAGCGACAGCGTCGAAAAGGGTCTGTCCAGCCCACAGCCCTGCTGCTCGATACGCATCGGCCCGGTCCGCGGGCCAGTCGACAAATCGTGCCCGCTCCCAGTCGAGACGCTCGCTCATGTGAGGTGTCCGTCCGCTTCAAACGCGACGAGGTCGGCCCGGCCCGACAGCACAAGTGTCTCGGCCAGATCGTCGAGGTCAACGGACGGCCCGCACGGCTCGACCAGGACCGCCACCTGACCATCGAATCGAGCCTGCTCGGCCCGGCGTCGTCGTGTCGCAGCCGACGAATCGCGAACGATCCGCACCCCAGGCTGATCGCGCAGCTCGACGCCGGGCATGCGCGCGACCGTTCCGTCGAACCGACCGACGCGGCGGATCGCTGTTCCTGCGGCGGTGGCCAACGGAGTGTCGAGCACTGCATGACCGCCCGAACCGGCCCGCCAAACCGCTCGGGCAGCTTCGATGAATGCTGGGTCGCGCTGCTCCAGGTCGCCCACGGTGACGCTGCGGGTGAAGAAGTTCACGGCGAACTGCCACGGAGCGAGTCGCTCGTGGAGCACCCCGAAATGCTCCCACCAATCGAGGCTGGTGGAAGCGAGCTGCTGCAGGCGATCCACCTGATGGATTCGATCATGTTGGAAGCGTTCGAGCGCAGCGGGCACCGAGTCGCAGACACGCACGGCCTCGGCGAGGGCGATGGCGTCCTCCATCGCCATCTTCGTTCCCGAACCCACCGAGAAGTGAGCGGTGTGCACTGCGTCTCCGATGAACGCCACCGCGCCAGTCACCCAACGGCGCGCTCGCCGAGTTCGAAATCGTCCCCAGCGGCTGCTGTTGCCGAGCAACGGACGACCACCGAGGGACTCGGCGAACACGTCGGCGAGCACACCGAGACTGTATTCGTCACTGGCTCCGGGGGATTGACTCACGTCAGACGCGTCGAGGCCGGCCGCCCGCCACGTCGCCTCGTCGCATTCAACGATGAACGTCGACAACCCTTCGCTGATCGGGTACGCGTGTGCGCCAAACACACCGGCATCAGTGGACACGAACGGAAACGTCAGCCCGTCGAAACGCGCCTCGGTGCCGCACCAGATGTATCGGGCATCGGCTTCGGTGTAGCTGGCTTCCAGCTGCTCGGCGGCCCGGTCGCGGAATATCGAGTTGGCACCCGACGCCACCACGGTCAGCCCGGCGCCAGGCGGAATCTCCTCGATCGACGAGGAGTGATTGACAACCACCCCCACATCGACCGCCCACGACTCAAGCACGTCAAGCAGATCGCGGCGGGCGATAGCCGACATTCGGTTACCGCCACACCGGTGCACCTCACCTCGAAGCCGCAGCTCGACCGTGTCCCAACTCACCGCTCGGGCCGTCAGCTCTGCGTGGACTTGAGGAGCCGCGGCGGCCAACCCGCGCATCGTCGCAGCCGAGAACACCACACCGAATCCAAAGGTCGAACGCTGCGAGTTGCGCTCGTAGACAACCACCTCGACATCCGGACAGGCCTGCCGAAGAAGCGCCGCCGCAGTCAACCCCCCCGGTCCACCACCGATGACCTGCACATGCCCCAAGGCGGTCTCTGTCACGGGGCCGAATGTACGACAAATCCACGGGGCCATTGGTCTCCGTCGCCAATCGGAAATGACCACAGGACACGGTTTCCATCCGGGGGCCGAGATCGCCACCAATCATCGAAAAAAGGCTCGACGCACACCACACGCCCCGCACTGCGATACGGCTCGCCTCGACATCGAGCGGACGCCCGAACGAGCCATCGCCGAGATCGGCCACACCTGGCCACACAGATCACGCGGCCCAGACCGCAAAGAACGATCAAAGGACCGCGGGCCAAGGTGCAGGTCTGAGGCACAGATCATCAGCACAGAACATCGCTGTGCGACCACTGAGCCCTCGCACAGAACGAATCCTCTCTGTGTCAAGGACTTCTTTTGAAGCCGGGTTTGGGCGCGTTTGTTCGACCGGTCGCGCCGGTTGTCGTAGCGTTGATGGTGGGTCCGGGAGTGGCTTCGCCGAAGAACCGGTTGTTGGATGCAAGACC
>JANMNE010000205.1:0-17959 GCA_031373785.1 Ilumatobacteraceae bacterium
GCGGCACCGCGGCGTCTCACTCGCTTCGGCGCCGACCACCTCATCCGGCAACTGTCGGCGAGCAGTGATGAACGAGTGACGAGCAATGCGTTCCGCCGGTTCTACCTCAACTCTGATCACCGTGCCGGAACAGACATCTGAGAACCGAGCGCGGCCCCGATACTCCCTATGGATCATCGGTGGGCTCGTCGGCGTCGACGGCGGCGTTGGCCGCAGCGGTGCTCGGGTTCTTCATTGTCACCTTCGACGCCGTCGTTCTCAACGTGTCGCTTCCATCGATCCGCACCGATCTCGGCGGCGGGATCACGGGGCTGCAGTGGGTCGTCGACGGCTACACGTTGATGTTCGCCGCGCTGCTCCTCGCCGCCGGAGCGTTCAGCGACCGGGTTGGGGCACGACGAGCGTTCACCATTGGGGTCGCCGGCTTCGTCGCCGCGTCAGCGGCCTGTGGTCTGGCCCCCGGTCTCGGAGCACTGGTCGCTGCAAGATTCGTTCAGGGTTCGTCGGCGGCCGTGTTGGTGCCGGCGTCGATGGCCTTGATCAGCCAGGCCTACCCGAACCCGTTGCAGCGAGCACGGGCAATCGGGATGTGGGCCATGGGCGGAGCGGTCGCCTCGTCGTCTGCACCTGTCCTTGGCGGACTGCTCACCGTCGCGTCGTGGCGGCTGATCTTCCTCATCAATATCCCCATCGGGATCCTCGCCATCGCGCTCGCCACGCGAGCCGCACCGTCTCGCCGCCTCGACGTCGCGTTCGACCGATTCGGATTCGCCGCCGCGTTCCTCGTCATGGGTGGGCTCACGTTCGGCGCGATCGAAGCCGGCGAAGGCGGCTTCACCTCACCGTTCGCGCTGGCCGCGTTCGCGCTCGCGGGGTTGTCGTTCGCGATCTTCCTCGCCTGGCAACGACGTGCTCCGAATCCGATCGTGCCGCTGGAGTTGTTCGGCCATCGCAACATGTCAATCGCTGGTCGTCGTCGGGTTCGCGTTCGTTGTCGGCTACTACGGCTTGCCGTTCGTGATGAGCCTGTACCTCCAACAGCTGTACGGCCTGTCCGCCTTCCAGACCGGCCTGGTCTTTGTGCCGATGATGCTCATCGGCGGCGTCCTCACTCCGTTCAGCGCGCGGCTAGCCGAACGCTTCGGCGCCCGCCGCGTCATCGCCACAGGACTCGTCGTGATGGCTGCCGGGCTGGCACTGCTCGCCATCGTCACCTCGACAGCCGCCCCATTGATGGTCGCGGCGCTGATGCTGCCCGTCGGACTCGCCGGACCACTGATCATGCCGCCAATCACCTCCGTGTTGCTGAACAGCGTCCCCGACACACTCGCCGGCACAGCCAGCGGCGTGTTCAACACCAGCCGCCAACTCGGCGGAGCGCTCGCCATCGCAGTCTTCGGAGCCCTCGTTGCCCAACCCGCCGGCTTTATCCACGGCCTGCGGGTCAGCCTCGCCATCGCAGCAGTCGTTGCCCTCGCCGCGGCAGCCGCCAGCCGTCTTCTCACCACACCCACCAAACACATGCCGAACACAAACCGGTGAGGCCACTCCAGATGCGGATGAGACCTGATCTCCCGTAGGCGGGGCTCCCGGTTTCGGGGCGTTCGTCAGATTGCGGTTTGGTGCTTCTGTACGCCCCAGGAGGCGAGTAGTCCGAGGCGTTCTGCGCTTGGTGAGCTTGGTTCTGCGGTGTAGATCATCAGCACGGCGCCGGGTTCTGCGGTAATCGCGAGTTCTTCGTAGGCGAGGGTGAGTTCTCCTGCGAGGGGGTGGTGGAATCGTTTGGTTCCTGTGCCGTGGGTTCGGACGTTGTGCGCAGCCCATAGAGTTCTGAAGGTCTCGCTGCGAGTGGATAGTTCTCCGACGAGGTCCTGGAGTGCTTTGTCGTGGGGGTCACGGCCGGCCTCGGTTCGCATGATCGAGACACACATCTCGGCCAACAGGTCCCAGTCCGGGTAGAACTCACGCGATGCCGGGTCGAGGAACTGGAACCGGGCCAAGTTGGGTGTGCGGCCACCATCACCGATGACCGGGGCGTAAAACGCTCGGCCGAGGTCGTTGGTCGCGAGGATGTCCTGTCGTGGATTGCGGACGAATGCGACACCGTTGGTGATCGCGGCCAATGCCCATTGCAGGCTTGGTCGAGCGGTGGATTGTCGGGTTGCTCGCCGCCGGGGACGCGCCGAGGTCGGGACTCCATCGGCGGCGCGTGCGAGGTCGAGGAGGTGGGCACGTTCGGTGTCGTCGAGCTGCAACGCGTTGGAAATCGCGTCCAATACGGACGCGGACGCGCCTGCGATTGCGCCGCGCTCGAGCCGCGAGTAGTACTCGATGCTCACCCCGGCGAGGGCGGCAGCCTCGCCTCGGCGCAATCCTGCGACACGTCGGTTCGTTCCGGCGCGTAGCCCGGCGGCCTCGGGTGTGACGCGTGCTCGGCGCGACATGAGGAACTCTCGGACCTCGGCGCGGTTGTCCATGCCCGAAGCGTAGGGCCCTTGTCTGTCATGAGGGGTGCCCTGCGAGGACACCTCGCGTCAGGGTCTCCCGCGCTGGGCGAAACGTTGTTTCAATGGGGGCATCGGACCAAGCAGGTCCACAGTTCTGACGAGGTGCCGGTCTCAAAGGCCGATCGCCCGTGAAGGGCTCACCAGCGAGTTGAAGGAGCCATCATGCGTGGTGTTGTCATGTATGGACCCGGTGACATCCGGGTCGAGGAGCGAGAGAATCCGGTCATCACCGAACCGACCGATGCGGTAATCCGTCTCGCGGCGACGTGCATCTGCGGCTCTGATCTGTGGCCATACCGTGGCGCCGACCACGTCGATCACGCCCCGATGGGACACGAGTACGCCGGCGTCGTCACCGAAATCGGAGCGGACGTGCGCACCGTGAAGGTCGGTGACTTCGTTGTCGGTTCGTTCTTCGCATCTGACAACACCTGTGAGATCTGTGCGGCCGGGTACCAGTCCCGTTGCGTGCATGCCGAGTTGATGGGTGAGATCGGCACCCAAGCCGAGTCCGCCCGTGTCCCGCTCGCCGATGGCACCCTTGTCGCTACACCAGGCATCCCGGACCCCGACCTGATTCCTTCGCTGCTCGCCGCGTCTGACGTGCTCGGCACCGGCTGGTTCGCTGCGGTCGCCGCCGAGGCCGGGCCGGGCAAGACCGTTGCGGTCGTCGGTGACGGCGCTGTTGGTCTCCTCGCGATCCTCGCCGCCCGACAGTTGGGCGCGGAGCGGATCATCGCGATGAGTCGCCACGCCGACCGTCAAGCCCTGGCCCGCGAGTTCGGCGCAACCGACATCGTCGAAGAACGAGGCGACGATGGCGTCGAACGGATCAAGGAGCTCACGGGCGGACTCGGCGCGCACAGCGTCATTGAAGCGGTCGGAACCCAGGAATCGATGATGCAAGCCATCCGCGCGACGCGTCCCGGTGGACACGTCGGTTACGTCGGCGTGTCGCACGACGTCGAGCTTCCCGGCGGCGAGTTGTTCTTCTCCGCGGTCCACCTCCACGGCGGCCCGGCACCCGTGCGACGTTTTCTGCCCGATCTCATCCAGCTGATCTGGGACCGCACGATCGACCCCGGCAAAGTCTTCGACCTCACCCTGCCTCTGGAAGAAGCCGCCCAGGGGTACAAGGCTATGGACGAGCGCCGCGCCACCAAAGTCCTCCTCACCTTCTGAAAGCGAGTTCCTGATGGAGATCATCAACACCCCGCAAACCGCGAAAGGTCCGAGCGAATGGTTCACCGGTGACGTGTGGATCGACGTGATCGTGCCCACCGATGGACGGACCCAGGGCCGATGTGCGGCCGTCCACTTCACCCCCGGTGCCCGCACTGCATGGCACAAGCACTGCAACGGCCAGACACTGCGCGTCATCGAAGGCATCGGCCTCACCCAGGTCCGAGGCGGCGGCGACGTCGTCGTGATCCGCTCCGGTGACACCATCTGGTGCTCACCGGACGACTGGCACTGGCACGGCGCAGCCCCAGACCACTTCATGATCCACCTCGCCCTGTGGGACGGACTTCGCGCCGACCAGACGGGACCCGAAACCGACTGGGCCGATCACGTCACCGACGCCGAATACGGAACGGAGACGAGATGAGCAGCAAAGACACCGAAGACTTCGGAGGGAAGGTCGCCTTCGTCACCGGCGCAGGCAGCGGCATCGGTCGCGCCACCGCCCTCGCGTTCGCCGCCGCCGGCGCAAACGTCATCGCCGCGGACCGCAACCCCAACGACAACCACGACACCGTCGAGCTGATCACCAGCGGTGGCGGCCACGCGATCGCGACCACATGCGACGTCACCAACAGCGACGACATCCAAGCGGCGCTCCAACAAGGCATCGAACGGTTCGGGCGTCTCGACATCGCGTTCAACAACGCCGGCGTCGAGCTCCGCCCGATGCCCGCAGCTGACATCAGCGAAGACGACTGGGACCGAGTACTCAACATCAACCTGCGCGGCGTGTTCCTCTGCATGAAGTACGAGATCCCACTCCTGCTCCAACACGGAGGTGGCGGGACGATCGTCAACACGTCGTCTGGAGCCGGTGTCAAAGGCTTCCCCGGCGGCGCAGCATACGGAGCCTCGAAGTTCGGTGTTATCGGCCTCACCAAATCCGCCGCCCTCGACTACGCCGCCGACAACATCCGCATCAACGCCATCTGCCCCGGAATCATCGACACCAACATGATGGACCGGTTCACCGGAGGCACCAACGAAGGACGCGCGGAAGTGATCGCCCAAGAACCCATCGGCCGCATGGGACACCCCGACGAAATCGCCGCAGCCGTACTCTGGCTCAGCTCACCCGCAGCCGCCTTCACCATCGGACACGCCCTCGTCATCGACGGAGGACAAACCATCTGACCCCACAATTGCGCCCGTCACTGATGTGCCAATCCCATTCGGGGGCGGCTCTGTGGTGTGATGCGCCCCGGGTTTGCGTGGAGAACGATCATGATGTGACGCCCACGCCCGGCAATGGTAGACCGGTATACGGAATGGGCGGACTGCACGGGCTGGGCGGACGAGCCGGCGGACAGGAGACCACGTCAGGGGACTGGAACGGACTCGGCGGACGTGAACCACAACCTTTTTTTTGCCAAGGTGAGGGTCGCGGGTTCGAATCCCGTCGTCCGCTCCATCTGAAAGTCCTGGTCAGCGGTCTTTTCGACGGCTGGATGGGACTGCGGTGTTGTGGCTGCGCCCATGGTCTGCCCATGGTTTGCCCATGGTCGCCGTACCGTTCGGTGATGACTGGATCATTGCGACAACGCGGCCCTGACACGTGGGAGTTGCGTGTCTATCTCGGAACGAACGTGGATCCGATTCCGACGCACCGCAAACCTGTCAGATCCGTTGACGCCCAGTCGGGATGCGACGTCAAGGCCTTTGAGAACGTTGGTGGGGCAAGGATCAGCGAAACGCCGTTGGTTCCGATTTCGGCGAGCACCGAAGTCGGATCGAACCCCTCGTGGATAGTTGAAATGGACCGTAGCCGGTCCATTTGAAGGCCCTGGTTTTCGTTCGGTCTCTACAAAGCCTCGCCGCGTGAAACTGCGAGCTGAGTGGTCTCCGTTCATCTCCTCGCGAATTCGATCAGGCCAGTGATGTCGCCCGCGTCAGCGTCTCGCAACGCAGCGATATATCGGCGTCGGAGTTCGTCGGTGTCAACGTCCAGTCTCGAACCCCACGTGAATGACGGATGCGCGAGTGACGTTACGAGGTAGTCGGAAGCGATTCGGCCGTGACGTCCGTTGCCGTTCGGAAACGGATGGATGGCAACCATTCTGTGGTGGAATCGAATGGCCAACTCGTTGGGTTCATAGGTGCCAAGTTCGACCCAGGTCGTCGCATTACGAACGAGGTCGCGGACTGCGACTGTGATGTCGATCGGATTGATGCCGATGTTGGTCTCGCGGCTCCGGTACGTCCCTGCCCACCTCCACACCTTGCCGAACATTGCACGGTGAAGCTGACGCAAGTACGTGTCGTCCAGAAGTTCGGCGGACGTTGGATGCCGGCCGAGCATCCCTTCGACAATGTTGCGTTGTTCGGCCTCGAACAGTTCGCCGCGCGTCGCGATGTAGGTCGGGATCAGTCCGAGTTGATCGTCCTCGGAGAGTTCGGTGTGGCCGTTGCCGATCGGGACGAGCGCGTCGGTCACCTGCTTTGGCGTGGCTCGAGCCACAGGCCGCGGCGATCAACGAACTTGTCCGCAAGTTCGTCCAGCTGGACTTGCATTTCATGAGGATGGAGCGACTGATCCTCCAACCGACTGTGATGGGCGACCGGATCGAGCATTCCCACCGCCTTTCGTCTTGCTTGTGCCTTCACCGCATCCTCAAGAGGGGTGCGAGGTAAGAGTACGTACACCAGGTCACAGTTCAGAGCGTCGGCTGCCTGCCTGAGGGTACGAAGCTGGATGCGGTCGTTGACCTCACTCTTTTCGAATTGGAAGACGTTCTGTTGGATGACTCCCATGCGCTGGGCCATCTCGTTGGCCGACATCCCGAGAGCGTCTCGGATTGCTCGGATCCAGCCTCGATGTGGACGAGGAGCGCCTGCGAGTATCCTGAGCTGGGCGAACCGCTCATCCAATCGGCGACGTGCCAGCTTGCGATCGATCGACATCCGACTATTATACTAGCTATGGCTAGTAATGGCAACATGTTTAACTAGTCACAACTAGTAAATTGGTTGACTATTACTAGTTTCAGCTAGCAAATAGAAGGGCTTTCGCGGTGGCGGTCGACGACGGCTTCACGCGGTGGGTTGAAGCGGAATCTCGCGATCAGCGACAGCATCGGCGGCGAAGCGCAAAGCGGCCGAAACGTCGTCGATTCCCCGGGCTGGCACAAGTCCGAGACCGACGTGCTCCCCGGCCAACACGACGACACCCAAGCGCCTGCGTGACCAAGCCGGATCTGTCCGGTCCATACCAGTAGGTCGAGCCTGATGAGAGTGCAGCCTCAGCGAGCCTTGATGAGCACCGAGCCGATCTTCACAACTCGCTTTTCGGTTCCTCGGAGCCGGTGGTCATCTTGTGATCGCCACGCGCGACGTCACACGTCTTGCGCGCTGCGACCAGCCGATTCCACGATCATGGCGTGACGAACTCCGTCCGGGAGCCGGTAAAAGAAGTCCCCTGGACAGGGGAATGCGTCAGCGCTATGTCTTGGCTGCGTTCGTGTAGCCCTCGGTGACCTCGGCCTTGTGTGCTGCGAACGCGCCGAGCACTTCGTCCTTCTCGGTTTGGGGCACTTTGAAGGCGTCGAGGGTGCGCCCGAGTTCGGCTGCGACTTCGTCGAACTCGTCGGGAGAGATCTTCAGGGCGCGGTGGGCCTCTTCCAAGCCGAGGGTGGTGCTCCCTGGTTTTGTGGCCGCGTATTCGAAGGGTCCGCCCGAAACGTTGCACACCCACAGGGTGCGCATGAATTTGAGGCCTGGAAGTCTGCCGAGGTTGTTCGTGTGCCATTCGCGGAGTGCCGCGTTCTGCGATTGTTGACCGACGATTGGGTTTTCTACGAGTGCGTCGCTGAACTGGTTGACGACTGCTGCGATGGCGAAGGCGCCACCGAGCCGTTCGTACAGGCTTGCTTCCGGCATGCCGAGGCCTCCTTGTCTCAGTGGCCTCGTTGTCGGCCGAGGGCTCGCCCCGATGCGCCCGATCGGACCGATGTTGTGATGAAGCCGACGTAGATCCTTCCCCCGTAAATGGGCATTGTCAACTGTCGGCCCTGTCCTCGTCTTTGAGACGGGATCTCGGGTGGCTTGTCCTCAGGGCCTGTCGTTGTCGGCTGCCCCTAGGTTCGTCGCCGGGTTCGGGCTCCATGGCCATCGGCCGTCGACTTCGACCTCGAGGCTGAAACTGAGAATGGTCCGGATGCCAACGATGATGGCGAGGACACCGGCGCTCTCCAGGGTTGGCGTGACGGCAACGGTTCGAATGATGTCCGCGGCCACCAACAGCTCCAGCCCGAGCAGGATCGCCCGGCCCATGCGTTTGCGAAAGACCCGGTAGCGGCTGGCAGCGTCCATCGGCTGACGAAGAGACAGCACGGTCGCCGCGACGACTCCAACCACGATCGTGGCGACGCCCACGACATCGACACCCTTGCCGATCGTGTCGATTGTGTTCGTGAAGCGCACCGATATCCACGGTAGTCCCGTCGTACCAGGCCGTGGGGAGACATCGCGTCGGGTTTGGTGATGGCGCCCCGCGGCGGGCACCGACTCGCCTAGCCGTGGTCGACCGGAGTCGACGAGGTCGTGGGTGCACTCTGCGACAGCACGGCGACGAGGAAGTCGGATTCGGTGGTGAACGGTCGCAGGTCCCACGTCGAGAACAGCACCTCGGCCACCAGGCCCACTTGGTCGACGTCATCGAAGAACTCGGCGAACGAGTAGTCACGCCCCGATCCGAACCCGATCACAATGCGGCCACCGTCGTGGAGATGTGCGGCGAGGCGATCGAGGACGCGCTGTCGGGTATCCGGATCGAGGAAGGGCATGACATTGCCGGCGCACACCACGACATCGAACCCTTCGTCGATGCCCGTCGCGGTGAGGTCGAGTTCGGCGAGGTCTGCTACCAGCCAGGTCGGGGCGGGGTGGTCGTGTTGGGCAGCGGCAATCAGCACCGGGTCGATGTCGACGCCCACGACCTGGTGGCCCGCTTGTGCAAGATGGCTACCGACCCGACCCGGGCCACACCCGGCGTCGAGCACTCGGGAGTGCCGGGCCAGCATGGCGTCGATGAAGCGTGCCTCACCGCCGAGATCGTCGCCGGCGGCGGCCATCGACCGAAACCGCTCGACGTACCATGAGGAGTGTCCCGGGTTGCGTTCGGTCAGTTCGATCCACCGGTTGCGCGCCATCTCACCGAGCATTCCACAGCGGTGGCAGACACGGTGAGCCCGATGACGTCCGGATCGATCGTTTGTGGAAGCCCGTTGCTGACCAGTAGGTGATCTATGAGCATGCCGTCTCCCTGGCACGCATCGGCGCAACCAGGGACTGGAGCAACGCAGCTGGGAGCAGATTCCGCTCCTGGGCACACCATAAACTGTTGTCGACAGCACCGCAATGAGGTATTCGCCGCGAGATGAACTGCGGCTGGTCCTCAGGGCTGGCTACTCGGGCCGGATGGGCGAGCCGGCGAGCCGTCCGCCACCGAATCCGTCTTTGGCGAAGACCAGCATTTGGAGGGCGTCGCCGACCGATTGAAATTCGATCGATCGCTGACTGGTCAACGGAGCCCTCCAGACTCGGCCCGCTCGGGGACACCTTGCCGCTTGATTGGTCGGCGGCATTTCTTGGCACCCGGCACACATCGGCCAAACGCGTCTCGCTCTCGGAATCCAACACGGTGAACTTCACCGTGTCGTGCGGGTGCACCGCTTTTCCGTTTCTTCGGCGGCAAACAACTCGACGTCGACTCGAACCACCCGCATAGCAGGCGCAAGACGGTCGCGGCTCTGGAACGGCGAGGGCGCGTCGGTTGGCGGAGTTGAGGTCGTAGTTGGCGACTCCAACCTGATTGTGCACCGCTACGAAATGGGTTCGAGTCGGATGGGGATGGCCTTCGCGGCAGGTGTTTGTGCGTCGGGCCCGTGGTGGTCAAGCGCGATCAGGACGTTGGTTTCCGGGTAGTACGCGGCGGCGCAACCGATGGGGGTTGGGTAGGCCACGATGCGGTAGTCGGGTGCTCGCCGTTCGGGTCCGGGGAGGACGCTGATGATGTCGACGCGGTCGCCGTCTTCGTATCCGAGTCTGGCGATGTCATCAGGACTGATCATGATGATGTGGCGATCGCCCGAGATGCCGCGGTAGCGGTCGTGGTGACCGTAGATAGTGGTGTTGAACTGGTCATGCGACCGCAGCGTCTGCAGCATCAGTTCTTGGCCTTCGAGAGCGGTGGACCGCACCGTGGTCACGTTGAAGTGGGCCTTGCCGTTGTCGGTCGGAAACTCTCGCGAATCGCGTGGAGGGTGGGGGAGGGCGAAGCCGCCCGGAACGCGGACGCGCCTGTTGAAGTCGTCGAAGCCCGGGATCACCGCAGCAATGTGGTCTCGAACGAGATCGTTGTTGCCGCGAAGCCGAGCCCACGCAACCTCGTGGTCGTCGCCGAGCAATTCACGGGCGAGGTCACAGACGATCGACACCTCGCTGCGAACCTCGGGCGACGGCGGGGCGAGCGAACCGGTCGAGGTGTGGATGAGGCCCATCGAGTCTTCGACGGTGACGAACTGCGGCCCATCGTCACCGAGATCGATGTCGGTGCGACCGAAGGTCGGCAGGATGATGGCCGTGCCGCCGCACATCAGATGCGAGCGGTTGAGCTTGGTGGAGATCTGCACCGTGAGGTCGGCGCTCATCAACGCCTGCTCGGTGAGATCGGTGTCTGGTGTAGCTCGCACGAAGTTGCCGCCGAGACCGATCATGATCCGGGCGCGTCCGGTCGACAGGGCGCGTACGGCGTCGAGGGTGTCGAGCCCGGGTTCGCGAGGCAAGGCCACCCCGAACTCCGCCTCGAGCGCATCGATCAGTTCCTTGTGCGGATGCTCGAAGATGCCCATCGTCCGGTCGCCTTGCACATTGCTGTGCCCGCGAATCGGGCTCAGCCCGGCACCTGGCCGCCCAATGTGCCCACCGAGCAGCACGAGGTTGGTCATCTCATCGATGGTGTCGATGGCGCCGAGATGCTGGGTGATGCCCATTGACCAGCAGATGATCAACCGCTTCGCGCCGACAACGAGCGTGAACGCCTCTTCGACTGCTGAAAGGGTCAAGCCGGTAGCGGCAAGCAGCTCGGCTTCATCGAGGCTGGCGAGATGTTGTTGGAGCGCCTCGAATCCTGAGGTGTGCTCGGCGATGAAACTGCGATCGATGCAACCCGGCCGTTTCGTGTCCTCAGCCAACAGCCAACGATTCCACAGCAGGAACAGCGCCTGGTCGCCGCCCAGTTGGATAGGCAGGTGGATGTCGGCGATGTCGGTGCCATGACCGACGACGCCGCGCACCGTCTGGGGATTCTTGTAGCGCAACAACCCGGCCTCGGGCAGCGGGTTGATGGCGATGATCTTCGTGCCGGCGCGCTTGGCTTGCTCGAGGGTGGTGAGCATCCGCGGATGGTTGCTCCCAGGGTTCTGCCCCACGACCAAGATGAGGTCGGCGCGAGCGAAGTCGTCGATCTGCACCGAGCCCTTCCCGATCCCGATCGACCGTCCGAGAGCAAAGCTGGTTGGCTCATGGCACATGTTCGAACAGTCGGGCAGGTTGTTCGTGCCGAGGCAACGCACCATCAGTTGGTAGACGAAAGCGGCCTCATTGCTTGTGCGACCCGAGGTGTAGAAGATCGCTTCGTCGGGACTGTCGAGGCCACGCAACCGTGTGGCGATCTCGACCAGTGCGGCGTTCCATTCGATTGGCTCGTAGTGGGTCCCGCCTTCGCGCTTGATCATCGGCGAGGTCAGCCGGCCGGCTTCTCCGAGCCAGAAGTCGGATCGCGTCCGTAGATCGGCGATTGAGTGTCGGGCGAAGAAGTCTGCGTTGATGCGCGCCCTCATTGCTTCCTCGGCGACCGCTTTGGCGCCGCTCTCGCAGAACTCGATGCGATGCCGTTGCCCCGGCGGGGGCTCGGGCCAGGCACAACCTGGGCAATCGAACCCGCTCGGTTGGTTGATGATCGACAACGTCTTCAGCGTCCGACGTACGCCCATCTTGGTGATGGTCCGATTCGCGGTGTTAGCGATCGCTGGAACACCCGTCGACCACCGTTCGGGTGGATCAACGGTCGTCTCTGTCGACTCGCGCTCAGATGTCATCGGCAAAGTCGTCATCGTCGAACGCACCGAAATAGGACCACCACTCCCGCGTCTCGCGGCGCCGACGAAGGTGATCGACCAGGGAGGCAGCCACTCGCCTCGTCGATCGGGCGACTGTTCGATGAAGTGTCACTACTGTTCCCGGCTTTCCGTTGTGCCCGAGCGGCAACAACCATGGAGACCGATGCCCCGCTGACACACGCTTCAAACGCGACAACAGCGAGACGCTCGCCGATCAGCTACCCCGACTCTGCCCGTCTCTGCGGAGCGGATCATGAAAGACGTGCTCGTACATTTCCGCTCGGCGCGCGTAGCGCCGACATTGCCGCTGCAGCCTTGACGTGACCGACGCGCTAAAGGCGCGCGTCCGACGGTCCACCTCAACTAATTGCGGCCACAAGGGCCGACGAGGCCGCGTCGCGGCTCAGTGGACTGGGTTTCCGACGCGTTAGATGTTGGTGTGCTCGCTCTCGATGACCGTGCGGCCATCGCCGGAAACGTGACTCTCCCGGACACTACGGAAACCGATCATCGTTCCGCGAGCCAGCGACGCAACCAACCCGACGTTGCCGACGACGAGCAGGATGATCCCGATCATGTGAATATCGAACCCGGTCGAAGTATCTTTCACCGCCCACGCCATGATTGCCCCTGCGGCGATGAGCATCCTCAAAACGCCGGCTCTTCGGTCAGTCATGTCCCGGACCCCCACCAACGCGACGACAATCCAAACCCGCCGAAAAGAGCGACCCAGGAAAATTCGAGGCGGATTTCGTCGGCAACTCACACGCAGGCTTCGAGTGGCACTCGTCTGGGGTTTCTCGCTGCAGCCGTGTCGGCATTCTCACCACAGTTGCCCTAGGTGGGTGACGAGGACGTGGCCGTCCATCGACGGTAACCCCACGTCACGTTGGGACCCCGGGTCACACCGGCAGAAATACGTCCTCCGACGCCCGACCAGATTCAACGCCTTGTCGCGTCGGTCGAAGAGACCGATCTCGATTTCGCCACCTATTTGTGGTTGGCGGCATCGACCGGGGCGCGACGCAGCCAGAACGAGCGATGCCCGTGATGTCACCCACCGCAATCATCCGGGCGTGAATCATCCAGGTGGTCGCTTCGACCGCTCGTGAAATTGCGGGCGACCTCTGAGGCAGCCGTCATGCTCCGTTGGTGTCCAGAGACTGCTTCGAGGAAGTCGTCGCGTTCGACGGCGTACAACTGGGCGTCGGTCGCGCAGGTGACGGTGGCCAACCTCGGCACGTCGCGCAGCAACGCGATCTCACCGAAGGACTCTTCAATGCCCATGGTCCGCACAAAGTCCCCGCTGACCGTGACGTCGACGGTCCCAGTGACGATGAGGTAATAACGATCGCCGCGCTCGCCCTCAGCGATCACGATGTCACCCTTGACGACGAGAAGGTTCTGCAGTCGGACAGCGAGGCGCGAAAGCGCGGGAGCGGCGAGGTGTTTGAAGATCGGGTCCGCCAGGAGCCGGTCGATCACGTCGGCCGGTGGCGGTGCAACGTCTCCTCCCAACTTCCGGAATCGAACGATGGTCCACGTCATGGAGAGCAACACCACTGGTGCGAATGCGATGAGCGCATCCACCAAACCGATCGTTCGGACCACGATGGCGATTGCAAAAGAGCCGAGGGCCATCGCCGCCACTTGGAGACCCTCGCTGACGCCGAACATCCGTGCGAGGAATGCGTCCGGAGCCAGGCGCTGCACACCCACAGCCGAGGTGACACGCAGGACGCTCTCCGCCAAGCCGACCAGCATGAACATGGTCATTCCCGTGGCCAACGTTCCCACGCCGGTGAGCCCGATGAACGGAACTGCGAACAGCAACGCGCTGGCTAGTAGGTACGGAGTGATTCGGGCCCGCCCGATCAGCCCTGCCGCCAAGGCGGTGCCGGCAACCGCTCCCACGCCCACGCCCACACCGAGCAAGCCGGCCTCGCCGCCGCCGCCACCGAGGCGAACCTGGGCGAAGAGAACCATCAGCACGTCGACGACGCCTCGGACGAGGCCGCCGATGCACATCAAGAAGATGAGCTGTCGAAGTGCTGAGTGGGCGCGGAGTGTGCGTACGCCTTCCCACACCGCACGGATCACGTCGCGCTGTCGCATGGCAACGACCGCGCCCGGCCGGTGCTCGAGTTTGAGCCGCAACGAGGTCAGCGCGCTGTTGGCAGTGGCGGCGCCACAGATAGCGAAGACCAACGCAGGGCTACCCTTGCTGAGAATGGCGCCAGCAACCAGCGGCCCGAGAAGCATGCCGACGTACTCGACGAACCCGGTGACTACGTTCGCCGCGACCAAATCACTAGGGGTCTGGGTGACCTCGGGCAGGATGGCATTCAAGACGGGCCGTGAGAAGGTGATGGACGACGCCGCGACCGTCGCGGCCGCATAGGACAACAGCGGCTGGTCAGCCCACATCGCCAACGCTGTGGCTGTCATCGAGATCGATTGCACCCCATATCCGCAGGTGAGCACCCGCTCGGCAGGGAAACGGTCTCCGGCATAGGCGGCGAAGGGAGCAACGAAGGCCGCCGGGACGAGTTGGATACCTGCAATAAGACCGGACTCCGCAACACCACCGCGTTCGTAGGCGTAGACCAGCACAGCCAGCCACGTCGCATGTTCTGCAAAAGCAAATCCGATGAACGAGACCTGAAGGCGTCGCAGCTGCGGGTCTCGAGCGACTCCCCAAACCACTGCCGCGCGACTCGCCACACGTCTCAGCTTTGCAGACACGATCGATCGGTGATGTCTGGAGAGCTCTTCACGTAAGGGTTTGACCTGGGACGTCCTGGGTTGGGTAGTTGCATCGATCACGGCTTGAGCGGACGGTGACCTGGCTGTGGCCGCCGGCGCGTCCCATAACAACGCTCCCACGAACGCTTGTCGGCGTCCCAGACCCCGGCTCTGCCGCCCAACCAGTTCGTGACGTCGAGAACGCCCTGTACTCGAAGCTTGCACGCCCGAAACCAAATTCTGTCGAACTCCCGGAACTCGACCAGCCGTTTGCAACACCAAGCGCGAGTTCAGCTGCCGCGCTGGGTTGTGGTGAGGCGTGAAATCGAGGCGCTGAGGAGGGCGAGTGCCGACTCGGGGAAGGCGAGGAGGAACCGACGGAACCGTTCGTAGTCGAGTACCAACAGTTCGCAGGGTGACAGGGCAATCACATCGGCATTTCGCTCGCCGCCGGTGAAAAGCGCGAGTTCACCGATCGTGTCGCCCCTCACCATCGTCGAGCACAGCTTGGTTCCCGGGACTGCGACCGAGACCTCGCCTTGGGCGATGATGAACATTTCGGCCGCGGCCTCGCCAACACGGCAGAGGGTGTCGCCGGCGATCAGTGATCGCTCGTCGAACATCGACGCGAGCGTTTCCAAGTCTCGTTGTGGAACTTCGTCGAACGCCTCGTTGAGACGGATTAGTTGCAAGCGATCCGCCAGCTTCTTGCTGTCCAATCGACGTTTCATCGAACCGTGGAAGCGGATCACGCGCTGCTGCTGGCGACGCCACCGCCTGCTCTCTGCGCTGTAGCGGTCGGCGTTGATCGATGGATCGCCGGCTATCCGGGCGGCCTCGCGCAAACCGGAGATCACTGCGCCATGGGCGGTCGACCGCCCCCCTTCCGAGGTGGCCTCGCCAGCGAAATACAACCGCTCGCCGATCGGTTCACCCAACGCGACGATGTCATCGGTCGAAGAACCAACAACCATCGCGGTGTAGCTGCCGAGCGACCACGGGTCGCGCGACCAATCCGTTCGGCTCACCGACACCGGTTCCGGCACGTTGGACCCGAAGACGTCGCGTAGCACACTCATTGCCCACGTTCGGGCTTCGGCGAGGTCTCCAGACTCGAGACGTGCGCCAAGCTTGCCACCCGCGAGCATCACCAGAACGGGCTGGTGGTGGGTGGCCGCCAAGTTGATGATCACCGTCGGCCAATCCGAAACTGGGGCACGGGTTACTCCTGTGACGTATTGATCCTGTCGCCACCACACGTGATCGAAGCGCAACACGACTTTGGCCAGCAGCCCAACACCGAGCCGCTCGATCGCCGTGAGCTTGCGGGCCGGCAACTGCGGCTCGAATTCGATGCTGCCCGTCTTCAATACACCGAGCGGGACCGTCACGATCACAGCGTCAGCTTCGAATGTCTCACCGCTGGTTTCGACTACGGCGCGAGCCGGTTCGCGAATGTCGATGCGGCGGACCGCGGAGTTCAGGCGCACATCGAGTTCCTGGGCCATCGCCTCGGCGAGCGCCTGATACCCGGCCACCATCACGCTGTCGCCCTGGCCATACACATCGACGCCGTCGTCCCACGACAACAGCGAAAGGCGATCACCGCCGCATCCCATGTCATCGCGGGCGAGGACTTCGAGGTGCCATTCGAGCGTGAGCGGGTCGTAGGGCAGTTGGCCCGCGGCCTGCAACGCAGCGACAGCGTCTCCCAACGAGACATCGGCGAGTCCTAAGGCTTGCGTCCGCCGCCGAACAACTTCGAGCGCGTCCCACATCGAATCCGCGGCGAACACGCTGGCGAGCTTGTCGTCATCGTCGAGTGTGGTCATCCCCGGCCCACGCACCTCGAGCATGTCCCACCCACCGGTGAAGGTGCTGTCACCTCCCACGAACACGGTCGGGAGACCGTGACGACGAGCAAGCGCGGTAATCGGATTCCCTTCCGTTCCGTGGATCCAATGAGCGCCGAGGTCTACGCCTTCGCTCGTGTAGCACCGGCCACCCACGCGCCCACGAGCCTCCAACACAACGACGTGGTATCCATGCCGACTCAACTCACCCGCGGCAGCGAGACCCGCAAGGCCGGCTCCGACAACAACGACGACCTGACGCCCGGGCATCGACGGAGTTCTATCATGTTGCGTTGAAGGAGGGCTCATGGCAGTCTCTGTCCGGGCCGTGAATGGGCGGGCAGTAGGGTTGGCTCCTCTGGAAGGGAGTGAGCGATGAGAGGAACCAAAAAGCTCATAACGGCTGCGGCAGCGACTGCGGTTGCAGTGGTCGCGGTGCCGATAGCGGCTCTGGCCAACGATGGATCGTCGAACCATCGACAGCATTCGAAGGTGATCCACGTCGTGGAGCATGCGCTCTTCGACACGGTGCAGCAGTTTCATCCGCCCGCCGACAGCGTCGGTGATGTTCTGGGCTTCCACAACCCAGTTTTCAACGCCGCCGACACCCAGCAGATCGCTACTGACAACGGCTACTGCGTTCACACGGTTGTGACGGGCCGGACCGAGTGGGAGTGCAACTTCACGACCATGCTCGCTGACGGCAACATCACCGTCGAAGGCGAATTCTTCGATGATGGCACCGACTCCACACTCGCCATCACCGGAGGCACCGGGAACTACGCCGGCGCCGCCGGCTCGATGCTGCTCCACGCCACCGGCGAACCCCTCGGAACAAAGTTCGACTTCACCTTCACCATAACCAACCACGATCGATGACCCTGATCGACGCTTCGGCGCCGGCGAAGCAGTCCCATAATCCCGCTCCCACAGGTTCAAGGGTTGGCGCGCACTCGCCCAACGACGAGACGTGACTCCGGTCGGCCTGCTGGAAAAGAGCGATCCTGTCGCATCGTCACCACGGTGAGCGCCAGGAAACTCTGGGTTCCGGCCGACGAATCGTCGGCAAGACAACCGAAGCGTCAGCCGGTTAGCGAGTCAGACCGGAACCCAGAGCACCGGGCCGTACTAGTCACCTCCCCAACACACGGGGACACTCCCAGAACGACCAACCACATCCCCCGCCGGCTATACGGGTGATCCACCTCGCGGGCGAAGGGCTCGGAAGCGATTATTCGTCGTGGAGTAGGGGCAGTCGTCTGACGCGGATGCGTTCGTCGGTGATCACGGCTACGGCGCCGACGGTGAGGTCGTCGGCGAGGTCGTCGAGGTGTTCGAGAATGACCGCGACCTGTTGTTCTGCGGTTCGGTGGTGGCGGCTTCGGAACAGGATGACCGAGGGTGAGTTCTGTCGGGCGAGCGCGAGGAGCGCTCCGAAGTCGGTGTCACCCGAGATGACGATCCTCTGTTCGTCGCGTGCCATGTCGAGGAG
>JANMNE010000236.1:0-2801 GCA_031373785.1 Ilumatobacteraceae bacterium
CGATCGAGCGGCCATTCCTTCTCGATCTTCACGCAACTGGCCTCGTTGGTCACCGTGTGGTGGGCGAACGTGCCGAGCCCGCCGATCGCCAACTTGAGATCCTGCCCGCGGGCGTGGTGGCGGCTGGTGCCATCCGACAGCTGCAACCCCGTGGCAGTGGTTCCGCCGAGATCGCACAGGTTCGAGTGGCCCGACGCGCAGCTCGGGCACTTGCCGCACGCCGGCAAGAAGGAGAAGACGACATGATCGCCGGCCTCCAGCGAGGTGACCCCAGGGCCGACCTCCAGGACCACGCCGGCGCCCTCGTGCCCACCGACGCACGGTGGCTCGCCCGTGACACCGGCCAGATCGCCCGTGACCACGTGCTCGTCGCTATGGCACATCCCGCTGGCGGCCAACTTCACCAGCACTTCGCCGGCCTTCGGTGGGTCGAGCTCGATCTCTTCCACGCTCCACGGCGTGTTTCGTTCCCACAGGATCGCGGCTTTCGTCTTCACAGCAAACCCCCATGTCGTACGTGTATGCCGCCGACCATAGCGGCACGACGGTTCCGCACAGCATCCGTGAGAATTCGGTGATCCACCTCGGCGCCGGCGACGAATATTGTTGTCGATAGTCCCCGAAAGCAGCTCGTGACCAGCGAAGAACTTCCTCCCGAAATTGGTGCACTCCTTGCGTCGCTCACCGAGGTGACGCCGACGAACGACGCCTCGAGGGTGCTGGACGCTGCGTTGGCGGCGCGTCCGGCGGAGCCGGTGCAACGGCCGCCCACCGACACCGAGGTGGAGGGGTTCGCCCGGGCCGTCGACGACGTCGAGCAGACGTTGCGCCTGCTCACCGAGGAGGATTGGATCCGCCCTGCGGTCAACGGATTGACGGTTGGCGAGCTCGTCGGCCACCTGATCGGCACGCAGCACCTGATGGCGGCCAAGTTCGGGCTGGCCAAGCCGGCCACCAGCTCGACCGACCACATCGAGTCGACTCGTGACGCCATCGCGACCGGCGCGGCCTCCACCCCCGCCCACGCGGCCGACGAGTTCGCTCGCTCCAGCGCTGTGCTGACCACATACCTGCGCGCGCTCGACGCGCCCGGCTTGGGAACCGAATCGCGGTTCGGCCCGATTGTTGCCGACATCCGCTTCCTGCTCGTCGTGCGTATCTTCGAGCTGTGGACACACGACAACGATCTCCGCCGCGCTGTCGGCCTCGCCCGTATCGAACCCGACTCGGATCGCCTGTGGATGATGACCCGCACCGTGATGCCGGTGGTCGACCGGATCGGTGGAGACCAGCTGCGAATCGTGCTGACCGGTGCCGGCGGTGGTGTGTGGCCGGCACATGGTCAGGAGCTCGCGGAAGTCGTGGTCGACTCGATCGCATTCTGTCGACGCGTGGCCAACCGCATGCCGCTCGACCAACTCCACGCTCACGTCAGCGGTGACCGCACAGCGGCCGCCAACACGCTCAACGCCCTCGCCGACCTGGCCCTGGACTGACGAAACGACACCTCATGACCATGACTATCGTTCGTCCAGTGAACACCGTGTCGACGAGCGCTCCTACCGACGCCAGCCTGGTGGCGCGGATCGCCGTCGGCGACGAGCGGGCCCTGCAGATGATCTACGAGCGGTACTCACCCCTGGTCTATGGCCTGTCGCGGCGTGTCACCGCGTCGACCGCTCACGCCGAGGAGATCACCCAGGAGGTGTTCGTCTACCTGTGGCAGAACCCCGATCGATTCGATGCCGAACGGGGCTCGCTGCGCGCCTTCCTCGGTGCCGTCGCCCATCGCCGTTCGGTGGACGAGGTTCGCCGCAGCACCCGGCGAACCGCACGCGAGGATCGCGTCGGCAGCGATGCGAGCAACCTCGACGTGATCGAGATCAGTGACACCGTCGAGCGGTCACAAACAGCCGAACGGGTGCGCGCCGCGGTGTCGTCGCTTCCCGAGCAGCAACGCGAGGCCGTGCTGCTCGCCTACTTCGGCGGGTGCACGTTCAGACAGGTCGCCGAGCAGCTCGGAATTCCCGAGGGAACCGCCAAGTCGCGATTGCGCCTCGGGCTCAGCAAGTTGGCCGTGCTGCTCGAGGGCCTGACATGAACCACGACGACAACGAGTTCCTCGGGCTGCTCGCCGAGATCACAGCGGCCGCACCGCCATCGGCACTCGGCGACGCGGTTGTCGAGTCGGCAATGGCACTTCGACCTCGTGGTCAAGCGATCGAGTCGCTCGGCGGTGGTCATCCCGCCGATCCCGTCGCCGCGTTCGTGCAGACCGTCGGCGAGTTCGCGTCGGTGCTGTCGCAGGTCGACGGCTGGGTCGTTGTCGAGCCATACGGGTGGAGCGTGACGCAATTGGTCGCCCACCTGTTGGAAGTCGACCTCTACTTCGGTCGCCAACTCGGCCTGTGGGAGCACGAGATCGACCCGGTGCTGGAGGAAGACCACCTCGGCCTGACGGAGGCCGCCGTACGCGCCGCAGTGCGCGCCGACTTCGCCGAGACCGTGGCCAGATGGCTCGAGGTGTCGACGTCGCTCTGCACTCACATCACGTCGCTCGACGACGAGCAACTACGCCGGCGGATCAAGTTCCACATGCTCGAGGCCCGCATCTCGAGCGTGCTGGTCGTGAGGGTGTTCGAGGTGTGGACGCACATCGAAGACCTCTGGCGCACACTGCGACGCGACCCTCCCCTGCTCGACGCCGACAAGATGCACCTGATGACTCGAACGGCGGTGAGGTCCATCCCGCTCGGCATGCTCCTTGGGACCATCGACGGAGGCGAGCACACTGCCCGGAT
>JANMNE010000239.1:0-5808 GCA_031373785.1 Ilumatobacteraceae bacterium
ACGGTTCGCGGCGGTCACGCCATCTGCATCGTCGGGTACCGCGCCGACGGCAGGTTCATCGTTCGCAACAGCTGGGGCACCACGTGGGGTGTCAACGGGTTCGGCTACCTGCACCCCGACTACATCGCTGCGGCGTTCTACGACGAGTCGTACGGCGTCACCCTCTGATCGAGGTCAATGGAGCGGTTTGCGTCCGATCGCGATCACGGAGAGGCCGAACGGCAGGCTGACCCGGCGTAGCAGCGCTCGCTCTGCTCGCGCCGCCTGACCCAACACCCCGCCGAGACCGCCTTCGTTCCGGCCGACGTCGCTCTTGTTCTTGCCGCGCTCGAAGGCACCCATCACGGCTGCCGGCGGAACCAGGAACGAGTAGGCGCCGGTTGCCCGTACGAGGTCGAGCCCGGCCGTGCGCACCATCGTGCGCATCTCGGCAAGGCTGAACCGCCTGGCCGTGTGCGTGACCTCGTCGTGACCACGCCAGAGGTGCTTCCCACCGGGTTCCATCAGGCACACCAGGCCACCCGGTTTCGTGACGCGGGCGAACTCGTCGACGACCACCTGTGGATCGGGGTTCATCCGGTGGCACAGCGCGGTCACGCACAACACCGCGTCGAAGGCGCCGGCACCATGCGGAACGTGATTGATGTCGGACCGGACTCCTCGGTATCCGGCGTGGTCCTGCACCGCCGCCCGCAGCGCCATCTGCTCGTAGTCATCCAGCACGGTGAACGCTCGATCGGCCAGCCACGAGCCGGTCGCGCCCGACCCCCCTCCGGCATCGAGATACGTCGTGCCCGTGCCGATCGGCGGCAGATGTGGCGCGATCAGCAGTTCCAACAGCGCGCGAGTCGACCGGAACCACCAGTGGCGCTCACCGGCGTCCACCATCCGTTGGTACTCGTCGTCATCCATGGCACCGATCTTTGCATGCCGAGATCCCTAACATCGTGGGATGTCCCCGAGTTCCGACCTGTCGTCCACCGTCTGCGTGGTCACCGGCGGCCTGGGTTTCATCGGGTCGAACCTGTCGCATGAACTGGTTCGACGCGGCGCCACCGTGCGAATCATCGACGCCATGGTCGAGGGCCACGGCGGCAGCCGGCGCAACGTCGAGGGCCTCGACGTCGAGATCGTCGAAGCCGAGATCGGCGACGATGTGGTCGCCGACGCCGTCGCCGACGCGGACCTCGTCTTCAACCTCGCCGGCCAGGTCAGCCACCTCGCGTCGATGCGCGAACCGTTGCACGACCTCCATGTCAACACGGTGACCCACGCCTCGTTCCTGGAGATCCTGCGCCGCGTCAACCCCACCGTGCGCGTGGTGCACACCTCGACTCGCCAGGTCTATGGCCGGCCCCTCCGCTCGCCGGTCGACGAGCTGCACCCGACCAGTCCGATGGACGTCAACGGGGTCGCCAAGTTGGCGGGCGAGCAACTGCACATGGTGTACCACACGGCCTACGCGATGCCGACGACCAGTCTGCGGCTGACCAACGTCTACGGCCCGCGCCAGCGGCTGAACAGCGATGAGTTGGGCTTCTTGCCGGTGTTCGTCCGCAACGCACTGCTCGGCGAGCAGATCCGCATCTTCGGCGACGGTGAGCAGCGCCGCGACTGCGTCTACGTCGACGACGTCGTCGACGCGTTGCTGGCGGCCACCGCGCCCGAAGCGGTCGGGCGGATCTTCAACGTCGGCAACGTGGTCGATCATTCGCTGGCGGAGATCGCCCGAGCGATCATCGAGGCCACCGGCAGCAGCGGCGGGCTGGAGCTCGTGCCCTGGCCGGGCGACCATCAGCGAATCGACATCGGTTCGTTCCACACCGACGGCACGACGATCGCCGAGACGTTGGGGTGGAAACCCACGACCGCGCTCGAGATGGGGTTGCGGGCGACCGCAACGTTCTATCGTGGTCACCCGTGGTACCTGTTGTCGACCTGAGTCGGCGCGGCCAGCGGTTTGCCTCAGCGTTCGCGACAGCAGCAGAACGGATCGCGGCGAGCGGCAGTTTCCTCCTCGGAGCTGAGCTGGCTGCGTTCGAATCCGAATTCTCCGCATGGCTCGGCGCGCAGCAATGCGTCGCCGTGTCGTCGGGCGCCAGCGCGCTGCAACTGGCGCTCACCGCGGCGGGTGTCGGCGCGAACGACGAGGTCTTGGTGCCTGCATTCACCGCCGTGCCGACTGCTTCGGCGGTTGCAGCGATCGGTGCGATACCGCGGGCCATCGAGGTCGATCCGAGCACCGCGTGCATCACGACCGACAATGTGGCGGCCGGCCGAACGGCACGAACGAAGGCCGTCGTCGTGGTGCACCTGTACGGCTATCCGGCCGAGCTCCCCGACACCGACCTGATGATCATCGAGGACGCTGCTCAGGCTCACGGAGCGCTCAGCGACCCCGGTCGTTCGACAGCGACCGCGTACAGCTTCTACCCCACCAAGAACCTCGGTGGGATCGGTGATGGTGGCGCGATCGTGACCAACGACGTCGAGCTCACCGATCGGGCGCGCACGCTACGGGTCCACGGTATGACGGCCCAATACGTGCACGAGATCGTGTCGCAGAACTTCCGCATGTCGGAGGTGGAGGCCGCCTGGCTGCGGCTGGCGTTGAGGGATCTCACGACCGACATCGCCCGGCGCCGGTCGATCGTGGCGCGGTACCGACAGGCCGCCCCTGGACTGCGATGGCAGTCCGCGCACCCGATGCACGCCTACCATCTGGCCGTGATCCGCAGCCCCGATCGCGCCGCAACGCGCTCCTCCCTGGAAGCAGCGGGCGTCGGCTCGGCCATTCACTACCCGCTGGCCATCACCCAGCAACCGGCATATCGCGACCTCGACCATCCACCGTGCCCTGAGGCCGAGGCGTGGGCCGCGGAATGCATCAGCGTGCCATGCTTCCCGGAGATGACCGAGCCGGAGATCGATCGCGTGTGCGGCGCACTGGCCGGGCTCGGCACGTGACCGCGGTGGCCAGCATCTCCGCGGTGTTTCCCTGCTACAACGACGCCGCAACGATCGGCGGCTTGATCGACGACGTGCACGAGGCACTGTCGCCCTTGGTGCCCGAGGTCGAGGTGATCGTCGTCAACGATGGGTCGGCCGACGACTCGCGAGCCACCCTCGACAAGCTGGCGCTCGACCGGCCCTGGTTGCGTGTCGTGCACCACGAGACCAACGGCGGCTACGGCAAGGCGTTGATCAGCGGCTTCGCGGCTGCGCAGAACGACTGGATCTTCTACACCGACGGCGACGCGCAGTACGACGCGTGCGAGGCGGCGCTGCTGGTGCCGTTGGCCACGGACGACATCGACCTCGTGCAGGGCTACAAGATCGGCCGTGGCGACTCGTGGTATCGCAAGCTGATCGGTCGCGTGTACCACCATGTCGTCAAGATGCTCTTCCGCCTCAAGGTCCGCGACACCGACTGTGACTTTCGCATGTTCCGCCGTCAGCTGCTCATCGACCGCCCGTTGCTCTCGACCACTGGCGTGATCTGCGTCGAAATGATGCGCTCGTTCGATCGGGCCGGAGCACGATTCGTCGAGATCCCCGTCCACCACTACTTCCGTCCGTCGGGCAAGTCGCAGTTCTTCCGCGTGCCGGCGATCGCCCGCAGCGCCCGCCAGCTGCTGGCCCTGTGGTGGCACATGGTGGTCCGTGGACGTTGAGACCCGCCTCCGGCGTGGCGCCACGTGGTCGGCGTCGGATGACGGTGCCCGCTGGGCGTTTCGGGCGGTGCTGGCCGGTTCATTGATCGTGCTCTACCTGGTCGGGCGGAACCAGTGGTTCATCCGCGACGACTGGGCGTTCATCTTCACGAGGGAGAAGGTCCATCAGGCGAGCGGGCTCGACGACATGCTGTTCATGGCCCAGGACGGCCACTGGATGACCATCCCGATCGTGATCTGGCGCGGGATCCACGCCATCTTCGGCACCGGCTCGTACTGGCCATACCTCCTGCCGGCGATGGCGTGCCATCTCGGTGTTGCGGTGATGGTCCGCAAGCTCAGCATTCGGGTCGGCGTCAGCGAGTGGACAGCGACGATCCTCGCCGGAACGCTGGTCGTCTTCGGCAGTGGCTGGGAGAACATCGTCTTCGCCATTCAGCTCGTCTACAACCTGTCGTTGCTGGCGTTCCTGGTGCAGCTCTCGCTGATCGACCACGACGGTCCGCCGGATCGGCGCGACGCGTTCGCGGGCGTCGCCGGACTCGTCGCAGTGGCGTCGTCGGGGTTTGGTCCGTTCTTCATCATCGGGATCCTGTTCTTCGCCGTCATCCGCCGCCGGTGGCGTACGGCGGTCATTGCGACGGCACCCATGGTGGTCGCGTCGGCGTGGTGGTGGCTCGTCTGGGGCAGCGACCCGGCCGGCGATTCGATCGGATCGTCTCCCGCTCAGGTACCGGCCTACGTCAACCGCGGGCTCTCGGCGGTGTTCCAGGGTCTGACCTCCACCGCTTCGTTGGTCGGCATCTCGTTGATCGCCACGCTGGCCGTGGTGCTGTGGCGCCGGCGCGATGCCGAGGCTCACGATGTCGTGCTGACGCTCGCCGTCACGGTGACGCTGATCTACGTCGGGCTCGGCGTCCAGCGCGGCGGCTTCGGCGTCGAGACCGCTGCCAACTCGCGCTACGTGTACATCGGTGCAGCGTTGTTCATCCCGGCATTCGGCATCGCGGTCGATCAGCTGGCCCGCCTGGGCACCCCGGTGGTGTGGGCCGGCCGACTGCTGTTGATCGGGGCAACGGCGATGAACGTCGGCGCGCTGCGGTCGAACAGCAGCGACTGGGCCAACCGCGCCATCGCCGAACGCCACGTGCTCGACCTCGTGGCCGCCTCGCCGTCGCTCGCGACCATCAATCCGTCGACTGCCCCGTTGCCGTTCAGCCCCGACGTACGCATCGGCGACCTGGCCGAGTTGGTTGCCGACGGCGCCATCCACCCGCGTGCCGCGGCCACGCCCGAGGACCAGGCCCTGGTCGACGCGGCGCTGAGCCAACCGCCACCGCCCTGACACTCCGGGAATCCGGCCGATCCGGCGTAGCGTGAGGTCATGCCAGAGTTCGCCTATACCGAGGTGCTCTCCCTCGGGCCCGACACCACGGAGTACCGGCTGTTGACCACCGACGGAGTGTCGACCCTCGACACCGATGCGGGCACGTTCGTCCGCATCGAACCGGAGGCGATCACGCTGCTGACCGAGACGGCCATGCGTGACATCGCCCACCAGTTGCGGCCGGCGCACCTGCAGCAGCTCCGCAACATCCTCGACGATCCGGAGGCCAGCGACAACGACCGCTTCGTCGCGCTCGATCTGCTGAAGAACGCCAACATCGCCGCCGGCGGCGTGCTGCCGATGTGCCAAGACACGGGGACCGCGATCATCAAGGCCAAGAAGGGGCAGTTCGTGTTGACCGGCGGCGGCGACGAACGTGCAATCGCCCGCGGCGTGTACAACACCTACCTGACCTCGAACCTGCGATACAGCCAGATGGCGCCGCTGACGATGTACGAGGAGAAGAACACCGGCAACAACCTGCCGGCCGAGATCAAGATCGCCGCGGTCGACGGCGACGCCTACAAGTTCTTGTTCATCGCCAAAGGCGGCGGCAGCGCCAACAAGAGCTACCTGTTCCAGGAGACGAAGGCGCTGCTGAACGAAAAGGCCCTGCTGCCCTGGCTGTTCGACAAGATGAAGACGCTGGGCACCGCGGCCTGCCCGCCGTATCACCTCGCGGTGGCGATCGGCGGTACGTCGGCCGAGTTCACGGTCGAAACGGCGAAGTTGGCCAGCACCAAGTAT
>JANMNE010000241.1:0-4444 GCA_031373785.1 Ilumatobacteraceae bacterium
GGTCGGCCGTGGCCGTGGCTACCTGTCGAGCGATCGTGACTCGCAGAACCGCACCATCGGCGTCGTGCCGATCGACGCGATCTTCTCGCCGGTCCGCCGTGTGATGTTCGAGATCGAGCCGACCCGCGTCGAGCAGAGCACGAACTACGAGCGCCTGGTGCTCGACATCGAGACCGATGGCTCGATCACACCCCGCGAGGCCCTGGCCTCGGCCGGTGCAACGCTGCGGTCGCTGGTCGATCTCGTGGCCAACCTCAGCGACGAGCCGCAGGGCCTCGAGCTCGGCGAAGTCGCCGCAGTCGCTGCCTCGTCGCCCGACCTCGACCTCCCGATCGAAGACCTCGACCTGTCGGAGCGTCCGCGCAACTGCCTGAAGCGGGCCCAGATCAACACCGTGGGCGAACTGCTGACCAAGACCGAAGACGACCTGCTCAACATCACCAACTTCGGGCAGAAGAGCCTCGACGAGGTCAAGCAGAAGCTCGACGAGCGCGGCTTGACGCTGCGCGGCTGAGTACGAAGAAGCGACGGAGAGACTGACATGCCCGCAACCCCACGCCGAGCCCGCAACTTTGGCGGCAGCTCGCAACACCAGAAGCTGATGATGGCCAACTTGGCCGCGTCACTGATCGCCGCCGAGGGCATCACCACCACCGAGGCCAAGGCCAAGGCGTTGCGCCCGATCGCCGAGAAGTTGATCACCAAGGCCAAGAAGGCCCAAGACGAGGGTGCCATGCGTATCCACCGCATTCGCCAGATCCAGGGCTACCTCGGCGACAAGGAAATGACCCACAAGCTGGTCAACGAAGTCGCTCCCCGCTACGAGGACCGCAATGGTGGATACCTGCGCATCCTCAAGCTCGGGCCGCGCCAGGGCGACAACGCCCCAATGGCGCGCATCGAACTCGTCTGAGCCACTGACCGGCCAACGCTGGGCGCGATGTGGGCCGTAGCGGCCCATCTCGGTGCCAGCGTCGGTCGAAGCGCCGCCGGGGGAGCGGGGACCTTCGGCACCTTCCGGTGTGACTGGTGTTGGCGCGACAGTGAATCTCTCGGTGACAAGCAGTCAGTCGCCACACCATCGAGTTCGACGCCGGACGCGCAGCCACCATCGACGGTCGCACAGACCCCAACCCCTATCACGCCCCCTGCCACCACTTCCCAACGTGTCTCCGGGCGCCACCCCGGCCAAGCTCCCGGGAGTCCCCCTGAGCGGCCGTTCGCCGGCGGAGCGCGGCCCGGCCGCCGAAGAGCTGTGTGCCGACGGAGGCTGGCCAGTGGTGGCGGCTTACGACGTGGACGACGGCAGTCTCCGATGGGCTGCGTGCAGTGCGGACGGTGGGCTCTTCGTCATGGCCGCCGCGTCGGAGGACACGGTGTGGGTGCAGGGTTCGGGTGCCACGCAACCGGAGTATGTAGCCTTCGACGCCGGCAGCGGCGAGGAGCTGCGGCGGATGACGGAACCAGACTTCGTGAGCGAGGTGCCTGCGGATGCAGACAAGCTGAAGAAGACACCGCCGGTGATCGACGGGGTGCAGTTGACCGGCGGGCAGCAAGTCCCGATGACCGGCATCGACGCCATCAACGGCACGACGTTGTGGACCCAGCCCGGCCACCTCGTCTACGACGACGCCTGGGCAGTGGGTCGGGCGGCGATTGACCGCTCGTCATCACCGTCCTGCCGCCGTCGTGACTGAGCGCCACGCGTAGGCTGGAGAGGTGAGCAAGCACCAGATCTCGATCACCTATTGCGTCCCTTGAGACTATTCCGAGCGCGCCGTGAGCGCCGCCCACGACCTCCTGCGCGACTACCAGCACGTGATCGCCGAGCTGCGCCTGATCACCGGTTCGAAGGGGATCTTCAACGTGATCGTCGACGGTGAGACCCTGTACTCGAAGCACAGCACCGGGCGCCACGCCTTGCCCGGCGAGGTGCTCGAGCAGTTCCGCACCCGGTATGCCCAGGGCGTCGAGGTCTACGACCGCTGACGGTTGCGCTTCGCGCGATGCCCGGTCGCCGACGTATCGTTGGCGTCCATGCTGCGACGGGCCCGGCTGACCGTCGCCTACGACGGCACGCTCTTCCACGGTTTCGCCGAGAACGACGGCGTGCGGACCGTGATGGGCGAGCTACGCGAGGCCGTGGAGAAGGTCGTGCGCCAGCCCGTCGACCTCGTGGGCGCCGGCCGCACGGATGCCGGTGTGCACGGCTGGGGCCAGGTCATCAGCTGCGACCTTCCCGACGACACCGACCTGCAGGTGCTGGTGCGGCGTGTGAATCGGATGTGCAGCCCTGCGGTAGTTGCCCGGGATGCGGCGTGGGCCGACTCGCCCGACTTCAGCGCCCGGTTCACCGCCAAGTGGCGGCACTACCGGTACGACATCTGGAACTCTCCGCAGCCGAACTCGTTCCTCGCGGCGACGTCGTGGCACGTGGTGCCGCCGTTGTCGATGCCAACCCTGCACTTGACGTGTGATCCCCTGATCGGCGAGCAGGACTTCTCGTCGTTCTGCCGGCGCCCGAGGTCGGTGCCCGGCCAGCCGGAACCGTCGATGAAGCGCAAGGTGATGCTGGCTCGGTGGTCGGAGGTGCCCACCGACTACGGCCCGGGGTTGCTGCGGTTCGAGATCCGGGCCAACGCCTTCTGTCATCAGATGGTCCGGGCCATCGTCGGCACGATGGTCGACGCCGGTGCGGGCCGGCTGCATGCGGGCGACATGCGTGGAATCTTGCTGGCCAAGGATCGCCAGGGCGCTGGTCAGGTCGCCCCGGCCCACGGTTTGTGCTTGTGGGAAGTTGGCTACTAGTGCAGTGCTGGGAACAATGCCGCCGACGCGGTCGTTGACTCCGGAACGCACGTGCCGGGAGGGCTGATGTCGTCACAACGAATCCTGATCATCTCGACCCCGGTCGGCGCGTTGGGCAGTGGCGAGGGCGGTGGTGTCGAACTGACGCTGCACAGCTTGGTGCTCGGTCTGACCGGCCGCGGTCACCAGGTCGAGGTCTTGGCGCCGGCCGGGTCACTGCACGTCGGCGCCGTGCTCCACCAGATCCCGGGTGCGTTGCAGCCCTCTGCGCACAGTGCCGATCGCGACACGCTCGTCAGCGTTCCAGCGGACGGGGTGCTGGCGGCGATGTGCGAGTGGGCACGCGTGCATCAGGACGAGTTCGATGTGATCCTGAACCTGGCTTACGACTGGCTGCCCTTCTACCTGACACCGTTCTTCGCCAGGACGCCGCTGGCCCATCTCGTCAGCATGGCGACGCTGAGCGACGTGATGGATGACGTGATCCTCCGGGCGGCCACGCTGCGCCCCCGCAACGTCGCCATGCACAGCCAGGCACAGGCGGACACCTTCCCGGCCCTGGCCGGCCTGGTCCCGGTGATCGGCAGTGGCATCGCGGTCGAGCGGTACGACATGCACGTGACCGCCGACGAACCGCACTATCTCGGCTTCGTCGGCCGGATCTCGCGGGAGAAGGGACTCGACGACGCCGTTGCCGTTGCCGAGGCGACCGGCCTGCCGCTGAAGGTCTGGGGGCTGATGCAGGATCCGTCGGTCTGGGACGCTGCGATTGCTCAGCATCCGGGGGCGATGGTGTCGTACGAGGGCTTCCTGCCCACCGACGAACTGCAGGCGGCGATCGGCGGTTGCGCAGCGATCGTGATGGCACCCAAGTGGGTCGAGGCGTTCGGGAACGTGGCCATCGAGGCCATGGCCACCGGCGTACCGGTGATCTCGTACCGTCGTGGCGGTCCTGCCGAGATCATCGCCGAGGGCGAGACCGGCTTCCTCGTCGAGCCCGATGACGTGCACGGCTTGATCGCCGCCGTCGGGCGCATCGACGAGCTCGATCGGGTCGAATGCCGCCAGCGTGTCGAGGAGGAGTACTCGATCTCTGCGCTGGCCGTGAGGGTGGAGCGATGGCTCGATGCGGTGATCGAGTGCCATCGCACCTCGTGGCACGCCAATCCGGCCTGAATTCACGTCCAGTCGTTTGCCGGTTTCGGCCAGAAGCCCGTATCATTTCACGGTTCCCTGGCGACGTACCGCCTGGCGGCGACACCTAGTTCTCAAAGGTCTGAAATGCCTACTTACAGCCCGAAAGCAAGCGAGATCACCCGCGCCTGGCACGTCATCGACGCCGATGGTCTGGTCCTCGGCCGCATGTGCACCGAGGCTGCTCGCGTCCTGCGCGGCAAGCACAAGCCGATCTTCGCCCCGCACATCGACACCGGCGACCACGTCGTGATCATCAACGCCAGCAAGATCGTGCTGACCAAAGACAAGGCCGCCAACAAGGGCGTCTACAACTACAGCGGCTATCCCGGCGGCATGAAGACCGAATCGTACGAGAAGCTGCTCGGCCGCAAGCCGGAAGAGGCCATCCGTCGCAGCATCCAGGGCATGTTGCCCAAGGGCCCGCTTGGTCGCCAGATGA
>JANMNE010000265.1:0-18785 GCA_031373785.1 Ilumatobacteraceae bacterium
GCGTGACTGGGTGTGCGCCGGCGTGGTCGACGAGATGCCCGGGACGGGCTCATGGACCGCACGGGTTGCCGGTGGCCTGCCGGTGCTGTTCGTCCGCGACAAGGCCGGCGTGCTGCGAGCGTTCCTCAACGTGTGCCGGCACCGCGCCTCGCCCTTGTGCGAAGACGGCGAGACGCACGCCAGTTCTCTGATCCGCTGCCCGTACCACTCGTGGCTGTACCAGCTCGACGGTTCATTGGCGCGGGCGTCGGGAGTTGGCGAACCGGAGGGGTTCGATGTTGCCGACTACTCGTTGAAGCCGGTGCAGTTGGCGCAGTGGCGGCGCATGGTCTTCGTCTGCTTCGACGACGCGGCTGCACCACTCGATGTCGGGTCGCTCGGCCGGGCAATCGACGCCTACCCGGTGGAGTCGATGCAGCTGGCAATGTCGGAGACCAACGACCGGCAGTTCAATTGGAAGGTGCTGCTGGAGAACTACAGCGAGAACTACCACACGCCGTTCGTGCATCCGGAGATCGACACCAGCTCGAGCGAGGACTACCCGATGATCTCCGACGGGATCGCCCTGTACGCGTGGGATCGGCCGCTGCGACCCAACGGTTCGCGCATCGACGAGATCCGGTCAACGCTGCTGCCCGGCGAGCCGGGTTGGGAGGAGTTGGCGGCGGTGCCGATGAACGGGCCCTACGGGATCGGCGGGTATCTCACGGTGTGGCCGAACCTGATGATGAACGTGTTCCCCGGGGCGTTCCTGGCGATGTGGGTGGAGCCGCTCGACGCCACGACCACCCGCGTCGAGCGACGGCTGTACGTTCGACCCGATCTCGACGACACCGTGCGCGACTCGATCGTGTCGGCACACGGTTTGGTGCATGGTCAAGATGTCGACATCTGCAATCGAGTGCAGCGCTCGCACAACGCCGGCCTCGATGCCGACGGCGTGCTGGCGACGGTCGAGGAACGCGGCGTGTACTTCGTGCACGAACACCTGCGCCGCCACCTGTGAGTATGATCATACGTATGATATGATCTACCAGCGTGGCTGCCACCCGGATCACGATCACCGTTGATGAGGACGTTCTCTCGGAGTTGAAGAGCCGCGTCGGTCCAGGTGAAGTGTCGAGCTACGTGGTCGACGCCCTCCGTGCACGGTTGCGTACCGACCCGATCCTGGAACTGCTGGACAAGCTCGACGAGATGTATGGACCGTTGACCGACGAGGAGATTGCAGAGGGCAAACGCGAGTGGAACGACATGAAGGAACGATTGTCCTCGACTCTGGAGCAGTCATCGGCCTCTCCCGAAACGACCGCCGGCTAAAGCGGATCATCGCGGCTGCTCGTACCGACGGAGCCGAGTTTCGAATCCCCACAGTTGTTGTCGCCGAAACTGTGCGGGGCAACGGGCCACGCGATGCTCCCGTCAATCTCGTGCTCGCCCAAGTCGAACCTCGCTATCCGCTCACCGAGACGATCGCCCGGACGGCCGGCCAGCTTCTTGGTGCCGCTCGATCCTCTGCGACGACCATTGACGCACTGATCGTCGCAGAGGCACTCGACTGCACGCCATCGATGATCTGGACGAGCGACGCGACCGATCTTCGTCAACTGCTCGGCGATCATCCCGGTGTGTCGATCGAGCCGATCTGACCCGTGACGCGGCGATGCGCCCGCCCTTTCGGGGCGGACGCATCAAGGCGCCGAGTCGGCGGTCCGTTACGACCGGAGGTGGCTCGCCTTCTCGGGCCAGCGAGTCAGCCCTGAGGCTGACTCACGCGATCGGGAGTGTCACCACTTCGGGTCGTAGGTGAAGCCCGTCGCCGAAGCCGTTGCGATACAGGTGTCGGTTCCAGTCAACTTTGCCTTGGCGTAGGTGGTGCCTGCGGTGAGTCCCGGGGCGGTGACCGTCGCAGCGACCGAGTCGGCGATGTAGAAGCAGGTTCCCGTGTCGGACAGCACGGCGCCGTACCATGCGGTCGCCGAGGCCGTCAGCACCGACACTTCCTTGGGGCCTGTGGACGCGGCGGCCTGGAACTTCAGGCTCGGTTCGGCGATGTTCAGCTTGTCGATCATGGCAGCTGCCGTTAGGTCCGTGGTGTGCCAGTAGACACCGGAGTCGGCGTAGATGACCTTGGCGTTGGTCAGGGCGTTGCGGGCCGACGACTGTGCGCTGCGGTCCTTGGCCTTGTTCTGGGCGCCGAGGAAGGTCGGGATGGCAATTGCCAACAAGATGGCGATGATCAGGACGACCACCATCAACTCGATGAGGGTGAAGCCCTTGTCTTCCCTTCGTTGTGTGGGGGAGCTGTTCATTTTGTGTACCTCCGGTACGTGTTGTTGATTTGCTGAGTCGGCCGGGATCTGTGCACCACTGCATGAATTCCCCCCTTTTCCGAAACAACCGCAGAAATGCGAAGCGTTCCGTCAGGGCGCGGGAGTCGCGACCGGCGCGCCGGCCGGCGGCTGCAGCGTGAAGACACGCGCCGACAGCTGCAGCTGGTCCGACTGCGGCGTGCCGTCGGCCCCTGCCGGTTGCGTTGCTATGCCGATCTGCTCGATGACGAGCAGCCGCGGCATCGTGCGAAGCGCGTCGAGGTAGGCCTGCACCGATGCATGGGGCCCCGAGGCCGTGATCGAGATCTGCATCGAGCCGCCGGGGCCGCTCGGGTTCTCGGCCAACGGGTTCGGCGACACCGAGGCCAGCGCGACACCCGTGCTGTCCGCGACGGCTTGGAGCTGCCGAAGCAGGTTGGTGATGGCTGGGTCCGAAGGAATCGCCAGAGGTGCCGGTGCAACAGCAGGGTCGCCACTCGGCACCGCATTCGACGAGTCGATCGGCGCCTGCAGCGACAGCTGCGCGTCAGAGACGCTCTGCTCGGCTTGGGCTCGGTCGTCACGTGCGCCGGACAATTCGCTCTGCTGGGGCTTGAACACGAAGTTGTAGGCCGCGAAGAGCAGCAACACCCCCATGAAGGCCATCATCGCGATGTCTTTGCGACTCCGGTTCATGGTTGCACCCCCCTCGTCGAACTGCGATCGACCAGGTTCGCGGCGGTCACCGATATCTCGATCGAGAACTGAACCGCGGTCGAGCCGTCGGGCTGGGTCGCAACGGTGAAGCCGGAGGCCCAGGGCTCGGAGAACCTCGGGTCGGCCGCAACGACGTCGATCCAGTCAGCGACCGCTGGAAGACTGGGAGCGGTCGCCGTCAGCGTCAGCGTCCCGGGAGGAGCGACGGAGCCGGGCGTCGCGACAACAGCCGTCGGTGGCGCGACCACCCCCTGCATCGAGGAGACCACGACGCCGAGTGGAGCACCGCTGTCCTCGATCGCCCGCTCGACCACCAACCAATCGATGTTGGTCGTGGCAACACTGGCCTCGACTGCTTCAGGGGTCGCTTCACGCCCGGCGTCGGAGCCCTGACTCGCCGCGGGCGTCCGAGCAGCGAGCTGCGTCTGCAGGTCTGCGAGTTGTGCATTCACTGTGGCGAGTTGGTCCTGTTCTCCGGTGATCGTGCTGCCGGTGCGCACGTACAACGCTCCAGCCGCTCCGACGAGGATCACTACTCCAGCGCTGACGAGCAGCCGGCGCGCTCCGAGGACGGGTGCTGAGCGCCTGGCAACGGGCGTCAGATCGATTCGCCGGTCCTTCGGCCGAGCCTGGCCGAGAGCAACACCAAGCGCTGCCGCCATGTACGGGGCGAGGAACGGGAGGTCGGCTGCTTCGAAGCCAGTGTTCCCGAGGCGAACACGAGCAAACGGATCCGCACACTCGACATCGATGCCCAATGCATCACTGAGCGCCAACGTCAGACCGGGCAGTTGCGAGCCGCCACCGGTCACGAGCAGTCGGCGCACGTGGCGCGAGCCGGGCTGCTCGGCATAGAAGGCCAGCGACGCCTCCACTTCGGCGATCAGCTCAGCGACGCTTTCCTGGCTGGTTCGGATTGCCACCGCAGATGCCGGATCCTCGGTGACTCCGAGTCGCTTGTAGCGCTCGGCTTCGAGCTCGGCGATGCCGAGTCGGCTGGCAATGCGTTCAGTGGTCAGTCGACCGGATGCGTTGGTGAGCGTTCGCGAGAACAGCGGTTCGCCGGCTCGAGCAGCGACGACGACCACGGTCCCTGCGCCGATCGATAGCACGACATCGACACTCTCGTCCTGCTCGGGTTCGGCGTGCGTCAGCGCCAGCGCCAACGCGGCCGGAATGACATCGATGGCAGCCACCTTCAGGTCGGCTCCGTGGAGCGCCATCAACAGTGGCTGCACAGCATCCTGATGGGTTGCGGCCAGCAGGAGGTGCAGCGTCTCAGCGTTCGGCTCGGGTCCATCCAAGGTTCGGACGTCGAAGACCGTCTCGTCGGCGGGCAGCGGGATGTAGTCGTCGAGCTGGAGGCGGACGGTCGACATCAACTCGTCGTGCGACAGGCGCGGCATCTCGAGCGTGCGAACGATCACTCGTGCCGACGACATCCCGACGCGGACCTTGCGCGACGTGAAGCCCGCCTGCGTCCACAGCTGTTGGAGTGCGATCGACACGGCACCGACATCGGCGACCTCGCCGTCGACCACTGCGCCGACAGGCAGGCCGACCTGACCCATCCGCCGGATCAGCGGAGAGTCACCGAGCTCGATCTCGACGGCACGAACGGCGTTGGTGCCGACATCCAATCCGACTGCAGTTGCGGCCATCGGCCGTTCTCCTCGCTCTCGCACGCTGTAGTCGGCCTCTTCGACGCACGGCCGACAACGGTTCCCCCATGTGGTGAAGGAGCAGTCATCGGCCAGACCGGTTGGCCGACACGAACGGTGTGGAACCCCGCGCCAACCATCGCAGCCGGATGTTTCCGGCCGACCAGGGCTTCGGCCTGATCGAACAGATCATCGCGATGACGGTGATCGTCGGCGCACTGCTCGGCTTGCTGAGCACATTGGGGGCGACCGCGCAAGGCGTGACCACCAGCCGGCAACGCACGATCGGTGTCTCGCTGGCCAAGCAAACGATCGAGAACCTGCAGGGTGCCGCGTACTCCAACGTGGCGATCAGCCTGACGGGGCTCGCCGCCGACCCGTTGGTGCACGGCACCGCACCGAACCTGACGTTCGAGAGTGAACCGATCGTGCTCGGAGGCACCACGCCCTACCGCACCACGCTCACCACGGTGGGCACGACGTTTGCGTTGCGCACGTTCGTGACAGCGGTAGCGGCCGGCTATCGCCGGGTCACAGTGATCGTCGAGTGGCCGGCGGTGACGCCCAGGCACACCATGCGCTTCGCGTCGCTGGTGTTCCCGCTCGACTACGCCTCGTACCCGGCCAGCGGCGGCGAGGCGGAAGCGACGGGCGGGCTGATCACCGTCAGCGGCACCTTGGGCGGCGACACGTTCGAGGACGCACACATGTCGCTGCCGGGGGTGCGCGTCGACACGAACTCGTCGACGCTTCGAACCTCGATCGCAGCGGCGGCCAGCGCGACGAGCTATGTCGACCTCCTGGCCGGGCCGATCGCCTCGACGACGTGCAGCGGTACGGGCGGCGACGTCGGTGAATGCCCTCATCAAACCCTCGAGAGCGTGGCCGACAACGATTCGACCTCGCGGGCAGGCAACTGGACCGCCGGCGTCGGTCAGACCTTCGTCGCAGCCAGCTTGGCGACTCCTGGCGGCACGACGGTCAACACACCGGCCGGCACGATGACGTCGCGTGCAAGCACCGACGGCTGCGGCGTGTGCGGGTTCGGCGACAACGATGGGTTGCCGTGGGCGGACTCCTCCGTGAACACGACATCGGGGTCGTCGGCCGACTTCCGCAGCGACCATGGTGTCGGCAAGCTCGAGGGAAGCCTGTGGGCGCTGGCCGACGCGTGGTCGCCGAGCGCGTCGATCGACCACGATCCGACCGGCAACGGAATCGTCACGGCCTCCGCACAACTCGTGGCTCCGGCCTTGCGCGTGTTCGACCTGGAGCAAGCGCCAGACGGGTTCGACGGCGCCGTCAAGGTCAGCTCGTTCTCGGCGAAGGCGTCGGCTACGTCGGGCTACACCATGGTCGCTCCGGACCTGACGGCGGGGACGACGGCCATGCAGTTGCAGCTGTGGGATGGCGCCGGATATCGCCTGGTCAACATCACCCCGGGCGCGGCACTCGACACGACCGCCACGGCAACGTTCACGGTGGGCGATCACATCGTGACCTTCAACTCCCACGTACGGGCCCAGCCGTCCACCTTCAGCACCGCCGGCTCCGGCCCGCGCACCGATGGTGCGGCCCAACACCCCTCCATCCTGATCATCACCGTCGATGTCGTCATCACCTCGACGACGCAGTTCGATCCGCCTCCGGAGACGACCTCGACCACGTCGACCTCGACCACGACGACCACGCCGGCGACCACGACAACGACAACAACGTCACCGGAATCGACAACCTCGACGTCACCGGAGTCGACGAGTTCGACCACCACCTCGACCACCACCCCAGCGACGACCACCACGATCCCGCTGGTTCCCACGGTGACGGACCGCTTCACGATCTCCGTCGACTACGGCCGGGTCTCCGCGCACGACACGTGGCTGGCGAAGGCGCCATGAGCACAGAGGGCCACTCCGCCGACGACCGCGACCGCGGGACGACGTTGGTCGAACTGATGATCAGCCTCGCCATCATGTCGATCGCGATGACGATCGCCGCGGCCACGCTCATCCTGGCGCAAAGCGCCTCCAACCGCATCGAGCACAGCGCCCAGGCGATCGACGCGGCCCGGCTCCTGTCGGCATCGTTGGACCGCGAGCTGCGTTCGGCGATCTGCATCTTGTCACCCGGCGAGAACCTGAGTGCCAACACGTTGACGTTCCAGACACTTGCTTCGACGGAGGTCGCCGTGCTGACGTACGCGATCACCAATGGCACCGTGACGCGGACCGAGAACCTCGGGCAGCCGCAGACCGTCATCAGCGGCGTCGGATCGACCACGACAGCGTTCAGGCAGGTAACCACGCCGTTGAGGACCGTCGTGGTCGACATTCCGATTCGATCAGAGAACGGCGGCGAGTTTCATCTCTTGACGACCGTGGCAGGGAGGAACGCATGGAGACCATGCTGAACATCAGTGGGCGGCGCAACGCCGGGACGTCGGATCACCCGTCCTCCGATCGCGGATCGGTCATGGTGATGGCCGCAATCATCTCTGTCGTCGTCTTCGGGCTCGCCGCGGTTTTGCTGTCGTTCGCCGATCGCGAGAGCACGGCATCGAACGGCGATCGCGAACGCCAACACGCAATCGACGCGGCAATGGCCGGGGCGGTCGTCGCCAACTCGGCGTTGACGACCAACGCCGCATACACCGGCAGCGGACTGGTCACACTGACTGGCGCCGCAGCACAGTTCGAGGTGTCCGTCGCGACCGACGCCGCCGGCGGCGCATTTCGCCGGGTCCTGACGTCGTACGGGTACGCCCCGTCGAAGACGTCGCCCAAGTCGGTCCGCACCGTACGCCAGGTCGTCGACCTCGACCCGCTCACCTTCTCCTATGGCGTATATGCAGGCGGCAACTATGGCGACGGTTCGGCATCGTCGGTGGTCGGCGGCATGTACACCGGAGGCAACGTCACGTTGGGCAACTCACAGGACTACATCGGCAACGTGTCGGCTCGCGGCAACATCGTGACCGGCTCGAACCAGAAGGTCACCGGAACGCTCCACGCCAATGGCGACGTCAGCGTGTCGAGCAGTTCGACCGACGTGTACGGCAGTGTCTACGCCGGTGGCAACATCACGACCGGCGGAACGATCCGCGACGTAGCCCAGGCTGGTGGCAACATCGGCGCGAGCGGGTGCCCAACTCCGAAGGTGCAGGGCTCGTGCATCCAACACTCGCCTCCACCACTCGTGCCGCTCGAACAGCTCCCGGTCTTCACCTACAACCCCGCCAACTACCTGCCCGTCGTGCCCGTCAACCTCAGCGGGACTGCGTTCGTCACTGCCGCGCAGAGCCCCATCAAGGGCGTGTTCAACGTGTCGGGAAATGCCGACTTCAAGAAGCAGGACTCGCTGCAGCTGACCGGTGACACGACCATCGTCACCTCTGGGAACTTCATCCTGCCGGGAACGGTGGCGAACAACGCCCCAGCGGGCGTCAGCGTGCAGCTGGTGATCGTTGCTCGCGGCAACGTGACGGCGAGCAACAACCTGACGATCCCGAGCACGGTCGCCACGTTGGTGTACACGAACGGAAACTTCGATGCGAAGAACTCCTCGACCTACACCGGCGTGCTCTACGCGGCCGGCAACATCATCCTCGGCGCCCACAGCCTGATCACTTACGCCCACGTATCGGCACCGGGCTTCGACTGGTCGAACGCCAATCCCCAGAGCTTCACGATCCGCAACATATCGACCAGGGAGACCACCGGGGCCTGACCAGCGCAAAAGGGGACTTCTGCTCCCACACCTGCTCAGAGCGGCCGACACAAGCGAGTGATGGATGCAACCACGCTCCCGGCCCCGGTGGCCAGCGCCGAAAGGCCACCGCCGGGAGTCGAGTTGAGCGACCCCGCGTTGCGAGGCCTCCTACCTGAACACATCGGGCATCGGTACCAGGCTGTGCCTTTGCGTCGGGAGAACGGCGAGTTGATCGTCGGCATGGTCAACCCGGGCGACCTGCGCGCGGTCGACGATCTCCGAGCCTTGCTCGACGAGCGGTTCACCCGCGTGCCGATCACCCCGACCCAACTGGCGGACCTGCTCGGTGAACGTCGCAAGCTCGACCAGGAAGTCAACAACGTCGCCCAGATCGTGGTCGACGACTCGTTCGACGAGCAGACCGACCTGGCCACGCTGCGCGCCGTCGTCGAGGAAGCCCCGATCGTCAAGTTCGTGAACCTGATCATCCTGCAGGCGGTGCAGGAGCGGGCATCCGACATCCACGTCGAGCCGACCGAGCACGACCTGCGGATCCGCTATCGCATCGACGGGGTGCTGCACGAACGCATGCGCCAGCCGCGGGCGATCATCCCCGGCGTGATCTCGCGCCTCAAGGTGATGGCCGACATCGACATCGCCGAGCGCCGCGTGCCCAAGGACGGGCGCATCAGCTTGACGGTGGACGGCGCTGTCGTCGACCTTCGTGTCTCCACCCTGCCGACCGTGCACGGCGAGAAGATCGTGATGCGTATCCTCGATCGGGCCAGCAGCGTGCAATCGTTGGCGAGCCTCGGCTTCCTGCCGTCGCAGCTCGCCCAGTACGAGCACTCGTACCGCAAGCCGTACGGCGCGATCCTGGTCACCGGGCCGACCGGCTCCGGCAAGACCACCACGCTGTACGCGACCCTCAACCTCCTCAACCTCGAGTCGCGCAACATCGTCACGGTCGAAGACCCCGTCGAGTACCGGCTGGCCAACGTCAACCAGGTGCAGACGAACCCGAAGGCCGGGCTCACGTTCGCCAACGCACTGCGCTCGATCCTGCGCCAGGACCCCGACATCATCCTCGTCGGCGAGATCCGCGACCGCGAGACCGGCGTCATCGCCATCGAGGCTGCCCTCACGGGTCACCTCGTGCTGACGACCCTCCACACCAACGACGCACCGTCGACCCCGCTCCGTCTGATCGAGATGGGAATCGAGCCGTTCCTGGTCACCTCCGCCGTCGACTGCGTGCTGGCTCAACGGCTGGCGCGTCGTCTCTGCGATCGGTGCAAGGTGCCATTCGTCCCCACCGAACTCGAGCTCAGTGCCGCCAAGTGGGACTTCTCGCGACACTCGATCGAGGACCTCGTGTTCTACCGCGGCGTCGGTTGCCCGCAGTGTGGCGGCACCGGCTACCGCGGCCGGCTGGCGATCCACGAGGTGATGTTGATGTCGGAGGAACTCGACAAGCTCGTCGTCAGTCGAGCGTCGTCGGAGGACGTGCGCCGCTGCGCGGCCGAGCAGGGGATGATGGACCTGCGCAGTGACGGACTGGCCAAGGTTGCCCTGGGACTGACCACGCTTTCGGAGGTGTCACGTGTTGTTGCCTGATCAGAACGGCTCCGCCGTCGCGTTGGCTGCCCCGGTGCTCGCGCCGCCGGCCGTGTTGACCCCGAGGATCCCTCAGAACATCGACGAGCTGCTCGAACAGTGCCTGATCCTCAAGGGATCCGACCTGCACCTGGCCGCCGGCGCGGCACCCACCGTGCGGGTCAACGGCGTGCTGCGTCCACTCGAGGGCTACGGCATCCTCCACGGGGCGATGATCGAGCGATTGGTGTTCGCGATCCTCAACGAGCGCAAGATCGAGTCGTTCACGCACGAACTCGAGCTCGACACCAGCTACTCGATCCCCGGCAAGAGCCGGTTCAGGATGAACGTGTTCCGCCAACGCGGCGCCATCGGCGCGGTCTTGCGCACGATCCCGTTCGACATCCCCGACTTCGACTCGCTGCACCTGCCCGCCGTGATCCGGACGTTCGCCGATCTGCCGCGCGGCCTCGTGCTGGTGACCGGTCCGACGGGTTCCGGCAAGTCGACAACGCTGGCCTCGCTGCTCGACATCATCAACCGGACCAAGCCGCTGCACATCCTGTCGGTCGAGGACCCGATCGAGTTCCTCTACGACCACAAGAAGGCGATCGTCAACCAGCGCGAGGTCGGCGAAGACACCAACAGCTTCGCTTCGGCACTCAAGCGGGCCCTTCGCGAGGACCCCGACGTGATCCTCGTCGGCGAGATGCGCGACCTTGAGACGATCCACATGGCGCTGACCGCCGCTGAGACCGGACACCTGGTCTTCGCCACCTTGCACACGCAGTCGGCGCCGCAGACCGTCGACCGCATCGTCGACGTGTTCCCACCCGATCAGCAGGGCCAGATCCGGGTGATGCTGGCGACCACGTTGCAGGCAGTCGTCACCCAGCAACTCCTCCCGACGGCGGACGGCAAGGGTCGCGTCGCGGCCGCAGAGATCCTCATCGCCACTCCCGCCGTACGGAACCTGATCCGTGAACGCAAGGGCTATCAACTGGCCAGCCAGATGCAGGCCGGGGCGAAGTACGGCATGCTGACGATGGACCAGAACCTCGCCGAGCTCGTGCGCTCACACCGCATCACCCTCGACGCTGCGTTGGAGCGCGCCGCAAGCACCGACGACCTGCGCAGCTTGCTGGGCATGAAGACCGAGGCCGGTGGGCGGTGAGCACCACCTTCGCCTACAAGGTGCGCGACAAGGTCGGCACGGTTCACAAGGGCAGCATCGAGGGCCAGAGCGAGCAACTCGTCGTGGCCAAACTTCGCGAGCTCGGCTACGTGCCCGTCTCGGTCGTCGCTCGGGGCAAGTCGAAGCTGAACGCCGACGTCAAAGGCGGCGCGAAGGGCAAGATCAACCTGCACGCGATCGTGATCTTCTCCCGGCAGTTGGCGACGATGGTCGCCGCCGGGCTCACCCTGATTCGCGCGTTGACCATCCTCGCCGACCAGACCGAGTCGAAGGCCCTCGCCGAAGTGATCACCGAGATGCGCGGCGACATCGAACGCGGCCTGTCGTTCTCGCAAGCGGTCTCGAAGCACCCCAAGGTCTTCCCGACGGTCTACATCGCCATGGTGCGTTCCGGCGAGGTCGGCGGGATGCTCGACATGGTGCTACTGCAACTGGCGACGATGCTCGAAAAGCAGCTCGAGCTCCGCCGGCGGGTGAAGTCGGCGATGTCGTACCCGATCGCGGTCGGCGGCATCATCGTGGTCATCGTCTCGGCGATGCTGCTGTTTATCGTGCCGATGTTCGAGTCCATGTACAAGGACCTCGGCGGCGTGTTGCCGTTGCCCACTCGAATGCTCATCGGTGTGTCCAGCTTCCTCAAGAGCGCGTGGTGGATCATTGCAATCCTCGGAGCCGGTGGCCTGTTTGCGTTGAAGCGTTGGAAGGCGACACCCCCCGGCCGGCTGGCGATCGACAAGCTGAAGTTGCGTATGCCGATCATGGGCGTGATCGTGCAGAAGACGGCGATCGCCCGCTTCTGCCAGACCCTTGCCGCGTTGGCGCGATCGGGTGTCTCGATCATGGAAGCACTCGACATCGTTGCCGACACCGCCGGAAACGCCGTCGTTGCGAACGCGATCAACGAGGCCCGCGAGCGTGTGCGGGTCGGTGAATCGGTGTCGGCTGCGTTGATGAACCACCCGGTGTTCCCGCAGATGGTCGTGCAGATGATGGCGGTGGGCGAAGAGACCGGTGCCCTCGACGAGATGCTCGACAAGATCGGCGAGTTCTACGACGCAGAGGTCTCGGCAACCGTCGACTCGTTGACATCGTTGATCGAGCCGCTGCTGATGGTCGTGATGGGCGTGACCGTCGGCGGGATGGTCGTTGCCCTGTACCTACCGATGTTCAAGATCATCAATCTCGTGAAATGAGCGGAGCACTCCCATGAACAACAAGAAGCAAATCAGAGCCCGCAGCTGGCCGGCGCCCGACCCGGCGAACCGAGTCGTGGTCGATGCCGATGGCAACTCACCGCTGCCACCGCGTCGTTCGTCGCCCGCGTCGACACGGTCGTCGGAACCGGGGCTACGTCGAGGCGAGCTCATCGTCGCCGCAGGTCTCGTCTGGATTCTGGCCGCGGTCGGGTCGGCTTTCGTCAAGGTCATCGACCTGCCGTCCACGTCGAGCGTCGCAGTCGGCGGTTTCGGCGCCGCGCTGGTGTTGATGGGGATCCTCAGCCGTCGACGGTCAACGACGACACCGGCTGTCCAACCAATCGTCGCGGCCGAGACCCCACCTGCGGTCGAGACGCCGCCAACGGTCGAGCTGCTGCCGACGATCGAAACGGCGCGCCCTGTCGCGCCGCCCAAGGTTCGGATTCGCCCCGTTGCGGTCGACCTCCCGTCGTTGACCGGGCAGCTCAGCGAGGTGTTGGCCGAGCTCCGCCACGAGTACGGGATGGCCTACCGCACGCGCACCTGGATCGAGGAGATGCTGCCGGCGTACGGCGCCCAGCTCGACGACCCGGTCCTGGCCCGCGCCTTGCTCGCGGTAGCGGCGCTCGATGCCGGGGGCATTCGAGCCGACGTGTCGGGGTTGGTCGGATCTCACGGCAACGATGAGATCATTGCCACTGGGAAGTTGGTTCTGGCGGCGCTGCACGAGGTCCGTGCGGCATGCGACGGATCCGGCAGACGGTCGGCTGTGCCGGTTCGGTCCTCGGACCCGTCACGCTGGCCGGCGCCCGTTAGCTGATCCGCTCAGCGCCGCGACGAACGACGCTTCGCCGGGTGGGCTGGGAGACGATCGTCATCGATGCCGGCGTCGGCGAATCGCGACGTGACCGGTGGAGCGTCCTCGACGGCATCCGGCGCAACCTCGACCTGCTCCTGCTCCGGTTCCTGCTCCTGCACGGGAGCGATCGGGTCGAGCAGCTCGGAGAACTCCACATCGTCGGGACGGGCGTCGTGCCCGTCCGTTGCCTTCCTCCGGAAGGCGCGGCTGCCCCGACCCATCACAGCGACCTCACCGGTTGATGCGCCGAGCGCATGACGGCGGATGACGCTCGATGCCGAGCTGTCCGCGGTACGTGGCGACCGTCCACCGGCTGATGCTCAGCGCCTCGGCAGCGTCGATGTGCGACAGGTCACGCAATGCGACGAGCTCGTGCAGCAGCGCGCGGCGCTGAGCTGAGACGAACGGAAGCAGCCGCGCGTTCAGCACCACCTCGAGCGCGTCACCCGGATCGCATCGGAGCCGATCGGCAACGCCGTACAACCCTGAACTGTCGAACAGCGACTTGAGCTGCGATCGCTGCGTGGCCGCAACCGAGCCGCAGTGGGCGGCGCTCTCGATCTGGGTGCGGCGACACGGAGAACAGATCGTCCCGCCGTGATCGCGAGCCAGCCGGGCACCACACGACACGCAGAGCGTGACGGGGTCGGACTTGACGATCACGCCGCGTCCCCGAGCATGGCCAGCAGCAGCGGCGTGTAGGGCTCGAGGCGATGTGCCAGACGAGCCGGCAAATCGCGATCACCGAGGTCGTTCACGGCCAACCACTTCGCCAGGTCGGCCGCCAGCGCCTCGTTGCGCTCCTTGACGATCACCAGCCAATCCTTCAGGCAACTGGTGCGGATGCGGCTGATCTCGTGGTCCTCGACCTCGTCTTCGACGGTCGTCGCGTCGACGACGTCGGGGACATCGGCGACCGTCGACGGGTGGCGGGATTCGAGCACGGCCTTGGCCCAGTCGACCCGCGTCGAGTCCGGGGCCACCGCGCGGGCGACCGCCTGTCGCTCACCCGAGGTCAACGTCCGCTGCTCGATCTGCTCGCGCCGGGCGATTTCGCCCTGGAAATGCCGACGACGAACGCGTTCGCGCCGGCTCAACCAGTCGTCGGACCGGGCGGCTTCGATGCGCGCCCGGCTGACCTTGCTCTCGAGGAACGCCGGCCATGCCTCGTACCGGTCCCAATCGATCCGGGTGCAGGCATCCCACGTGAGGCGCAACACCTGCGACAACACCTCGCTGCGATCAGCGTGGGCCGGAAGCCGGGCGCACTGTGCGCCGGCAAACGCGACGGCCCAGGTGTGCAGCCGGTTGTACAGCTCGATCGAGAGTTGCTCGCCCCGTTCGCCCGCGTGGCGACGTTCGGCCAGTGGCTCGAGCACGACAGCGACAAACTCGGGGTGTCGGGGCGACTGTGTCGCCGGCATTCGCCGCCGTTCGCGAAAAGGGGCAGGCGGTGCACCTCCCAGGGTGCTACTGGCCGACCCAAGAGAGGTCCCTGACTTGTTGTTCGCAACTCCGCTTGCGTTGCTCTGCATCGACATGCACACCCTTTTCACCCGTTTGACCACCTGTAGTCATCAAACCCGCGCTCAGGGTCGGACAACAGAGACCTTGTACCCATCGACGGCATCACTAAGACCTCTCCGGGCGGTTCTCAGTGCACGGGCAGTGTCCGGCGGGCAGCTTTACGGGTTCGAGGTCGTCGTCCCGATCGACGTGGTCGACGTGGTCGACGAAGCGGTCTGGACCCGATCCCAGTAGTCGGGGCCGATCACGACGGCGACCATGCCCTGGATCGGGGTTCCGATGAATGACGGATCCCAGGTGTCGAATCCATCGATGCCGAACACACCGCCGACCGCTGCCACCAGGTCCGTGTTGTCGCCGATCGGCATCACCATCGTCTGCTCGACGGTCTTACCGGAACTCGGCACGATCGTGCGGTTGTAGCCGGGCAGCCGCTGGTACGCATCCTCCATCGCGCCCGATGGTGCGCCGCCGTCGATCAGGATGACGCCATCGAAGAAGCCGAGGGTCGTCGCAGTTTGGTCGTTCGGATTGGTGCTCGGCGGCGGCGACAACGAGATGTTCACGCTTTGCAAGACATCGCCGGCGCGCGGCGGCTGGGAGAAGTCGATCGCCGCGTTCACGTCCTGCATCTGGCGGACGTCGCCGAAGCCGAGCTCGACCGCGAACTCGTGCCAGACGACGTAGTTGTACATCGCTCGACATTCGGGCGCTGTGCAGCCGAACTGCTCGGGCGTCGGCATCACATCGGCGGCCGCCTGATCCGCTGGCGCGACGACCAGCCCGACGCCCGAAGGGTCGAAGCGCGCGTTCCACAACGCATCCCACACCGCTGACGCCGTGACCGTCATCGCCGGCAACCCGTACGTCGTCGTGGTGCTGAAATCAGACGGCAGATACACCGTCGGCGTCGGTCCGGCATCCACCGCATCCGTCGCCGCCGATCCAGCCGAGGATGGCGCGGCGGAGTCGCGGCGGATGATCAGTGCCGCGGTCGCAACGCCGGTGCACGCCACAACTCCCACGGTTACCGTCATCCGTCGACGGTCGTGGCGGCGCGCCCTGCGGCGCACGTCGGTCAGGGAGGGCCGGGCGTCGACAGGTCCGCGAACGCGTGCCATTGCGTCGCGCAAGAGCGGATCGAGATCAGTCATTGGTTATCTCCTGGCGTAGCTGGGCGATCGCCCGGTGCAATGTCGATTTCACAGTGCCGAGCGGCACCTTCAATGTGTCCGCGATCTCGGCGTCAGTCAGCTGCAGCTCGTACCGCAAAACCACCGCAGCGCGCTGCCTGGCAGGCAGGCGCCGGACCGCATCGATCACATGGTTGTAGACCATTTCACTGTCGGGTTGCGGGTGGCCGAGGAATCGACGACTGAGCACTCGACGACGCAAGACCTTGCGGCCGCCATTCAGCACCGACGCGCGGATGTACGCCAGTGGCGTCGCGACCGCCCGATACCGAAGGAAGAGCGCCGCGAACGCGTCCTGCACCACTTCTTCCGCCTGCTCCTGGCTGTCGACCAGTACCATCGCCAGTCGAACCAAGCCGGCGAACTCGCGGTGGTAGAAGGTGTCGAACGGCTCGCGAACGACGGCCTCGACAGGCGCCATCGGTGCGGGCACGTTGGTCAAGCTCACCTCACTCATTCACTACATGGGAGCCACGACGAGACGGATCGGTTCCCGGAATGCCAAGAAGGCGGCGTTGCTCAGCCGGCGCGGCGGGCACCTTTGCCGCGAGCCAGCGACTTCTTGTGCTCGATGAAGTCGACGAGCACGTAGTCGCCCAGCGTTTCGGGCGTGGTGAAGAAGGCCCGGCCACGGTTGATCGACGTCAGCTTCTCGATGAACGACTTGAGGTAGCTGTTGGCATCGAGCATGAAGGTGTTGATGCGGATGTTCTCCTTGGTGCACCGCACCACTTCACGCAGCGTTGCCTCGATCGTCTCGGGCACCGGCGGATAGTTGAAGAACACGTCGCCCCGCGAGGTGATGTGCGCGGTGGGCTCGCCGTCGGTGATCATGATGATCTGCTTCGTGCCCGTTTGCTTGGCCAGCAGCTGCCTGGCCAGCAGGAAGCCGTGCTGCATGTTGGTGCCGTACACGAAGTCCCACGACACCTCTGGCAACTGCGCGGCGGTGAGGATGCGCGCCGTCTCGCTGAACCCGACGATGCCCATGTAGTCGCGAGGGAACTGCGAGGTGATCAGCGAGTGCAACGCCATCGTCACCTTCTTGGCGGGCAGGAAGTTGTCGCGCATCGGCATCGACAGCGACAGGTCGAGCATCAGCACGGTCGATGACTTGGTGAGGTGCTCGGTCTTCTCGATCTCGAAGTCGTCGGGCGACAGCTGCACGGGTGTGCCGGTGCCGTTGCGACGCAGGGCGTTGCGGATGGTCTTGTGGAGATCGAGGTTGAACGGATCGCCGTACTCGTACTGCTTGGTCTCGTAGGTGCGCTCGTGGCCTTGGCCGAGGCGATCGATCTGGTGCTGGCCGACCTTGTCCTTGGCCAGCTTGTCGAACAGGTCGCGTAGTGCGTTCGAGCCGATCTTGCGCAGGCCCTTCGGCGTCAGCTCGAGGCGGCCTTCTCTCTGCTCGATCAGGCCCGCCTCCTGCAGCATCTTGGTCAGTTCGGCCAGGCGTTGCAGCGACCGCGCCGCATCGTCGCCCATCAGGTCGCGCACCTTGTCCATGTCGGCCTCGGCCAACGCACCCGGGCTGGTGGCGTTACGCAGCAGGTTCTCCAACTGGTCGAGATCGCCGAGCTCTTGCATGGTCTGCATCGCCTGGCCCATGCCCATCGGGTCGCTGCCCTCGAACTGGTAACCCTGGCCCCACCCCATCTGCGGGTACATCTGTTGCAGGTTCTGGCCGAGTTGGCTCATCTGCCAACGCAGGTCCATGTCTTCGAGCAGCTGATCGCTGAGCTGTTGTAGCTGGGCCCGCTGCTCGGGCGACATCGAGTTCATCATCGCCTGCATCGCGGCCATGCGCTTGGCCATCTGCTCCAGCAACTCGTCGAGTGTCTCAGGGTTCTCCGGGAAGAAGTCGCCGAACTCCTCCATGAACTTCTCGAACTCGGGGTCCTCGCCACGCTCGCGCTTGCTGAGCATCTCGTTGAGCCCGGCGATCATGTCTTTCATGTGCTGCATGTCTTCGGGCGTCATGCCCTGCATCGCCCCCGACATCTGCTCGACCATCTGCTGGGTCAGCTGCTGGCGGATCTTGTCGAGCAGTTGTTCGAAGCGCTGCGCGGCCTCGGCCGACTCGAAGTCGTACGCCTGCAGTTCGCGCACCTTGCCGGCGAGATCGTCGGGCAGCATGTCGAGCCGGAAGTTGCGGTCGGCCGCGGCATCGCGTGCGGTCTGTGCCCGGCGATCGTCGCCGCTGCGCTCGGCCGCCTGGGTGGCGTTGTCGATCGCGTGGCGCTCCTCGTCGACGATGTCATTCAACTCGTCGGCGATCTCGCTGTAAACTCCGCCGAGGTCGAACTGGTCGAGCCGATCCTGTCGCTGTTGACGCAACTTCTCCATCAACTCGCGCAGGCCTTGCAAGCGCTCGCCGTTGCGGTCACGCATGCCTTCTTGCATCATCCGCCGCAGCGCCGAGTTGACGTCGCCGTGATACAGCAGATCGTCGGTCAGTTCCTCGAACAAGGCATCGGCGTCGAGGTCGAACCCGCGCTGCGTGCCGTCCCACCGCGAGTAGGTGAAGCGAGCTGCCATAGGAGCACCTTACCGAAAGATCGCCCCCGCTACCCTGGGGTACTGCATGCGCGTTCCCCGCACCTTCTCATTCGTCGATCTCTCCGGCTTCACGAACTACACCGCCGCCTTCGGTGACGACGCCGCCGGGAGGATTTTGGGCGCGTTCCGATCGCTGGTCCGCGAGATCGCCAGCGAGCGCGGGGTGCGCATCGCCAAGTGGCTGGGTGACGGTTGCATGGTCGTGTCGATCGAGCAGAGCAACGCCGTGGCGTTCGCCCTCGACCTCGAGCACCGCTCGGCC
>JANMNE010000118.1:0-7557 GCA_031373785.1 Ilumatobacteraceae bacterium
CGCTCGATCTCCACGGTGGAGACCATCAGCGCCAATGGTCACACCGGGGTCACCATCCTCGGCTCGGCCGGCAACGACGTGTTGAACTTCACCGCAGTCACGTTGGTCAACATCGTCTCGATCGATGGCGGAGGCGGCAACGACTCCATCACCGGTTCGGCTGCTGCTGACGTGATCATCGGCAGGGCCGGCACCGACACCCTCAACGGTGGTATCGGGACCGACATCCTCGAAGGCGGAGCAGGCAACGACACCATGAACGGTGGCGCCAACGACGATGTGTTCCGGTTCTTCGCCGGCTTCGGCGCTGACACCATCACCGGCTTCGACGCCAACCCGACCGGAGGTCAAGACTTGATCGACCTCCGCGGCCTGGGCATCACCGCGGCCACCTTTGCGGCCAACGTGACCCACACCGCCGGGAGCAACACGGTGATCACCATCGCCGGTCAAGGAACCATCCGCCTCAGCGGCGTCAATGGTCCCGCGATCGACGCTTCGGACTTCATCCTGGCGCCGTAAGTAACACCCAACTCGGGTGGGGGTGGAGCAACTACAACTCCATCCCCACCCACCGGCCAACGTCCGGTCTTGGGTCAGTTCCGCTCGGCGTGCCCGCGCCATCTATGTGGTTGCCCATCTCGTCCCCCGGATTGTTGAAAGGTGGTGCCCTCTCCCCGTACAGGAGAGGGCACCATCGCGTTTAGGCTCCGCTCGTGACCCGTCCGATCCATCGAGGCGTCGATGTTCCCGGCGTCCGGGTTCCTGCCGGCAACTTCATGCACGCAACGTTCGTCCCGGCCGGCGCCGACCTGTTGCTCGTCAGTGGGCAGACGCCGGAAGACGTCGACGGCACGGTGCCCGACGAGTTCGCGGCACAGGCCCGCCTGGCCTGGCGCAACGTCGAGCGCACGTTGACTGCCGGCGGCTTCACGCTCGACGACGTGGCCAAGGTCAACATGTACATCCGCGACCGTCGCTACCGCGACGACAACCGCACGGTACGCAACGAGGTGCTCGGTGACCGCCGACCAGCGCTGACCGTGCTGGTCACCGATCATTGGGACGAGCGCTGGTTGATCGAGATCGAAGTGATCGCCGCGCGCCAGGCGGCCGGCCCCACCGAGCCATCGTGAGCGAGCCACCGGTCCCCGCGCCCGTAACCGAACTCGCCCGCTGGGCCCATGACCTCGTGCTGGCATGCTGCCCCGCACACGTGGTCGCGCACAGCGAGCGCAGCTTCCAATTCGCCGCGCTGGTGGCCCGAGCCGACTCGGTCGAGGTCGACATGGAAGTGCTCTACATCGGGACGATCCTGCACGATGTCGGGCTGGCGGCGCGGTTCGATGGGCCCGAGCGCTTCGAGATGCGTGGCGCCAATGTGGTGCGAACGGCGTTGCTCGAGGCCGGCTTGCAGACGGCGCGTGCCGAGAGCGTGTGGGACGTGATCGCGCTGCACGCCTCGACGGCGATCGCCGCGCACAAGAGCATCGAGACGCGGATCGCCAATCGCGGCATCAGCATCGATGTTCGTGGCGTGGGCGCCGAACACCTACCGGAGGGCGCCGTGCGGGCAGTGCTCGACGCCTGGCCACGCCAGCAGTTCCCCGCAGCGTTCGCCGAGACCCTGATCGACGAGGTTCGTGCCCACCCGGCGACGGTCAGGTCGAGCTGGATGGAATGCATCGCCGTTGCCCATGTTCCCGGCTTCGAACCGACGGACTTCCTGGCGACACTGGCGTCGTCGACATTGGACCCGATCTAGGCCGATCTAGGCGAGACCGCTGGCGCAGAAGGGATCGACGCCCGAGCAGCCGGCAATGACGCCAACATCGCCCTGGACCGCGCTGGTGAGCGATGCTCCGAGCTCGGTGCTACGAACATCTTTCCGCAACAGTCGTGGATTCCCCGGACGCGCCAAGTCTGCCGCTCCGCCCTCGTTTGTTCTGCGTTGCATCGAGTTCTTGCGCTGAACCGGAGATGTCCCCGCGCGCGCACAGAGAGTCCACGTATGGGTACATCTGAACGCCGGGGACTATCGCTCGATATCGGCATCGATGCGACCAGGCGAATCGGGCAGCCCCGGAAGGCTACGTAGCGAAAAGGGGCTGCCCGATTCGTCGCTACCTGGCGCCGCGGCAGGTGTAGTGCGGTTGCCGTCTCGATCGTCGCCAACCCTGGCGTGAGCCCGCCTATTATTCGGGCTGGTCACACGCTGACCGTCCCAGCGACGGTGGCGCGGCGACCACCTTCGTACGTTCTTCGGGGCAACGCTGCGGCACCTTCCAGATTCGCGTTGCCAGGTCTTGGGTCAGCTCGATCGAACACAGGCGCGAAGTTTGTGTGCGCGCACACAGACAGACAATTCGGTGGCATCGATAGCGCCGACCGCCCGGTACGAGGCCTCAGCGCAGGCGATCGCCCGTCCGGGCCTCCAGGTAGACGTAGCAGCAGTAGTCGGTGGGACCAGCGCCGTCTCCGGGAGGCATCAGCATCGGCGATGTAGTAGCGCTACCATCCAAAACACCGAGCACCTCCGTGCAAGAACTGCACGGAGGCGCCCAATGGGACGTTGCCTGGCCCGGCCGTTGTAGCCGGACCCGACCTACTTTGTGGTGGCGGCCAGATTGGCCGTCACGGTCGTCGGAAGACCATTGGCGGCCGTGACGGAGAGCGTGCCGTTGAACGCACCCACCGTGTTGGGTGCCGTGAACCGAACGATCACGTTGCACGAGCCGTTGGCGGCCAGGGTGGCGCAGGTCGTGGAACGCACGGTGTATCCGGTTCCGGTGACCGTGAAGCTGGCGAGGGTCAGCGTCGCCGCAGCGTTGCCCGAGTTCTTGACCGAGATCGTCTGATCCTTGGTCGTGTTTCGGGTCACGGTTCCGAAGGTCACCGGGTTGCTGGCGAATGACAGCACCGATCCGTTGCCGCCTGTTCCGCTGAGGGCGATGGCCGTGCTGGTGGCACGGGTCGGCCCGGCGGCGTTGTGGGTGAGCGTCAGCGTTGCTGCTCGTGCGGTCCTGGCCCCCGGCTTGAACTGCACGGTCACCGTGCAGGAGCCGGCGGCTGCCGGCGCGTTCGCCGGGACGAGGGCGACACCGATGCAGGTCTGGGCCGTGACCGTGAAGTCGGCGGCGGCGGTGCCCGAGGCGGCGATCGCCGAGATGGTCAGCGTCCGACCCGTCGGGTCCGCACTCGTGTTGGTCACGGTGAAGACCTTCGACAGCGACGCTCCGCCATTGACCGTGCCGAAGTTCCAGCTGGTCGGGGCGACGGCAATGGACGGATCCGTGTTGTCGGTGCCGATGCCGGTGAGCGGCACGCTCTGGTCGGTGGTGTTCGCCGCGTTGTCGGTGAAGCTGAGGTTGGCCTGGCGGAGCCCGAGCGCCGTGGGCGAGAAGGTCACGGTGACCGTGCAGCTCGCTCCCGCGTTCAGGTTTGCCGGGAATGCGGAGGGACAGGTCCCTCCAGCTCGGGCGAAGTCGCCACGGTTCAAGCCGGCGAGGTAGATGTTGGTCAGCCTCATCGTTGCCCCGCCGCCATTGCTGAACGTCACCGTCGTGGCGGCGCTCGTCTGGCGGGTCGGCAGGAACGTCGTGGCGGCGAAGCTGACGCTGGTTGGCGTGAACGTCGCTGCGGCGACTGGTGTTTCAGCCGGCGCCGTGCAGGGGGCCGATGGCCCACCGACGACGCCCGCACCGTTCTCGAAGATCGTCGATTCGGTGAGAGCGAGCGGCTGGCGACCGAGCCACATGGCGCGGGACTCGGCGCCGACGTACACCGTGCCGCTCGTCGTGGTGCCGCCGGTTGCGCGCACCATGTCGGTTGCGCCCAGGCCGGTGTAGGTGGCGGTCCACTTGGTGCTGGTCGGCGAGTCGTACGACATCGTTCCCTCGCCACCAACTCCAGCTCGCAGCGTGCGGCGACCGTTGAGGTCGAAGAGGTCACGGTTGGCGATCAGCCGCTGGTCGAGTTGGTCGAGCGGGATCTGGCTCACACCATCGGCCGCGACAGCCGTGCCGTGGATGACGATGGTGTTTGCATTGATCGCAATCGGACGCTCGGCCGTGACATTGGCAATGGTGGTCTGGTCGGCCACGCCCGCTGCGTTGGTGATGCGGATCACGTCGCCGGCACGCATGTCGGGGGTGTTGACGTTCCAGCACGTGCCGCCGGGGTGGTTGACCTCGATCAGCCCGGCCGCATCCGCACCGAACGAACCCGACAGATACGTCTGGCCACCGCGGAGCAGCGTGAAGAAGTAGGTCGCACCAGGGGTGTAGCCCGTTGCCGAGATGAAGTCGCGGGCCGGGAAGGCGATCAGTGAGTGCGGTGCGAGTGGCGGGTCGTTTGCCACCACGGCGCTGGCCACAGGCGTCGACCTCGCCGAGTGGTTGCCTGCCGAGTCCACAGCGTCGACCTCGTAGGCATACGTACCGGCCGCAAACAACGTGTCGGTGAAGCTCACCGTCGTCGCCGGCGCCACCGGGCCGGGCACCTGGGCGACCAGGTTGCCGTCGCGGTAGACGCTGTAACTGGTCACACCGGAGCCGGCCAACCCGCTGGGGTTGAGTGGATCAGTAGCGATCTGCCAGGTGAGTGCGACGATTCGACCGTGGATGTCGGGTGAGGTGGCGGCCGTCAGGCCCGTCGGGACGTTGGGCGGCGTGACGTCCGGTTCGGGGGTGACGTTGGCCGTGGCCCCAGCCGATTGCGCCGAACGATTGCCTGCCGCGTCGACGGCGTCGATCGTGTAGACGTAGCTGCCTTCCACCAACGGGGAGTCGTTGTAGGTGAGGGTGCCGGTGGCGGGGACCTCATGGATCTTGACGCCGTCGCGGTAGAGGCCGTAGGCCGTCACCGCCACGTCGTCGGTCGAGCTCGACCAGATCAGGTCGGCCTGGCCAGCGCCGGAGATGGCGACGAGGTTCGTCGGCACGGTTGGCGCAGTGACGTCGGCCTGGGTGTGCGCCACGACGTTCGACTGCTGGGACAGGTTGCCGTAGAGCTGTCCGAAGCCTGCCATGAGCTGGTCGGCGATGGTCGTACCGGCCCCACGTGGCGAGGCCGAGTCGAACGCAGCGACGGCGTAGGTGTGCGAACCCGGCGCGACGTGCACGTCGACATAGCTGGTGACCGATCCGCCGACGTTGGCCACTGCTTGGCCGTCGCGGAAGATCCTGTAGCCGTACACGTACCAGTTATCGGTCGAGGCGCCCCAACTCAGGTCGACGTTGTCCAAGCCCTGCTGCGTAGCAGTGAGCTGCGAGGGGGTCGATGGCGCCACCGTGTCGGCCGCCTCGAGCGGCGAGAAGCAGACGGCAGCTGCCGGGCCGGGGATGGTCACGTCTGAGTTCTCGAAGATCGTGAGCTCCGTGAGCGCCAGCGGCTGTGACCCGAGCCACAGCATGCGTGACTCGGCGCCGTCGAAGCGCGTGCCCGTCGAGGAGCTCACGCCGCCCACCGCTCGGGCGACGTCGTCGGCGGTCAGGCCGCTGTACACGGTGGTCCAATTGACGCCCGTCGGGTTGTTGATGGTGTCGTAGGTCGTGACGCCGTCACTGCCCGGGCCGCCTCGCAGGGTACGTCGACCGTTGAGGTCGAACAGGTCACGGTTGGCGACCAAGCGCTGATCGAGTTGATCGAGCGGGATCGTCTGGCCGTCGGGCCGCATGGCGGCGCCGTGGACCTCGACGATTCCATCGGGCTCGACCGTCTGGGCATTGTCGTCTTGCACCATGACGGCGCGGAACGCTGTGACGTTGGCGACGGTCGTCTGGTCGATCGCTCGAACCGCACCATCGGGTCCGTATGCAACCGTGCGGATGATGTCACCAGCGCGGAGCTCGGGGGTGGTGCCTTCCCAACAGCCGCCGCCGGGGTGATTGACCTCGACGGTGCCGGCGAACGGGTCGCCGGGAGCGGCGCGCGGATCGGCCTGCGGGATCTGGTGGTCAGCGGTGCTGACGATCACGCCGTTGCGGATGACTTGCACGTCGACGGTGTCGCTCTCCTCGAAGCCTGACGACGAGATGAAGTCGCGCGACGGGAAGCCGATGATCTGCACCGGCGAGACCGGGGGCTCGTTGGCCGCGACGTTCGGCGCAAGCAGCGCGACGGTGGTCACGGTCACTGCGTTGGAGACGCCCGAGCGGTTGCCGACTGCGTCGGCAGCATCGACGGTGTAGGTGTAGATGCCCGGTGCGGTGTTCTTGTCAACGAAGGTGGTCGGCGCGGGTGCCGTGCCATCCGGGTTCTGCACGTTCGTGATGGCAACGCCGTCGCGGTAGATGCCGTAGCTGGTCACGCCGACGTTGTCGGTCGAGGCCTGCCAGTTCAACGTCACCGTGTTCGAGTTACTGACCTGAGCAGTCAATTGGGTCGGGTCGCTCGGCGGGCTCAGCTCACTGCCCGGCGGTGGCGGGAGGATCTCGAGTGGCGCCGTGCAGGGTGCAGCAGGGCCAGGCACGACAGCGGCGCCGATCTCAAAGATCGTGCCTTCCAGAGCAGGCGCGATTGCCGCACCGAGCCACATGCCACGCGACTCAGCGCCGAGGGCACGGGCGACGTCGGCTGCGTCGAGTCCGCTGTAGGTCGCGGTCCACGATGTCAGACCGGGTCCGTCGTAGCTGAGCACGCCATCGGCGGTGGCCGGGGCGGCAACGGCGCGCAATGTGCGGAGGCCGTTCACATCGAAGGCATCGCGGTTGGCCACCAAGCGCTGCTCGATCTGGGCAGCGGGGATCTGACTGACGCCGTCGTTGGCCACAGCCGTGCCATGGATCACGACCGTACCCGGTGCGGTCTGCACCGGACGCTGCACAGTGATGTTCGACACGGTGGTGGCGTCGGCGGTATCGACGTTCGGCCCACCAACGATGTCGATCTCGACGACATCGCCAGGCCGGATGTCAGGCGTCGTGGTGAACCAGCAGCTTCCACCGGGGTGGTTGACTTCGACGATGCCGGCGAACGGTGCGCCAGGCGCAGCCCGCGGGTCTTCCTGCGGCACGATCGGATTGGCCGGGTCGGTGCTGATCGTGGTGCCGTTGGGGTGTATGAGCTTCACGACGACCAAGTCGTCGGGTGCGTAACCGCTTGCCGACACGAAGTCGCGCTGCGGGAACACCAAGATCGAGTGTGTGCCGATCGGCGGGTTGTTGACGATGCCAGCCGCACTGGTGACGCCTTTGAGCGCCGGCGCGACCAACACACCACCCACCGTCATCAGCGCTGCCAGCCACAGGCTGATACGGCGCCAACGCGTCGTTCCACCACCGGCTTCGTTGGTGGCGCCGTTCTGAGGCGCGCGACTGAACAACACTCTTCCACTCATTGCTTCGTCCCTTCATACGCTGCCCGTCGAAGGCAGTTCGTGCGCCACCGATGAGTTCGGTGGTCGTGCAGCATCGTGTGCCTGAGGCGGTCGGTGACGCCATCGCACGTTGGTGCTAGCCCGCCGCCGACGGGCGAGCACCCGAAGCGGGCGCGTTTGCGATCAAAGTCGTAAGTCCAACCCATGAAAGCAGCGCAGCGTCGTCGTCACGGTCTCGC
>JANMNE010000305.1:0-2704 GCA_031373785.1 Ilumatobacteraceae bacterium
ACGGAGGTTCGAATCCTTCCCGGCCCACCACCTGAATCGCCAGGTCCCCACCGGGGCCTGGCGATTGCACTTTTCTCGAGCACACACTTCCCATGATCCTCATCGACGCCGAACGACTCGCCGCCAGCCGGCCGAACCGACCGCTGTTCGCCGACGTCTCGGTGACGATCAGCGACGGCGATCGGCTCGGAGTCGTCGGGCTGAACGGGTCCGGCAAGAGCACGCTGTTGCGGATGTTGGCGGGCGAGCTCCGGCCCGAGACGGGCGAGGTTCGATGGGGCCGCGGCGCGCGGGTGGGCTTCTTGCTGCAGAACCCGGCGCTGCCCCCGGGGACCGTGCGCGAGGCCGTGGGCGGCGAATGGCAGGGCGAGGCGATGCTCGACCGCCTGGGCATGACGCCGTTGCTCGATGCGCCGACCACCGAGTTGTCGGGCGGCCAGGCCAAGCGAGCCGCGCTGGCGCGCCTGCTGGTCGGCGAGTACGAGGTGCTGATCCTCGACGAGCCGACCAACCACCTCGACCTCGATGCCATCCAGTTCCTGGAGGAGTGGCTGGCCGCGTACCGCGGGGGACTGGTGCTCGTCACCCACGACCGACACGTGCTCGACAAGGTCACCACCAAGGTGCTCGAGCTCGATCGCGGCACCGCGTACCTCCACGTACCCGCCGGTTGGCATGCTGGTTCGGGCTACGCCGCGTACCTGGCCGGTCGTGCCGAGCGCGAGGAACGCGCTGAGGTGGCCGAACAAGTGCGCAAGAACCTGGCCACGCGCGAGCTGGCGTGGCTGCGGCGCGGCGCGCCGGCACGAACCTCGAAGCCGAAGGCGCGCATCGCCACGGCGACTGCGTTGGTCGAAGGCAAGGCCCAGGCTGCAGCGCGTGACGGAGAGCTCGGCCTCTCGATGGGGTCGAAGCGGTTGGGTTCGAAGGGGATCGAACTCACCGACGTGGCGTTCGCCTGGCCCGACGGCACCAAGGTGATCGACCCGTGCACGCTCGTCTTCGAGCCCGGCGACCGCGTTGGGGTCGTCGGCGCCAACGGAGCCGGCAAGTCGACGCTGCTCGACCTCATCGCCGGGCGCCTCACCCCCACCCACGGCAGCGTCGACCGCGGCGCCACCGTGCAGATCGGCTACTACGACCAGCTCGGCCGCGACCTCGACCTGACGCAGCGGGTACGTGAAGCCATCGCCGGCGACAAGGGCGAGCCGTCGCTGGCCGACGTGGCGCTGATGCGCCGGTTCTGGTTCGACGGCGATGCGCAGTTCGCACCGATCGGCACGTTGAGCGGTGGCGAGCGCCGCCGGCTGCAACTGCTGCTCACCCTCGTCCCGCAACCGAACGTGCTGCTGCTCGACGAACCCACCAACGATCTCGACCTCGACACGCTGCGGGCGATGGAAGACTTCCTCGACGACTGGCCGGGGATCGTGGTGACCGTCAGCCACGACCGCGCCTTCCTCGACCGGGTCACCGACGAGCTGTTGGCCCTCGACGGCACGGGTGGCGTGCGCTGGATCCGTGGCGGTGTCGCCGCCTGGTTGCTGCAGCGTGAGGCCGCCGACGCAGTACCGATGCCGCAGATGACGGCGCGCGCGCCGGCGCCGGCGCGGGCGAAGCCGACATCGGGCCGCAGCCCGTCGACGGTGCGCCGCGACCTCGGCCAGGCCGAACGCAAGGTCGCCACAGCGACGGCTGCCCGAGACAAGCTGGTGCATGCCATGGCCGGCACCAACGCTCACTGGGAGCTGGCGACGCTGGGCCAACAGCTCGCCGCCGCTGACGCCCATCTCGCCTCCGCCGAGGAATCCTGGCTGGCACTGGCCGCCGAAGCCGAGTCCCTCGGCCTCACCCCCTAGCCCGCCAAGGGGTTAGAGGAGGGCTTGCATGATGGCGACGTCGAGCCACTTGTTGAACTTGCGGCCGACCTCGCGCTCGATCCCGACCAACTCGAACCCGCACGAGCGGTGCAGGGCGATCGAGGCTTCGCTGGCGGCCGAGATGCGGCCGAACACGGAGTGGAACCCCGACACCGAGGCCACGCGCAGCAGTTCGGTGACGATCAACTTGCCGATGCCTTGGCCGTTGCGATCGCGGCGTACGTAGACCGAGTCCTCGACACTGGTGCGGTAGGCGGCCCGCTCCTTGTAAGGCGACAGCGAGCCGAAGCCCACCACGTCGCCGTGCTCGTCGGTCGGATCGATGGCCACGATCGCCGCGAAGGCCCCGTTGCGGTCGGCGATCCACTGTTGCTGATCCTCGAGTGACCTCGGTACGAGATCGAACGTGGCCGTGGTGTTGGAGACCTCGTAGTTGTAGATCTGGCGGATCTGCTCCGCATCCCCCAACGACGCCAATCGCAGGGTGATCGATTCGATCCGGCCCTCGCTCACGCCGGCCGAGCGTAGTGCCGAAAGCAGGAGAATCCCGTGGTAGATGCCCCGCGGAGGGCGCTATGCTTCTCGGCTGGCTTGCGGTAGAACCCGCGCGTCAGCGATCGCCCTTTTAGCTCAGTCGGTAGAGCAACGCCATGGTAAGGCGTAGGTCGTGGGTTCGATTCCCACAGAGGGCTCGACCAGACGGTCCGGCTGCCCTCGGGCAGGCGAATCGGTTCGGCAAAGCCCTGGCGGCGTAGCTCAGTTGGTCAGAGCATCCGGCTCATAATCGGAAGGTCATCGGTTCGAGACCGATCGCCGCTACAACA
>JANMNE010000311.1:0-1912 GCA_031373785.1 Ilumatobacteraceae bacterium
AGGTGATGTCAGCCCTGTTCGATCTCACCGGCAAGAAGGCCCTCGTCACCGGCGGCGGACGCGGGCTCGGTCGCGCCATCGCGGTCGGCCTGGCCCAACACGGCGCCGACGTGGCCGTGACCAGTCGAACCACCGCCGAGCTCGACGAGACTGCCGCTGCAGTCCGCGAGGCCGGGCGCGAGTGCCTGGTGGTGCCCGGCGATGCGTCGCGCACGAGCGAGATCGACCGGGTCGTCGGTGAGGTGGCAAGCCAGTGGGGACGCATCGACATCCTCGTCAACAACGCCGGCGTCGACGCGGCAGCCCCTGCCATCGACTACACCGAGGCCGATTGGGACTTCGTGCTCGACGTCAACCTCAAGGCTTACTTCTTCTTCGCCCAAGCCGTCGCCAAGGTGATGATCCGGGGCGGCGGTGGCGCCATCGCCAACAACTCCTCCATCTGCGGCGAGGTGGCGGTGAAGAACATCTCGGCATACAACATCTCCAAGGGCGGGGTGAACATGCTGACCAAGTCGCTGGCCCTCGAGTGGGCGCCTCACGGCATCCGCGTCAACGCCTTCTCGCCCGCGTACATGGAGGTGTTCATGCCCGGCGCCGCAGCCGAGCACGACGAAGCCAAAGAGCAGGCCGTGCGCGACCTCACCCCGCTGGCGCGTCGCGGTCGGCCGGAGGAGCTCGTCGGTCCCGTGGTGTTCCTGGTGTCGGCGGCATCGTCGTACGTCACCGGCGAGGTCTTGATGGTCGACGGCGGCTGGACGATCCGATGAGGTTTGGCCGCTGATGGAAAAGACCGAGATCTTCGACTACATGGCCGCCAACGGCCATGAAAAAGTGCTGTGCTTCCAGAACGAAGACGTCGGCCTGCGCGCCGTGCTGGCGATCCACTCCACCGTGCTCGGCCCCGCTGCCGGCGGGTGCCGGATGTGGCAGTACAGCGACGACCTGGCGGCGATGGAAGACGCGCTGCGGCTGAGCAAGGGGATGACCTACAAGTACGCCGCCGCCGGCATCAACCTCGGCGGGGGCAAGATCGTGGTGATCGGCGACCCGAAGCGTCAGCAGGGCCGCGAGATGCTGTTCCGTGCGCTCGGTCGGTTCATCGATTCCTTGGGCGGCGAGTACCTGACCGGTGAAGACGTCGGCACCACGCTGCAGGACATGGACCACATGCGCGTCGAGACCCGCAACGTGATCACCCTGCCCGAGTCCGTGGGCGGTGCCGGCCCCATCGGTCCGGCGACTGCGTTCGGTGTGCTGCAGGCGATGCGGGCCTGCGTCGAGCAGCGGTTCGGTTCGACGTCGCTCGCCGGCAAGCGGGTCGTGGTGCAGGGCCTCGGGGCCGTGGGGGTGCCGATGGTCGGGTACCTCGTTGGTGAGGGGGCAACGGTGTTGGTCAGCGACATCGACCCGGCCAAGGTTGTGGCGATGGTCGCCGCACACGGCGCCACGGCCATCGACGCGGCCGACGTCGTCGCCGCCGACGTCGATGTGTACTGCCCCTGCGCACTCGGGGCCACGATCAACGACGAGTCGATCGAAGTGCTGCGCGCATCGATCGTGTGTGGCTCGGCCAACAACCAGCTTTCCGAGCCGCGCCACGGTGACGAGTTGCACCGTCGCGGCGTGATCTACGCACCCGACTACATCGCCAACGCGGGCGGCACGGTGTTCGACACCGACCGCCTGTGGGGTGGCGTCAACAAGGAGCGCGGCAACACCAAGGTGGCCAAGATCTACGAGCGGATGCACGAAGTGTTCACGATCTCCAAGGCCGAGGGCATCGCCACCCATGCCGCCGCCGACCGGCTGGCCGAGGCCCGAATCGACGCCTACAAGGCCATCAAACGGGTGCACGGCTTCGACCAGGGCCAACGCGTCACGATCTGAATCGGACCTGCATCGGGCCTGC
>JANMNE010000330.1:0-3081 GCA_031373785.1 Ilumatobacteraceae bacterium
CTTGCTGCCACGGCTGTCGATTCAGAGATGTCGCGCGACGAGCTGATGTTCGACGAGCCCCTCGGTCCTGTTCCATCGGCGGTTCGACAGGCGGTTCGTGCCTACACGCGATCCGAAGTGCTGGGGCCGGTCGTCCGACTGCAGACCGAGCGCACTCAGTTCGCGGTCGAGCTCGCCGGCCAACCTCTTGCGAAGGTCTGCGACGACATCGTCGTCGCAGATGGCGCGGCCGAACCGGTCAACGTGTTCCGGGAGGTCGAGGTCGAGCTGGCGCTCGACACGTCCGCCCCCGAGGCCATCGATGGGGTCGTCGCTCGACTCCGCCGGGCGGGCTGCCGTGACGACGAACCTCCGATGCCCAAGGCATTCCGTGCCCTCGGACCGCGTGCGTTCGACCCGCCCGACGTCGCCATCCCGACGATCGGCAAGCGGGCCACCGTCGCTCAACTGGTACGTCAGTGCCTGGCCAAGTCGGTGTCGCAACTGATCGATCAGCATGCTCGCGTCTGTACCGGCGATGACCCGGAGGCGCTGCATCAGTTTCGTGTCGCGGCGCGCCGACTGCGATCAGATCTCCGCACCTTCGCCCCGCTGCTCGACAGAAACTGGACGAAGTGGCTGCGCGACGAGCTGGGTTGGCTGGGGAGCGAGGTGGGTAGCGGTCGGGATGCGGATGTGCTGACCGAGCGTTTGCGGTCACAGCTGGCCCGCCTTCCCGACAAGGACGCGAAGCCGGTGGGCCACCTTCTGGAGCGGCTCGCCGAGACGAAGACCTCGGCGTTCGAGCACGTGTTGTCGACCTTGGCCGACGATCGCTACGTGCTGCTGCTCGATGCCCTCGTCGACGCGGCCCGGCAGCCACGCTTCATCACGACAGGTTCAATGGCCGATCATCGGGCGCGATCAGTCGTCGCCGCCCTCGCTCGCAAACCGTGGCGTCGCCTCCGCCGCGCTGTCGACGATCTCGGGCCCAATGCGCCCGATACGGCCTTCCACGCGATCCGCATCCTGTCGAAGCGGGCCCGTTACGCCGCCGAAGCGGTCGCACCGATCTACGGCAAGCCCGCTCGCCGGCTTGCGGCGGCGCTGTCCGACGTGCAGGAGGTTCTGGGGAGCTATCAGGACACCACGGTCGCCGAATTGTGGTTGCGTGATGCGGCGAAGGCGCTGCCGTCGACCCGTTTGGTCGCCGGCGAGCTGATCGCCTTCGAACGCGACGACAGGGTGCTGTTGAAGGCCAAGTTCGCGAAGGTGTGGAAGAAGGCGTCGCGTCGCAAACTGCGCACGTGGCTCGACTGACGTCGGCCCGCTAGACCAATCGGCCGCCGTCGAGGCGCAGCACCTGATCAGCCCGGTCGAAGGCCACGGCGCGGTGCGATACGGCGAGCACGGTGATGCCCGCCGCCGCCAGGTTCGACCACAGCTGCAGCTCGGTCTCGATGTCGAGGGCGCTCGACAGGTCGTCGAGCACGACCAGTTCGGGCGAGTGCACCAGCGCCCGCGCGGTGGCCACGCGCTGGCGCTGGCCACCTGAGAGGCGTAGCCCACGCGGGCCGATCATGGTGTTGGCGCCATCCGGCATCTCGTCGATGTCGGCACTCACTGCCGCCAACTCGAGCGCCAGCGACAGCTGGGCGTCGTCGACGATCCCGAGAGCGATGTTGTCGGCGACGGAGTCGGAGATCAGTTGTGGAACCTGCGGGAGGAATGCGGCGTTCGGTGGGATCAGGAACCCGCCGCGGTCGTGTAGCACGATGCCGTTCCACGCGACTTCACCGGTGACCGTCGCCTGGTGGGCCAGGCCGAGCATGGCCCGCAACAACGTGCTCTTGCCGGAACCGATCGGTCCGGTCAGCACGACGAAGCTGCCGCGGGCCACGCTGAACGAGATGTCGTGCACGCCCGCACCGCTGGGGTACGTCGCGCTGAGGTGGCGCACGTCGAGCGCTTCGAGCGGCACTCGGTCGGGTCGGATGGTCTGCGGGCGGACACGCGTGTGGCGCAGCCCGATCGGCAGGACTCGGTCGGTGACGGTGTTGTCGACGTCGGTGTCGGCGACCAGGAGTCGCATGCGGTCAAAGGCGACGGCGACCTGCTTGCGGCGCGCCAGCATGCGGCCGACCATGCGCGGCAAGAAGCTGAGCCAGCCGAGATACGCCGAGAACACTGCCAACTCGCCGACGCTGAACTGACCCGAGGCCATGCCTCCTGCTGCAGTGAGCAGCACCAGGCCCAGCCCGACATCGGCCGCGCCCTGGCTGAACGCCCACACGCTCTCGTCGAGCACTCGGTCGCGGACCGCCGTGCGGCGGCGAGCGTCGACCAGCTTGCCGAGGTGGGCAATGGTCGGCTCGATCGCATTGTTGACCTTCACGGTGGTGGCGGCAGCCATCACGTCACCGAGCATGCCGCTGACGGCCGAAGCGGCGACGCGATCGGCGGCGCGGTAGCGCTTGATGCGTGAGTCGAGCGTGCGGGTCGCCATCGCCACACCGATCAACGGAATCAACAGCACCAAGGCCGCGCGACCGTCGACGCTGCCCAGCACCAAGCCGGCCAGCACGGTGAACACCACGCCGGCAGAGATGTCGACGAACCCGTCGATGAACATCGTCACGTCCTCGACGTCGTCGCGGAAGTGGGTGATCGCCTCGCCCGCCGAGCCAACCGGTTGCCCGGCCTCCGGCCCTCCGCTGGCGACCTGGGCGTTGAGCAGGTTGGCGCGCAGCAGTGATTGCATGTGCACCCAGGCCCGCGTCCACATCAGCGCGCCGAGGTGGATCGTGCTCATCCGGGTCAGTTCGCACAGCACCAGTGCCGCACCGATCCAGTACACGCGTGAGTTGTTGCCGGTGGACAAGGCGTTGAAGCCGCGTCCGAGCAGCCAGCCGCTGAGCACCGGGAAGGTGAAGAACAGCACGAACAACAGGTATCCCGACCAGAAGCTGCGCGGTTCGTGCTGTGAGACGCGCCAGCCGAGGCGCCACACGCTCATGGTGTCACGACCTCGTCGTGCGCCAGATCGAGGAGGTGGCGGTACTTGCTGTCGATGTCGTCGGTCAGGTCAGTGCGGTCGCCGTG
>JANMNE010000366.1:0-7545 GCA_031373785.1 Ilumatobacteraceae bacterium
CGAGCCCTGCTGCGGGGTCGATCAATTCACCCGCAGCGATCACGGCTCGCACGTCGTCCGCCGTCATCGCCGAACGGGGCTGAGTCTTGCGTCGGCCCAGTGTCGCCAAAGCGACGACATTCGTCGCCACCCATCCCCACCGCGCGGCCGGCGACATCGAGGCACGCATCACGAGGTGCTGATTCCGGATCGATGACTCCCCGACGCCCTTGCCGCGCAGACGGGCGTGCCAGCGGTCGACGTCGGCTACCGTCAACCGGCCGATCACCGTGCGAGCAATCACGTCGCGCTTCACGAGCGAGACGCGACTGGTCTGGTCGCGCAATGTCGAGAGCGCCCACGTCGGCCCACTCACCTCGAGCCATGCATCGAGCGCCTCCGCAACCGTGCGATTCCCTTCGGGAGCCGGCGGCTCGACGGTGAGCGAGGCAGCGACCTTCTGTGCCGCACGCTTGGTTCCGCGAACCGTGCGCGACACCTGGATCGGCTTGCCACGCGGGTCGCGACCGACGAAGACGCGGACCTCCCAGACACCCGGTGAGCGCTCGCGGACCGTAGCCACGAAAAGGACTCTACAACCGATTTCAGATTGTAGGGATGATAGTAGGGATGACGTCCGAACAGGACAACACGAGGCAACACCAGATGGATAGAAAACGCTAGCTGAACAGCTTCTTGGCGATCACGATGCGTTGGATCTGGTTCGTGCCTTCGTAGATCTGGGTGATCTTGGCGTCGCGCATCATGCGCTCGACGGGGAACTCGCTGGTGTAGCCGTACCCGCCCAGGAACTGCACGCAATCGGTGGTCACCTGCATGGCGACGTCACTGGCGAAGCACTTGGCCATCGCCCCGGCCATGCCCAACTCGCCGGTCGGGTCGCCATCGTCGACCATCGCACAGGCTCGGTAGACCATCGCCCGCGCTGCTTCGATCCGCATCGCACAATCGGCGGCCATCCACTGCAGGCCCTGGTTGTCGGACAACGGACGGCCGAACGTGCGGCGCTCCTTCATGTATCCGACAGCAAAGTCGAGCGCGCCCTGGGCGATGCCAACGGCTTGCGCACCGATCGTCGGCCGCGAGCGGTCGAGGGTGTGCATGGCGACGGCAAAGCCCTCCCCGACGTCCCCGAGACGCCACGAGTCAGGCACGCGACAGTTGTCGAACCGCACGACCCCGGTCGGCGAGCCCTTGATGCCCAGCTTGTGCTCGAGCTTGTCGACGTGCACGCCCCACTCCGCCTTGGTGAGGAAGCACGTGATCCCCTTGTGGCGATCATCCGACGTGCGGGCGAACACGGTGTACAGATCGCTGATGCCGGCGTTTGTGATCCAGCACTTCGTGCCGTTGATCACCCAGTCGTCGCCATCGCGAACCGCGCGAGTCGTCATCGATGCAACGTCGCTACCGGCGTCGGCCTCGCTGAGGCAGTAACTGGCCTGGCTGCTGCCGTCGCAGACCCGGGGCAACACCGCTGCCTTGACTTCGTCCGACCCGAAGTTGAGCACCGGCAACATGCCGAGCTTGGTGATCAGGAAGATCAAGCTGGTCGACGCGCACGCCCGTGCCAACTCCTCCACAGCGATCGCCTGGGTCACCAGCGATGCACCTTGCCCGCCGTACTCCTCTGGATACTGCAGCGACGTGAGGTCGGCCGCGACGAGCGCCTTGAACGCCTCCCAGTCGTACTCCGCCTTCTCGTCGGTTGCTGCAGCGCGCGGCGCGATCTTGTCGTCGGCGAACCGACGCACGACGGCACGGAACTCACGCTGCTCTTCGGTGAGGTTGATCGGTTGAGTCATGCTCCCAACAGCTCCTTCCATCGTCCCGGGTACGCGGCGGCGACCTGCGCCGGGGTCATCCGCAGCGTGGCTTCGGGGACCATGTCGACCAGGGCTCTGGCCTCGTCGTAGTGATGCAACGTGTTGCTGACGCCCTCGAACAACCGAAGTCGCACGGCCTTCAAGTCCGCCACCGGGTCACTGTCGAGGAAGCCCCAGATCGTGAAGGCGATCGTCAGGTCGTGCACCACCGGAGCCCGGCTGAACATCGATGCGCGACGCAGGGCGATGCCGAGGCAACCCTGGATCGCGTCGGCGGCATGCTCGCCGGGCTGCAGCTGCAGGCGATCGCGAAAGCCGTTGGCGATCTTCAGCGCGAACCCCTGGTCGGGACCTTGGAAGCCGAGGCGCGTGCCTTCGGGCTGGAACCCGACGAGGTCGCCGGGACGATCGGGCTTCCACGACGCAGGCACGATGTCGGGCGAGCCGTAGACCCTCGAATCGTCGACGGGTGAGACTGGAGCGAACTTCGGCGCGGCCATGAACCATTTCTACCTGGTCCACCGCCCGAGCGTCGCACCTCGATACGGCGCTACTCAGGTGCCGACGTGCAGGAGGCCGTAGACCAGGCTCTCCTCCAAGGCTCGCCACGAGGCCTCGATGATGTTGGGGCTCACGCCGATGGTCGTCCAGGTGCGATCGCCGTTGGTGGCATCGATCAAGACGCGAGTCGTGGCGCCGGTGGCGGTCGCGCCATCGAGGATGCGCACCTTGTAGTCGGTGAGGTGCACCTTGGCGAGGAGCGGATACGACCCGCCGACCGCGGCTCGCATCGCCGAGTCGATCGCGTTGACCGGGCCATTGCCCTCCGCAGTTTGCACATGGCGCTCGTCGCCGACCCAGACCTTCACGGTCGCTTCCGTGGTGAAGTCGCCGCTGCCCACCTCGTCGGTGATGACACGCATGCTCTCGACCCGGAAGAAGTCTTGCTGCCACCCGGCGGCGCGCCGCATGAGCAACTCCAGCGACGCGTCCGCCGCCTCGAAGTGGTACCCCTCGTGCTCCAACCGCTTGAGGTCGTCGATGACCTGGTTGACTGCGGGACCATCCATCGGGAGACCGAGCTCGGTCGCCTTCATCTGGATGGTCGCCCGTCCGGCCATCTCGCTGACGACGAACCGGGTGCCGTTGCCGACCAACTCGGGATCGACGTGCTCGTATGCGTCCTTGGCGCGGGCGATCGCGCTGACGTGCAGGCCGGCCTTGTGAGCGAATGCCGATGCGCCAACGTACGGCGCCTGCGGGTTGAGCGGGCGGTTCAGCACCTCGGCGACGTGATGGCTGACGGCCGTGAGCCGCTCGATGCGACCTTCGGGGAGGCACGGCATGCCGAGCTTGAGCTGCAGGTTCGGGATGACGGTCGTGAGGTTGCAGTTGCCCGTCCGCTCGCCCAGACCGTTGAGGGTGCCCTGCACGTGGCGCGCGCCGGCCCTGACTGCCGCCATTGAGTTGGCGACCGCGCACCCGGTGTCGTCGTGACAGTGGATGCCGATGATCACGTCGCTGCCGACATGGCGATGCACGTCGGTGACGATGGCCTCGACCTCATGCGGAAGCGATCCACCATTCGTGTCGCACAACACCACGTGGCTGGCGCCCTTCACCACCGCAGCCTCCAGGGCACGCAGGGCGAACTCGGGATTGCGCTTGTACCCGTCGAAGAAGTGCTCCATGTCGACGAGCACCTGGCGACCGTGACCCGTCAGAAAGGCCACCGAATCGGCGATCATCGCCTCGCCCTCGTCGAGCGTGGTCTGCAACGCGTTGAGCACGTGGTAGTCCCAGCTCTTGGCGACGATGCAGACCGCGGACGTGTTGGCGTCGAGCAGGTTGCGCAGGGTGGCGTCGTCGTCGACCTTGCCCTTCGGACGACGAGTCGACCCGAAGGCGACCATCATCGAGGTGTCGAGCCGCAGTTCGGTCGCGGCGCGGGCGAAGAACTCGATGTCTTTCGGATTGGCGCCCGGCCATCCGCCCTCGATGAAGTGCACACCGAGGTAGTCGAGCTGCTCGGCGATGCGCAGCTTGTCGTCGACGGTGGCCGACACGCCCTCGACCTGCAGTCCATCGCGCAACGTCGTGTCGAAGACCTCGACCGGTTCCTGGCTCATGGCTCAACCCTTTCCGTAGAAATGAAAGAGCCGCCCGGGTGGGCGGCTCGGTGCGCACATCGGCAGATGCCGACGTGCGCTAGCGAATGACGATGATCGTGGCGGACAAGCGGGAGATCACGATGGCCATTCAACCTGGTTTTCAGACGGGCGTCAACGTGAACTCTGTGCAAAACCTGTGTGCAAAAGGTGGACATGTGAAAAACTTCTGGGGATTGTCAAGAAAGTCTGCGGATAACCCTGTGACTTCAAAAATACCGCTTGACCTGGGATCTTGTGATGGCGCAAGCTACCGGAGTACCGGAAAGCGCACGCCAACCGGAACTCGAGGAACGGTGCCGAACACCGTGGCAGCCCGCAAGGGAGGTCACAAGGATCGGAGGGCCAACCGAGTTCACGAGGTGGAAGCGGATTCGGGAGGGGAATGATCCATCCTGCCAGGAGGCCTTCGGGCCGAGTGGTGGGGCCGGGGAGGAACGGACTGGGCAACCAGGTCGCTGTGAACCGGTTCAGCGAGGGAAGCGAACCGGGTAACCGGGGTAGTGGAACGAGCAGCTGGGTTGGTTGGAGCCGGGTGACCGGGGAAGACCGAATCAGTGGTCGGGGAACGAGCCGTGCAAGCGGGGAGTGAGCCGACAAAGGGAATCGCCCGCCAGCGTGAGCTGACGGGCGATGACATTGAGTCGAGCCAAGGCTAACGCCGGAAGATCGACCAGTGGTGGATCATGAACCAAAAGGAGTCGCCCCGGGCGGCGCGCTGGCTTCGGCTGGCTGCGCAGCCCGGGGTGCTTCGCTTTTCGGCAGCGGCCGGCGACCGCCGAGTACCGTGCGACCTCATGAGCGAACCGATTCGTGACCTGCCCGCCGGGTACCAGCAACAGCTCGACCAGGGGTACGCCTTCGGCTCGGTGATGACGTTCGCCCAACGTCCCTTGCTGACCTCGCCCGAACAGCTCGATTCGTGGCAGCCCGACGTCGCCGTCGTCGGCGCTCCGTTCGATCTCGGCACCACCAACCGACCAGGTGCGCGCTTCGGCCCGCGGGGCTTGCGCAGCAATGCCTACGAGTCGGGCACCTATCACCTCAGCTACGGGTTGGAGATCTTCGATCATGTGGAGGTCGTCGACTACGGCGATGCCCATTGCCCACACGGCATGGTGGAACAGAGCCTCGACAACATCAAGGGTCGGGTGCACGAGATCGCCAGCCGCCACATCATCCCGTTCACGATGGGTGGCGACCACACCATCACCTGGCCCGCGGCCACCGCGGTCGCCGATGTCTATGGCTACGGCAACGTCGGGATGGTCCACTTCGACGCCCATGCCGATACGGCCGACACCATCGACGGCAACCTCGCCAGTCACGGCACACCGATGCGCCGGCTGATCGAGAGCGGCGCGATTCCCGGTCGCAACTTCATCCAGATCGGACTCCGCAGCTATTGGCCGCCGCAGGACGTGTGGGAGTGGATGGCCGGCCAGGGGATGCGATGGCACTTGATGGACGAGGTGTGGGAGCGCGGATTCCAGGCCGTGATGGCCGACGCCGTGGCCGAGGCGCTCGATGGTCCCGAGCACCTCTACATCTCCATCGACATCGACTCACTCGACCCTGCGTACGCGCCGGCCACCGGCACACCAGAGCCCGGTGGTCTCGTCGCCGCCGACCTCCTGCGCATGGTCCGCAAGTTGGCCTACGAGCATCACGTGGTCGGCATGGACATCGTCGAGGTCGCGCCCGCCTACGACCACGCCGACTGCACGGTCAACGTCGCCAACCGGCTATTCATGGAGTGCCTGGCAGGTCTCGCAGCCAAGCGACGCGATGCGTGAGCCAGCACGCCTTCGGCGTGCCGGCTCACCCGGAGTCGGGCAGTCGGTTCGAGGAAGTGCGTACTTTCGCAGCAGGACGTGCGCGTTGAAAGTACGCACTTCGCCTGCAGCACCGCCCTCGCACGAGCTCGGACCGTGATCTACCATCGATCAGATGACTGAACCGACTGGCGAGCGTCCGGCAATGGCCGACTATGGCGTGAACTCGCCCGAATGGAACCCATTGCCGTGGTCGTGGGCCGTGGAGCGGTTGACTCCCAACAAGAACTACTGGTTGGCCACCGTGTCTGCCGGTGGCACGCCCTCGGCAATGCCGGTGTGGGGCGTGTGGAGCGACGACGACCACCGGTTCATGTTCTCGTGCTCACCCAACGCTCGCAAAGCACGCAACATCCGCGTCAACCCACGCGTCGTCATCACCGTCGACAGCACGGAGGAAGCCGTTTCTGTCGAGGGTCATGCAGCAGCGCTGACCGACACCGCACGCATCGACACGTGGATCGATCGCTACGTTGCCAAGTACAGCAGCGAAGTCCCTGAGGGGCTCGGCGACTTCGTGCGCTCGCATGCGATGTTCGAGGTCGTGCCGACCGTTGCCTTCGCCATCATCGAGCGCGAGGTCGAATTCGCAACGAGAGCCACCCGCTGGCGATTCAGTCACGGGTGAGACGGCACGACGAAGTCGTACCGGCTCACGCGCTTTCCGTGACTCAGACGGCGAGCTCGCACCAGTCCTTGTACTGGTCCTCTTCGCCGCGCACGGCGCGGGCGTAGACCTCGGCGATGGCCTTGGTCATCGGGCCTGGGCACGGGATGTTGCGGTCGTCGACCGACTTCACCGAACTGATCTCGGCGGCCGTGCCGCACACGAAGGCTTCCTCGGCGATGTAGAGGTCGCTACGAGCGAGGTTGTCGACGCGGATGTCGAATCCGAGGTTGCGTGCGATGGTCATGACCGAGCTCTGGGTGATGCCTTCCAGCGCGCCGGCCGACAACGGCGGGGTGATGATGATGTTGTTGCGAACCGCAAAGATGTTCTCGCCGGTGCACTCGGCGATGAGACCATTCGGCGCCAACATGATGGCCTCGTCGTAGCCGGCCTTCAGCGCCTCGACCTTGGCGAGCGACGAGTTGACGTAGTTGCCGGTGGTCTTGGCTGCCGGCGGCATGGTGTTGTGATCATGACGGGTCCACGACGAGACCTTCATGCGCACCCCCTGATCGAGGGCATCCTCACCGAGGAACGGCGCCCACGGCCAGCAGGCGATGGCCACATCGGTGCTGCAGGGCAAGGTGTTCAGGCCCATCTCGCCGTAGCCGTAGTACGCGATCGGGCGGACATAACAACCCGGCAGTCCGGTCGAGGCCACCGTGGCCTTGGTCGCGGCGACGATCTCGGCGACGGTGTACGGGATCTCCATCCCCATGATCTGCGCGCTGCGGAACAGTCGCTCGATGTGCTCGGTGAGGCGGAACACGGCCGGGCCCTGCGAGGTCGGGTAGGCGCGGATGCCCTCGAACACACCCGTGCCGTAATGCAGGGTGTGGGTGAGGATGTGGATCTGAGCCTTGTCCCAATCGACAAGATCTCCGTTCATCCAGATTTTCGGCGTGGCTTGGATGGGCATCGCTGGCTCCCGCTGTGCAGATCCGAGGCCAGAGGCGACGTCGGATGTGAGGTTGCGGTCTAGCCTGCCACGACCGCGGCGATTTGGGAACCGATCTCGCTGGTGCTGCCGATACCAGTGTGCGCCG
>JANMNE010000178.1:0-5721 GCA_031373785.1 Ilumatobacteraceae bacterium
CGCCTGCACGGTGGTGCCGTGGGCCGACAGCTCGATCACCCGAATCGTCAGCTCCGGCTCCCACAACAGCCTCCACGTCTCGCGGAACGTGCCGCTGCTGCCTCGGCCTTCCTCGACCGAGCCCCACGGCACGCCGAGCGCTCGTAGCCGGTGCAGCAACACCGATCGAGCCCGCCCATTCGGGGCGCGCACATCGAGCTCGACGGTTTGTGCCGTGGCCGTCGGCTTCAGTCGTACCCGGCGTTGCTGCGCAGCGAGGTCGCGGGCCAGCGGCACCTGCGGCGCGTCGTCGGGTACCTCGCCGATCGCGTCGCCGACGATCAACTCGCGCTGGATCAAGGTCATGCCGCTGGCGCCGGCCATCACCGTGTCGGCCGCGTCGAGCACCTCGGCCAAGCCGGGCCGCGGCCGGTTGCGCAACGCCGCCAACGTCGTTGCGGCACGGGTCGCCGCGATCAGATCGTCGGGCGAGGGTGACATGCCGCGGTCGCGCAGCAACCGCGCCGCACCGACGAACCACCGACTGATCCCCGGCTCGCCAGGATGGTGGAACACGTGCGCGTACCAACCCGGGCTGCGCACCCCCGCGCCGTAGCCGGTGGCCGCGGCGAGACGGCGATGGGTCCACGGCACCCAACACAAGCCGACCTTCACCCGGGGCAGGCCGCGCAGCGTGTGGGCATCGGTGGTCGCCGACGGCAGCGGTTCAGCCAGCGCCGGCACATGCCACGCCCCGCAGACGACGGCGATGCGCTCGTGTCCTTCGGCGATCGCCTTGCGCAGCACCTGGCGCATGTGGGCCTCGCGCTGCGCCTCGCGAAGCGTGGATGCGTCGCGGCCGCCGCGCACGGCCGTCATCGCCATCGCCACGGCGTCGAACGCCGGTGCACCGTCACCGCGGTGCTCGATCACGTCGTCCCACCAGCGCTCGGGATCGGGGTCGCCGGCCGCTTCGGCCAGCGCCGCGAGCGGATCACCGACGGCCATCGCATCGTGTGGTTCGGCCAGTGCGAGCTCTGCCTCCGCATCGCCGGGCCCGGCCAGGGACTGCTGCATCGGCAGGTCCATCGCCCGCACCACCACGTCGTGCTGACGGGCCCAGGTGAAGGCCTGCCACTCCGGGCTGAACTCGGCGAAGGGCAAGAACGCGGCTCGCTGCGGATGATCGACCACGTACCCGAGCAGGGCAACCGGTGGCACCAGGTGTTCGTTACCGACCCAGGCCAGCGAGGCCTCGCAATCGGCCGGCAGTTCGACCAGTACCGCCGTCGGCTGGAGCGCATCGAGGGCGCGGACGACCGACCGTGCCGACCCCGGCCCGTGGTGGCGGATCCCCAGCAGTTGCACCCTCGCCGTCACGGTGGTCATGGCCCGCTGCCCGCACCGATCACAGCTCGCGGCACGCTTCGTAGAAGTCGTCCCAGCCGGCGCGGTCGCGCACCACCGCCTCGAGGTATTCGCGCCAGGCGACGGTGTCGTGCACGGGATCCTTCACGACCGCACCGACGATCCCGGCGGCGACATCGGCCGCGTTCAGCTGCCCGTCACCGAAGTGCGCCGCCAGCGCCAGACCATTGGTCACCACCGAGATCGCCTCGGCGGTCGACAACGAACCGCTGGGCACCTTCAGGCTGACCCGGCCATCCTCGGTCACACCGCCGCGCAGTTCGCGGAACACCGTCACCACGCGGCGGATCTCCTCGTCGGCCGCAGGCACCTTCGGCAGGCGCAGCGCCACGCCCATCTCGGCAACGCGCCGGCGCACGATCGCCACCTCTTCATCGGCGTCGGCGGGCAGCGGCAGCACCACGGTGTTGAAGCGACGGCGCAACGCGGCCGAGAGATCGTTGATCCCCCGATCGCGGTCGTTGGCCGTGGCGATCAGGTTGAACCCGGGCACCGCCTGGATCTCGCTGGCCAACTCGGGCACCGGCAGCGTCTTCTCGCTGAGCACGGTCACCAAGGCGTCTTGCACATCGCTGGGCATGCGGGTGAGCTCTTCGACACGCACGATCGACCCGGCCCGCATCGCCCGGTAGACCGGGCTCGGCACCAGCGCCGCCTCACTAGGCCCCTCGGCCAGCAGCCGGGCGTAGTTCCACCCGTAGCGCAGGCTTTCCTCCGCCGTGCCCGCAGTGCCTTGCACCAGCAGCGTGGAGTCGCCGCTGATGGCGGCTGCCAAGTGCTCGCTGACCCAGGTCTTGGCAGTGCCAGGAACGCCGAGCAGCAGCAGGGCCCGATCGGTGGCCAACGTGGCGACGGCGATCTCGATCAGCCGGCGTTGACCGACGTACTTCGGGCTGATCACGGTCCCATCGGGCAGTGCCCCGCCGAGCAGATAGGTGACCACCGCCCACGGCGACAAACGCCAACTCGGTGGGCGCTCGCGATCGTCGGCTGCGGAAAGCGCCGACAGCTCGTGGGCGAACTCGTGCTCGGCATGCGGTCGCAGGACGTTCGGCAGGCTCATGGTGTCTCCAGTTCGCTGAGCATCTGATGGCGGAGGCGGGCGAGATCGGCCAGCGCGAACGCCAACCCGATCGCCGGCTGCGACGGGTCGATGTGGCCGATCGCCTCGCCGAGCGCGGGCAACGACGCCGGGTTGACCCGGGCGACCAGATTGATCAGCACGGCGCGATGGCTGGTGCCGAACACGCCCGACGCCAGTCCACCGGCAATGGTGTGGCCGGCCTGCTGGGGCGAGGCCCACAGCACCGGCAACAGGTCGGGCACGATGGCCAACTCGGGCAGCTCGCCGATCGCTTCCATCATGGCCGACCCCTTCGCCGCGCACGCCAATCGCGGCGACCACGCGATCATCCATTGCCCCAACGGACCGGCGGCGACCAACACCCTGGCGTGGCGGGTGGCGTCGGTGCGATGACGAGCCAGCAGTGGCACCACCAATTCCGGCGCCAGCCGACGACCACTGCGCACGACGGCCAGCACCCACTCGTCCTCCAACACCGGCCAATCGGCGATCACCCGCCGCCACGTGGTGCTGGCAACGGGTGGTGTAACCGGACGGGGATCGTCGTCAGGCGGTGCAAGCAGTCGCGCGCTGGAACCCGGTAAGACACCGGCGCGTTGTGCCACAGCGCAACCGGCCACCTGTTGCAGCAGCCGTTGCGATGGTGTCGGCTGCGGGTCGTCGGCGGCCAGGTCGGCCAGCCCGCCCGTTGGCGGGGCCGGTGGGTCGCGACGGTCGGTGCCGAGCAACGCGACGGTCACCATCTCCCGCCAGTAGTCGCCGAGCGTCATCGTCGCGGTCTCGGTCGCGGTCATGACGCCGCCTTCACGAACGACGCCTCGGCGACCGGCCCGATGTCGACGGCTCGGTCCGCCAGGTGCACGGTCAGCGGCACCAGACCGGCCGCGGTCCACTCCGCCGTGATCGGCGTTGGCTGGCCGGCGGTGCAGGCCAACAGGGTGCCGACCGCTGTGCCTTCGACCAGCGGTAGCGAGCCGGTCGAATCGGTCAGCAGCCAACGACCACCGTCGCGAGTGGGCGCGGCCAGTACGCAGATCGGGTACCGCTCGAGCCATGGCTCGGCGGCCAGCGCCCGACCGATCTCTGCGCACGCACCGGTGATCGACGACCCGACGATCGCCGGCGCTGGCAGCGGCTCGCTGTGGCGCGGGCCGACCAGCACTCGCAGCGCGACCGCCCCCGGATAGCGGAACAGATCCGCATGCACCTGCGTACCGACATCGAACGACGTGTCGAGGCTCTGCTGGTAGGCGGCGAACGACAGCACCATGGCCCACGCCCCGGTCGACGCGCCACGCAGCCAGATGCGGCGGACCTCGATGCGGTCTTCGCGCGTATCGCTGCGACCCATCACCACCCAGTGCTCGGTCTGCGGAACACCGGCCAGCACGTCGGCTTGGCGCACCTGCCATCCGATCGTGGCCGCGACCGAATCGGCGAGGCCCGGTGGCAGCGTGCCGAGGTGGCGGCCCGACGTGGCCAACAGGTGCAGCACCCCCAACTCGGCCAGCACGTGCGAGTGCCAGTCGGGATGGGCGCCGACCAGGCCGGCCAAGCGACGGACCCGGTTGGCCAGCCCACCGACCTGGGCGTCGATCAGCCGTGCCGCCAACGAGTCCCATGTCTTGTAGCTGGCCAGCGATGGATCGGCCAGGCCGGTGCGCACACGGTCGTCGAGCCAGCGGTCGAGCTCGGCCAGGCCCGCAGCCATGCGGGCGACGCGATCGTCGCGGTTCTTGCTCGGCTCGAGCGGCGGCAATGGCGACGCCGACACTTCCGTCGCAGCGGCTGTGCCCAGGGCCTCGCCCGTCGCTTCGAGAGGCGCCTCCGTCGCCGGTACTGACTCGGCCGCGGCAAGTCGCTTGGCGATCCACGTTGCCGCGAACGTCGGTGATGCGCCCTCGGCGACCTGGCCACGTGCCCACAGCAACAGCAGCGCCAGCGCATGCTTGCAGGGGAAGATACGGCTCGGGCACGTGCACCGCGACGCCACATCGACATGATCGACGGCGCATTCGTACGGCTCGGCGCTGGTGCCGACGCAGCGCCCCCACACGGCCCGCGAGTCGCACCCGGTGCTGGTCCACCGGGCGGGAACAGCGAGTGGTTGCGCTGACGCGACCGACGACGGCCTCGGCGCCAACGCCAATACCTGCTCGACCTGCCAACGACCCGTGCTCACGGTGTCACCGTAGTAAAGCGGTGCCACACGGTGGCCGCGAAACGGAGACCGTGAACCGGATCGGCGAGGATCACCCGATCCGGTGAAGCGTGTTGGCAAGTTCGAGCGCCTGCTCGTCGGTCGGTGCCCGCACCACGATGGTGACGAGGCCGTCGTGGATCGTCAGCACCCCGAGGCGCAACTCGGATGGGACGCCGTGCAGCGGACCAGCGGTGATCACCGAGGCACCGTTGAAACCGGCACAGGTCTTGCCATCCACCGTTCGACACACCGCGCCACCATCGCCCGCAGCACCCTCGCCGCTGCCGAGGTCCTTCGACACAGTCACCGACCGTGGTGCGAACCCATCAGGGAACTCCATCGTCACCTTGTTCCGGAATGCCGGCGCGACGACGCCGGGACTTTCACCGACGGTCACGACACTCACTCCACCCTCGAAGAAGATTCGAGCCGTGGTCGGCAAGGCGTCAGGCGCCACGAAACCGGAGCCGAACTTGGTCGCTGCTTCCTCCACCGTCAGCAGGTGGAACGAGGCCGGGTCGCCACTGCTGTCCACGTTGGCTCCCGGCGCGAACGAGTGGTCGAAGCCAGGTGGCGGCACCTCGACGCCGACCTCGAGGTTGGTGAGTGTGGCAGTTTGCGTTGATGTCACTCCACCTGCCGCGCTCGTGGTCTTCGCGTATCCGATCATCAGCCCGGTCGCCTTGTCGATCGCCAGTGTCTCCTCGACGCGCGAAGGACTTCCGTCGGGTCCGGTCGTGTCGTGCTGCGAACCGATCTGCCACACCGGTCGACCATCCTGCACAGCGTCATCGATCTCTGCGTCGGTCCCGACCGCGCTGAGATCCGGTGTCGGATCCAGACCGAGGATGACTTCCAGCGGGACCGATGACCAGGCGTTGTACTGCGTGTTGATTTCGCTCCCGTCGATCACGGTGTGGGTTCGAGCGATGCCGGCCGTCGCGTCGTACGACGACCACGTGACCGGCGTTCCTTGTGACCACATCGAGCCATCGGCGGCCAGCACGACGTCGTTGATCGTGACCGG
>JANMNE010000049.1:0-7198 GCA_031373785.1 Ilumatobacteraceae bacterium
GCTGCGCCGTCACTGAGCTCGCCCACCCGTCGCATCAATGCGTAGCCGTGCAGCTCGCCGCCGAGCAGGGCGAGCACGATGTGGAGCGAGGCGGCCGGGAGCGGCTTCGACGATTGCGTCATACTCGAAGTATGATATATCGAGTATCGATAGTCAAGGGAGATCTGGGTCATGGCCGAAAACCGGTCCGCGACGCCCACTGACGCCAGCCGAGCCAGGCTGTAACCTCCAGTCCGCAACCTCACCTACTGACCGGCAAGGAGCATGAGCACGATGAAGACCGCCTTTTCGGTCGCCACCCGCATTCGGGGAGAGGGAAAGAACAACTGCTCTCTGAGGTCAAGGATGAGATCGTCATACGATCTACCAGGGGTTTCATCCCGCTTAAGCCTTGACAAAGGGTTCGAAAGCTGTCCCTGTATGTCCACTGTTGTTGCTGCTTCTACTTCCCGATCGGGGCCGCAGCGATCGTGGCGCGGATCTCCATCTGGCGGTGGGGCTCCAGCCAGGGGCTCTTGGCACCACCATCCGGTTCGCCCCAGGTGACCGACACACGAGTCCCTGGCTTGGCGAACTCGGGCTCGACGACCGCGAGTGAGAGCATCGCCCGCTCGTTCCAGCTGACACCGGTGTAGGTCGAGACGCCGATCGTTCGTCCTTGGTCGTCGTGGACCGCGTCGTATTGCCATGTGGAGTACGTCGCCCGCGGGAACTCGAGGTAGAGCGCCGGGAGCTCGTCGGGGTGCAGATACGAGTCGACGATGCGACCAACGTCGGCGGGGTCCCACACCAGCGTCACCTTCTGTCGAAGGTCGTCCTTGCCCCTCTGCTCGAGTGCTTCCCGCCCGACGAAATCGTGGTCGAACTTGATCACGTTGCCGTACCCGAGCTCCTGTGGCCTGAAGTAGTAGTCCTGGATGTTGGGTGCGTTGTAGCTGCCGCCGATCGCCCAGGTCACCTCTTCACTGGTCGCCGGCAGCCACTCACGGAACGGACGGAGCTCGTCGTGGGTGAAGATCGCCGGCACCGGCCGCGGGATCCAGCCCAGCTCGAGAGCGTTGGTGAAGTAGGCGAGCGACCCGACCCGGCGGAGGTTGTACTCGGCGCCAGCCGTGAGGATCGCCTCCTTCACAGCGGGACCCTCGTCCCAGGGCCCGAAGAACTCGCACCCCGGGTTGCCGGCCATCGTGTGCCGCTGAGCCCACGCGTGATGGCCGGCGATCGTGACGGGGAAGATCTCCGACCACGGCGCGTTCGGCAGGGGAGCGCCGGTGAGCTGTTCGATGAGGGCCGGCGCGTGCGGCCCTTCCAACTGATACCGATACACGGTGCGCCGGCCCGCGCTGTTGTGGGAGAAGATCTCGTCGGCCTCGATGGACACATCCCAATCGCCGGTCTCGGCGGTGTAGCGCACCCAGTTGTGCCCAGCGGCGCGGCCGACGAGGACCAGCTCCTCGGGTGCGAAGCTGTAGAGGATCCCGTCGCCGACGAGGTAGCCATCGGGGCTGCACATGACGGTGTGTCGGGACCGGCCCACGCCGAACGTCTCGAAACTGTTCACGGCCAGGCTGGACAGCAGCCGCTGCGCGTCGGGGCCACGCAGGTAGGTGGTCGTCATGTGAAACGACTGGTCGTAGAACGCGATCCCTTCCCGCCACGCTCGTTGCTCGTCACGCCAGGTCGTGAACTCCGGGGCGACGAATTCGGTCGGCTGGCGCAGCACAGCATCCTTGAGGACCGATCCCTTGCGGTTGCTGTACAGGTAGTCGACGAGGTTGGGAACGGAGTCCAGGACATCTTGGAGCGTTCGGGTCGGTGTCGTGGCGGTCACGTCGTCTCCTCTGGTTTCGATCTCTGCGCGGGCAGCGAGTGCACGATAGGAGATCGCCCGCGTGCGCATCGCTGTCGACGTTCCCCCCTGGCGAACGGTCGGGGGGAGCGCTACGTGACGAGTGGGGCCCCGGCAGCCACCCACGCTGAGATCCCACCGTCGAGGTCCTTCACGCTGGTGAAGCCGAGTGCAGCCATGACGGCCGTCGCTTGTCCGCTGCGATTGCCGGAGTGGCAGTAGACGAGGTAGGTCGCCGATCGATCGAGTTGGGCGATGCGGTCACCGAATCCCAGATCCTGGATGTCGGCCACGATGGCCCGACTGATGTGGCCTTCGGCGAATTCGGCAGGAGTACGGACATCGACGACGATCACCGAGGGGTCCACGGCGAGTGCCATCGCCGTGGCGACATCGACCAGTTGGACAGCGGACGTTGCTGCCGCTCCGACCGGTGAAGTGGTCGTTGGGCCGATGGTGACGAGCGGGCTCGGACCCACAGCACTCCCGACGGCATTGCCGTCGGCGCTCTTCGATGATGCGCAGCCGGCAAGCCCGAGTACGACCACCGCAGCGATCGCTAGACGTTGCGCTCGGTGACCTGTTCGATCTCGCCCGACCGCCTTCTCCATATACCCATGAGGGTATGCCGGAAGTCAGCGGAGGTCTACCGCCGAACGTCCTGAATACACGACGCTTCTGATCCGCGATGTCTCTGCAAAGCTGGGCCGATGGTCGCCGCCGATGACGTCGCGTTTCTCCATCGATTGGGCGACGCGGCGGACGCCGTTTCTCTGGAACACTTTCGGTCGGAGGCGCTGCGAACGACCACGAAGCTCGATGGCACTCCGGTGTCCGAAGTCGGCGACGACGGAGTGCTCGGCGAGGAGGTGGGAGCGCATCCCGGCACCTCGAGTCAGCACTACGACGAGTTCGATCATCACGACGGCCACCACCATGCGCGTCACTGAATGCGCCTGCGCCCGACGAGGAGAGCCGTAAGCTCCGTGAGTGCTGGCTGATGGCAACGTGACCGGAATTGCAGTAGTCGCCGATCGCTGCGTCGCCGGGAACTTCGGATGATCGCGCCGCTGCTCGCGGCGGGTGTGGCAATGATCCTGTCCATCGTGGGAACGGGCTGGATGACGCGGGTGATGAGTGCGCGAGGGCGTACTCAGCCGATCCTGGCAAAGAACGCAGCCAACCTCGTCGTGCCCGAGCACGGTCACAAAGCAGGCACTCCGACGATGGGCGGGCTGGCGATCATCGGCGCCGCGCTCGTCGGCTATCTCGTCAGCCACGTGCGACCGGGAGTGGTGTTCTCGAATCAGACGCTCATCATGTGGGCGGGCGTGCTGGCAATGGCGCTCGTCGGTTTCGTCGACGATGCGATCAAGATTCGAACCCGACACAACCGTGGGGTGCTGTGGCGGCACAAGGGCTACATCACGCTGGCTATCGCCATCGGAGTTGCGGCGACGTTGCTGGCCACCACCGACATCGACACTCGGCTGTCGTTCGTGCGCCCGGAGGTACCCGGCTGGGACATGGGGAACGTGGTGTGGATGCTGTGGGCAGGGTCGATCATCTTCGCCACGAGCAACGCCGTGAACGTCACTGACGGCCTCGACGGCCTCGCCGCCGGGTCGGCGTTGTTCGGGTTCGCCGCCTTCACTGCGATCGCCTTCCTGGGCTTCCGCAACCCCACCATCTACCCGAGCGTCATCAACCCCTATGACCTCGCCGTGTTTGCGGCATCGTTCGCTGGTGGGTGCGCCGGGTTCCTGTGGTGGAACGCGGCACCGGCCGACATCTTCATGGGAGATGTCGGCTCGCTGGCGATCGGGACTGCACTGGCACTGCTCGGGCTCACGACCAACACGCACCTGCTGTTGATCCTGATCTGTGGGCTCAACGTGATGGAGATCGGTTCCGTTGCGTTGCAGATGGTCGTGTTCCGCGCTTCAGGCCGGCGGCGGCGGCTGTTTCGCCTGTCACCCGTTCACCATCACTTCGAATTGACGGGATGGCCGGAGACGAAGGTCATCATCCGCTTCTGGTTGATCGCCGGGATCTCCGTTGCATCCGCGCTGGCCATCTTCATCGCCGACTTCAGCGAGCAGGCAACGGGTCACTGATGGCCGTGACGGTGGTGGATGTCGGGCAGGTGTTCGTGCTCGTGGGTCAGGGCGAGGTGACGATGCTCGGTTCCTGACAGCACCTCGATGGCGTCGAGACTGTGGTGCGGGTCCTGTGGATCGATCGGGTGCGCGTGCAGCATCGCCTGATGAACGTGCCGGTGCCTGTGGTGAGCGGAGCCAACCACGATCACGCCGACGAGCGAGATCGAGAATGCGACCACCGTGGTCGATGAAAGCCGATCATCGTTGATCGGCCACGCCAGCAGCGCCCCGACGAACGGGGCCAAGGCGAAGATCACCTGGCCGCGCGCGGCACCGACGAGCCGCGCCCCGGTGATCCACATGGTGATCGACACTCCGTACCCGACGACTCCGATTGCGACGGCCGCCAGGGCATACCGCCCACCGGGAAAGCCGCCCAGGATCAGACCGAGCACCAGGTTGACCGACCCGGCAACGACACCTTTGGCGAACGTGATCTGCGCCGGGGTGTAGCTGTCGAGGCTGGCCGTGATGGCATTGTCGATACCCCAGCAGACGCATGTCGCCGCGACCAGGAGGGCCCCGGTCGCGATTCCGCCGTCCGCGCCCCCGGCGAGGATCGCGCCGCCGAGTACGACGATCACGATGCCCAATCCGGCGCGCCTGCCGATGTGCTCCTGCAGGAAGACGCGAGCGATGATCGCGGTGGCGACAAGCTCGAGGTTGAGGAACAACGAGACGGTCCCAGCCGGCGTTCGGTCGAGCGCCAGGATCAGCAGCACCGGCGCAAGCCCTCCTCCGAACCCCACAGCGAGCAACAGACGTGCGCGCTGTCGGCCCGTCGCCGCGTGTCGCTTCTCTCGCAGTGCGATGGGAGTGACCGCTGCGGCCGCGCCCAGGTACAACAGCCCGGCGAGCGTGACGGATCCGACATGATCCACGAGCAGTTTGATCGCCGGAGTCGCCGAGCCGAACAGCAACGCTGCGAGAGCGCACCAGACGTATCCGTGCCGTTGCGTCATCCCGCGACGGGTCGTTTCCACAGATTCTCAACCTATCGGCATCGATCCGGGCGCCAAGCTCCTCGCCGACCGGGGTTGGCGCCGGGTTGGCGCCCAAATCGTTCGAGCCGACTGCTACGGCATCGCTTGCAGGGCCACCTGGGGGGACGGCGAGCCGGCGAAGAGCTCGTCGTGGATGGTCAACTCGGCGCGATGGTGGCGTGGGATCCACACCCCGGTGAAGGCGGCCGCGGCGACTGCGATGGCGGCGCCGATCCACAGCGACAGCTGCCAACCCGATCGACTCGTCGGTCAGTTCATGGCGGCGTTGGCACCGGCGACCACCCGCTGACCGGGCGCCGCCACAGTCGGCGCGACACTGTGAGCATGTGTACGTCGGCAATAGGTGTAGTGCAGCACATACCCGAGGTATCACTTGTCGACGCTGAGCGAGCAGTCGTGCACGAGTCGTCGAGAATGTATCCAAGGCCTACGACTTGAAGCGCAGCTTCACGTGCCCCTTGGTACGACGTATGACGCAGTGCAACCGGCCTATTGACTCTTTTTTCTGGACTGCCAGTATCTGCTACGACCGGTGACCGCAGTACGGACGTGGTGCCCCGGAGGGACGAAGGGACGAGAAATGCACGGACGGAGATACTCGGGGGGGCGCGCTCTTTTGCGTGTCACTTCACATGGCTGTGTAGCTACGGATTGGACGATCGGAGGCGAGTCACATGTCTGAGATTGCGAAGATCAACGACCCGTTCCCACGCCGAACGCTGCTGAAGCTCGGTGCCGCCGGTGCGGCTGCAGTCGCAGTCGGCACCGCCGGTTCGCTGGCCGTGCCGCAGTTGCGTCGCCGCGGCCTGATGACCGCCGATGGGCTGTTCGACGCCGCCTCGATCGCCTGGGCCGACGTGATCTACAAAGAGGCGTTTCCGACCAGCCCGCTGATCGTGTCGCCGTTCAACGATCCGTTGACGGTGCCGAAGGCGCTCGCGCCCGTGCCGAAGTCGGATTACAGCGGCTGGAAGAGCCCGCCAGGGCCCGGGATCGGCCAGCAGAATTCGCTCGCCAACTATGAGCATCAGATCTGGACTCCGCCCGGGAGCACGCCGGTCGACCCGATCGTGTACAAGATCAACGTCGAGGTCAACACCCACTCGTTCACGTCGTCGCAGGTGATGCCGATCAACTCGCTGGGCCAGCCGACGGTTTCGTTCGACTCCAGCGGCAAGACCGTCGCGGCGGGCACGGTGCGAACGCTGCCGTCGAGCACGATCTACGGATTCAACGGCACGTTCCCCGGGCCGATGATCAACGCCGAGTACGGCAAGCCGTGCCTGGTGCGCTTCGACAACCATCTGCACGAGAACCCGCAGAACCTCGATCGGCAGGACTTCGGTGCGCCGGACTGGTCGTTCCTGACCCACCTGCACAACGGCCACACCGCGCCCGAGAGCGACGGCAACCCGCACTACTCGATGAGGTACGGCCCCAAGAGGCACGGCTACGCCCCGCAACTGTGGGTCGACAACCTGTACCTCAACTGGCCGGCAGGCGGTCAGGACTGCGAGAAGCAGAGCTTCTTCTGGTTCCACGATCACCGCATGGATCACACCGGTTCGAACGTCTACAAGGGCATGGTCGGGCTGTACCCGATCTATGACCCGAAGAACGGCATGGACATGGGCGACGAGACGCAGGGTCTCCGACTTCCAGGTGTGCGAACCAACAACCCCGATGGCTCCTTCGACGTTGCCTACGACATCCCGTTGGCGTTCTACGACTGCCGTCTCGACGACGGCGTGACGATCCACCAAGACATTCACGACGGGCAGGGCGAGTTCCCGCTCGCGGGGAACCCGCGCAAGCATCCGGAGTGGTGGGGCAAGACGTTCTACAAGCACTTCCCGAACCATGGCTTCACGGGCGACATCTTCACGGTCAACGGCACGGCGTACCCGGTGCTCGAGGTCAAGCGGCGCAAGTACCGCTTCCGTTTCCTCGACGCCTCGATATCACGCATCTACGAGTTCAAGTTGATGAGCTCGACGCAGGGCCCCAAGTCGGCGGTCTCACTCGGGTACACCGGGACCGAACTGCAGGGTCAGTACCGCATCCCCGACGCACAGCAGTGCATGAAGTTCACGCAGATCGCTTCGGACGGTGGGCTCCTTCCGCTGCCGATCCCGCGTGACTCGTTCGAGCTGTGGCCGGCCAAGCGCCGCGAGTTCATCGTC